>JAPPNY010000090.1 GCA_028818385.1 Spirochaetaceae bacterium
CGCCCCATGATCCCAACCTGCCTCAAACCGTCCGCCCCGGCTGAATAGTTACCTCTGCAGAATGATGACCAGATGACTGACTAGTTGCAAGGCGGATCCTGTATAGGCCCTCTCTCCGTTGGGTGCCACGCGCCGCGCTATGATCCGTGATCATGCACGTGGTGCTGGTCGGCTACCGGGCTGCCGGCAAGACCACCGCCGGACGGCTGGTGGCGGAGCGGCTCGGATGGGAGTACCTGGACGTGGACCGCGGCATCGAGGCGCATTGCGGGCTCACCATCGCCGAGATCTTCCAGGACCGCGGGGAGCCCTACTACCGCGACGTGGAGAGCTCGGTGGTGGCCGAGATGTGCGCGCACGACGACGCGGTGGTCACCTTCGGCGGCGGCACCCTGATGCGTCCCGTCAACCAGGAGCACGCCCGCCGTGACGGCCTGGTGGTCTACCTGGAGGCGGACGCCGGGGAGCTGTGGCGGCGGATCGACGCGGACCCGGCCAGCGCCGCCACCCGCCCGAACCTGGCCGGCGGCGGCCTGCAGGAGGTGGTCACGATGCTGGCGCAGCGTGCGCCCGTGTACCGCGCCAACGCCGAGCTCACCCTGGACGCCACCTTGCCGCCGGAGGAACTGGCCGACCGCATCGTCGCCGCCGTGCGGGATCGGCAGCGCGCCGCGGGGCGCTGAGGCGGACTCGCCTAGACCAGGTCGGCCTCGAACGCTTCGACCTCGGCGAAGCGGGTGGTGCCGCGCAGCAGCCGGCCCAGGCGCGGCACGCCGCCGTTGTAGACCTCCACGGCGTCCGCGTCGGCGAAGCGCAGGAACAGGATGCGGCGGTGGGTGGCAGACCGGTTGCCTTCCGACTTGTGGAGCATCCAGCAGTGGAAACAGATGGCCTCGCCCGCCTTCATCTCCACCGGCACGGCGCGGCTCTCGTCCGCCTCCAGCTTGATCGGCAGCAGGGCCGCCTTCTCCTCCGGGTTCTGCGGGTCGGCCTGTCCCTGGCGGTGGCTGCCGGGGATCAGCCACAGGCAGCCGTTCTCGACGTCCGCGTCGTCGAGCGCGGTCAGGCAGGTCACCGCCGTGTACGGGTCCAGCTCGCCGTAGGCGTTGTCCTGGTGCCAGTGGAACGGCATGGTGTTGCCGCGCATCTTGAAGGTGAGCTGCGAGGTGGCGCCCTTCACGTTCGGGCCGATGATCTGGCCGGCGATGTCCACCGGGGGACCGTGGAAGTAGTAGCGGCGCACCGTCTCCGAGCGGTGGTGGATGTCGCTCAGAAGTGAATTCGCAAGCCACGTGGCGTCCGGGTCGAACGGCCCCTTCTCTGCCTCCCAGGCGGCCATCGCCTCGGCCCGCATCCGCTCCAGCCCCTGGTCGGTCAGGGTGCGCCCCAAGCGCAGGAACCCGTCCCGGTCGAAGGTGTCGAGCTCCTTGCCGGTGAGCGTTCGATAGTTGAACAGCTCGGGGTGCCGCTCCGGGATCAGCCTCGCCATGTCTCGCGCCTCCGGTGCGGGGAGTATACCCTCAGCCCGCATGGAGGCAGGCGGCATGGAGACGGTGGAGATCGGGATCGAGTCGCCGCGGGCGCTCGCCGGACAGCGGATCACCGGCCAGCGGGTTCCGGTGGGCGTGCCGGCGGACTACAAGCCGTGCATCGCTCGGCTGCCGGACGGGCGGCTGCTGCTGGTGGCGTTCGCCCCCTATCAGCTCGAGGAGGGCTGGAAACGGGAGGAGATCCTGCGGTTCCGCTCCGAGGACGGCGGCGCCACCTGGAGCGATGCGGAGAACCTCACGACCGGCCACGGGCTGCTCGGCCGCGAGCCCTACCTGACGGTGCTGCGCGACGGCACGGTGCTGATGACCGTCCACTTCCTGTCCCGCGACGTGCGCAATCCGACCGGTTACACGCGCAGCTTCGTGCACCGCTCGGCCGACGGCGGGCGCACGTGGACGACCACCGTCGCCGAGCCGGAAGGCATGGCGCCCGGCGGTTCGAGCTGCACGACGCGCACCGTGCTGGAGATGGACGACGGATCGCTGCTGCTGGGCGTCGGCTCGACCGGCACTCCGTATCTCTGGCGCAGCCGCGACGGCGGTGAGACCTGGCCGGAGCGCCACCCGGCGGTGATCGAGGAGCTCGGCGACGACTACCCGTTCCCGTTCCTGGGGGAGGCGGTCTGGTGGCAGGCACCCTCGGGCCGCATCCTGGTCCTGGCCCGGCTCGACTCTGCGCACGCGGGGCGGTTCGCGGTCGAGGTGGACGACCCGGAGTTCGGCCGCTCGGACAACGTGGACCGGTTGATCCTCTACGCCTCGGACGACCGGGGGCGCTCGTTCCGGCCGCTTGAGGCCTTCGGAAGACCAGGCGAGATGTATCCGGCGATCCTGCGGCTGGCCGACGGGCGGCTGCTGCTCACCTTCACCGTGCGGGCGCTGCACCGGCCGCTCGGCGTGCGCGCCGTGGTGGGCCGGGAGACGCACGACGGCTTCGCGTTCGATCTCCGCAACGACCGCCTGATGCTGGACGTGCAGACTGCGCCCGGCGTCTACTCCGGCGGCGGCTTCGGCCGCACGGTGCAGTTGGACGACGGCATGCTGGTCACCAGCTACTCGTGGCGCGACGCGGAGTTCGTCGTGCACAGCGAGGTCGTCCGCTGGCGGCTGCCGCCGGCCGGCTGACCCGCTCGGCTCAGGCCAGCAACTCGTCGATCACCGCGCCGACGACGCCCACCGCCTCTTCCAGCGCGTCGGCGTCGATCACCAGCGGCGGCGCGATCCGGTAGAAGCCGCCGCCGGTGATGAAGCTCATCAGGCCGCGCCGCACGCACTCCATGGCGACCTGGTCGCCCAGCTCGAACGCCTGCTCGCCCGAGTCGGGGTCGCGGAAGTGGATGGCGTGCCACAGGCCGCGGCCGTCGATCTGCCTGATCCGGTCGGGGTGCCGCTCGCGGATCGGCCGCAGCCACGCCGCCAGCCGCTCCCCGAGGTCGGCCGACCGCCGCACCAGGTCCTCGTCCTCGAACACGTCCAGGTTCGCCAGGGCGGCGGCCATGCAGACCGGGTTGCCGCCGTGGGTGCTGGACATCTCGCCCGGCGGGGCCAGGTCCAGGATGGGCGCACGTCCCTTGACCACCGACACCGGCAGGCTGGAGCTCACCCCCTTGCCCATGGCGATCAGGTCGGGGGTGATGCCGTAGTGCTCGTGGGCGAACAGCCGCCCGGTGCGGCCCCAGCCGACCTGGACCTCGTCGACCGCCACCAGCACCGAGTGCTCGGCAGCCCACGCCATCAGGTCGTCGATGTAGTCCTGGGGATAGGGCGAGGTGATCATGCTCGCCATCGACTCGAAGATGATGCCGGCGGTCTTGGCCGGGTCCACTTCGTGCTCGGCCAGGTCGGCATGGAATCCCTGCGACGCGGGGCTGCCGGGCATGGGAAGCTGGGTCTGGTACACCCGGTCGCGCTGGATGGCGTCGATCGTCCCCGGCTGCCCGCCGGCGAATCGGGCCCCCAGGGTACGGCCGAAGAAGGTGCCTGAGAACGACAGGATGCCGACCTTTGCGGGCGAGATCGACAGGCCGTGGCGGCGCATCAGGGTCAAACAGCACTCGTTGGCCTCGGTGCCGGAACAGAAGGCGATCGCCTTGTCGAGCTCGCGCGGCGGCAGGCCGGCCACCCGCTCGATCAGGCGCGCCCGCACATCCGAAGGGAACGCGTAGGTGAACAGCAGCTCCCGGTCGAGCTGCTCGTGCACGGCCTTGACGATGCGCGGGTGGGCGTGGCCGGCGTTGGCCGCGGCGGCCCCGCTGGTCAGGTCGATGAAGCGGTTGCCGTACGGGTCCTCGACCTGGAAGCCGCGCGCCCGCTGCCAGATGACCGGCGGCAACCCGGCCATCGACCGCGGCTCCGCCGTCCGCAGCCGTTCGATCGCCGGAATCGAGTCCGGTACGGGAATCGGCGTCGCGATCCGCCGGAATTGGGTGTCGACCGGATCGGTGGGAACCGGCGTCAGCGCGCTTACCTGCATCGGCATGGGTCGTCCTCCACGGTGGGTTCGGGGAGTCTGGCGAATCGGCGCGGAATTTGACACCGCAGACGGCGCGCTTCGATGATCCGGAGTGCCGTGGCGCTGCGCGAATGGGTGACCGAGGGGTTCGAGGCGTTCCGTGCGGGCACGTTCGGCGCCGGCGGGCAGAACCTGTACGTGTCGCGCGCGGGCGTGCTGCAGCGCATCCACCAGTTCGACGTGGACGGGGACGGCCACCTGGACCTGCTGTTCTGCAACAGCCAGGACCACTGGGAGCGGCCGCCGGCCTACGTGCTCGACGGGCGTGACGGCTACGCTTGCACGGAGCTGCCGGCCGAAGGCGCCATGAGCGGGGCTGTCGCCGACCTGAACGGCGACGGCACCGACGACCTGGTGGTCGCCAACCACTACAACGGCATGAACTCCAGCGGCGTGAACTCCACGATCTACTACGGGTCGCCGGCCGGCTGGAGCCTGCGCCGGCACCAGGTGCTGCCCACGCCGTTCGCGTTGTCGGTGGCGGCCGGCGACTTCGACGGCGACGGCCGCCCGGACCTGGCGTTTGCGTGCACGACGGAGCAGGGCGCCGGTCGCGTGCGCGTTTTCCGTCAGAGCGAGCTGGGGTTCGAGCCGAAGCGGTTCGTCGACACCGGTGTCCGGGCCGTGCAGCTCTGCGCCGCCGACCTGGACGGCGACGGCTGCGACGACCTGGTGGTCCTGGACGGTAGCGGCGGTTCGGCGATCCATTGGGGCAGCACCGGCGGGCTGTCGTGGGAGGAGCGCACGGAGATTCCGGGCGAGGCGGGCGGCGCGGGCTGGGAGGAGGCCGCCCGGGGCGAGTACGTGCGGGACGCGCCGTCCGGGGTGCGCGTGGTGGAGCTTCCGGAGACGCACGTGGCGGTGCCGAGTGCCGCCGGGATACGGCTGATCGGGTTGCGCGGGCGGCAGGGGGAGGAACGGACGCTGCTGCCGTGCGCCGGCGCGCAGGCGGCGGGTGCGGCCGACCTGGACGGAGACGGCGCGGTCGACGTGGTGGTGGCCTGCAAGGGCGAGGGGCAGGAAGCGTCGCTGGTGTTCTGGGGGCGCCCGGGCGGCGGGTTCGAGCCGGAGCCGGCAGTGCTCGCCTCAAGCGGCGCGTGCGACGTGGCGATCGCGGATCTGGACGGCGACGGGCGGCCCGAGGTGGTGATCTGCCAGCACAAGAGCGACGCCTCGTACACCACCGAGTCGCTGGTATACGCGTGCGGCCCGGACCGGCGCTTCGGTCCCGCGCGGCGCCTGGTCAGCCACGACGCGCGCTGCTGTCTGGTGGGGCGGCCCGACGGCGGGCACCCTCGCCTGGTCCTGATCAACCACTTCGCGCGCACCAGCCGGGACGACGTGCCGATCTACGTGTACCGGGGCGGGGAGGGGGGCTACGCGCCCGAGCGGCGCCTGGAGGTCGTGGCGTCGGGCGCCGTCGACGCGGTGAGCTCCGACCTGTTCGACCGCGGCATCGCCGACCTGGTGATCTGCAACGCCTCCGAGTACTCGAAGGTGAGCGATGACGCCGGCTCCTTCATCCTGCGCCGCGGCCCGGCAGGCTTCCCGGCCGCGCCCGACGTGCGCCTGGCCACCACCCACGCGCACGGCATGGTGTGCGCGGACCTGGACCGCGACGGCTGGCTGGACCTGGTGTTCGGCGGCTTCGGAGAGCCGGACCTGCTGTTCTTCCACGGCGGGCCGGACGGCTTCGACGCCGCCAACCCGCGCCGCCTGCGCATGGAGCTCGACGGGGTGCTCTACGACGAGCCGCGTTTCCTGTGCGCGGCCGACCTGAACGGCGACGGCTGGCTGGACATCGTCGTGCCGCAGATCGCCGCCGACCGGAGCTTCATCCTGTGCGGCGGCCCGGACGGCTACTCCATGGAGCGCTGCCGGCCGCTCAGCGTCTTCCACGCGGTCGCCGCCCGCGCCGCCGACCTGGACGGCGACGGCCGGCTGGACCTGGTGGTGGCCGGCCACACGCAGAGCGAGAGCGGCCCGGACGACGCGTTCCTGTACGTGTACTGGAACGGCCCCGACGGACTGCGCGAGGACCGGCGCACGCTGCTGCCGGCCCGCGCCGGCAACTCGGTGTCGATCGCGGACTTCGACAATGACGGCCTGCTCGACATCTTCGTGTCCTCGTACACGACGCCGCGCGAGCGCGACCTGGACTCCTTCATCTACTGGAACCGCCCGGGCCGCGGTTTCTCCCCGGACGACTGCACGCGGCTGTTCACGCACTCCGCCTCCGGATCGCTGGCGGCCGACCTGAACGGCAACGGCTGGACGGACCTGGTGGTGGCCAATCACAAGGTGTGGGGCGACCACCGCGGCTACTCCGAGATCTGGTGGAACGGGCCGGACGGGTTCGACCGCCGCCGCACCACGCGGCTGCCGACCATGGGGCCGCACGGCATGCGCTCGGTCGAGCCGGGCAACCAGCACGACCGGGGGCCGGAGGAGCTCTACACCTCGCCCGTGCGGCGGCTGGCGGACGGGGCGCGAGTGATCGATCTGCGCTGGGAGGCCGAGGTGCCGGCCGATACCTGGGTACGCGGCCGCGTACGGACCGGCGGCGACGAGGCAGCGGTGCGGTCGGCTGAATGGTCGTCCTGGGCAGGCTGCGGCGAGCGGCTGGCGGTCGCCGGCGGCCGCTCGGCGGACAGAGGACCGTTTGTGCAGTATCAGCTCGCGCTCGGCGCCGTGCTCGGCAAGACCACGCCGCGCGTGCGCCGCGTCAGCCTCCGCTCGGACGACGCCGGCTGACGCCCGGCTCGCGCCGGATCATCCGACGGTCACGGTCGTCGAAGTAGGCGCACTCGGCGAGCACGTCCCCATCCTCCGCGCCGGCCTCCGCGATCCTGGTGTGGAGTCGGTCGAACGGGGTGTGCCGGGTGAAGCTCTCTCCGTATTTCGCAACCGGGAAGTCGAGGGTCCGAGCCCGTTGCAGATCGAAGTGCGAGCCCCCTTCCACGAATCGCATCACGTGGGCCGCGCGTCTTGGAAGCACGCCCTCACCAAGCATGATGCTCTTGTGGACGACATACTTGTCGAAGACGAGCACGTCCCCCGGCTCGAAGTCCTCCTCCACCTGGTGGTGTTCGAGGATATTCACGATCGGCGGCCCATTGAGGGTCGCGAAGCGCATCAGGGAGTAATCGTCCTCGCTCGTCTTCTCCCCGGCTCGCTCCATGGCCTCCAAGGTCGAGACGATTCCCGGTTCGATGTATCGGAAGACGAAATCCCCCGATATGACGTTGGCGGGTACATAGGCCATACCGCCCCGTTGGCCCTTCGTGTCGATCGGATGCAGTGGCGCCCACACCGTGTACCCGAGCTCACCCGCGGGCTGGTAGCCGAAGCTCTGCACGCCGACATGCCACGGGAATCCCCGGCTGACGTTCTTTCCGAGCTCGAAGCACATCTCGGTCGTCAGGAACAGGTCACGCTCGGCCAGATCCGTCAGGGCTCGCCGGAAGTAGGGACGCTCCAACAATTCGAAGATGTCGTTCCTGCTGCTGGCGAACCCATACTTGACCCGCTTGAATCGTCTGTCGCCTGCGCTGCCGTCCCCGGCCGGCCGACTCATCTCGGCATCGACACGACCGAGCAGCGCGTCGACGACGGTGGCGTTGAGGAACCGTGCCAGCTTCACGAAGCCGTCGGTCCGGAATCGTTCCTTGTGCTGAGGGGTGATGACGAACTCGTTGTCGAAGGGATGACCGCTCATGACCGATGAAACTCCGCGATGGCAGCGCCGGAACCTCCTGCCGGCGTGCTGCGCCACCCGATGGTACACCTACAGCGGCGTGTCTCCCGCCTCGGCGATCCACCGCTGCGTCCACTCGACGGCCGGCAGCCCCATGTCGCTTGCCTGTGCAACACGTCGTGTAGCATGATCTGTCCGCATTGAGGATAGCGCACAAGGGGCTACGCAGATTGTTCGAGCGGGACGACACCCGCCTGCTGAATCCCAACCATGTGGGGCGGATTCGCCGAGTGCTGTCCGACCTTGAATTCGCACGACAGCCTCAGGATCTGAACTGGCCGGGATACCGGTTGCACGCGCTCGAGGGCAATCTGCGTGGCTATTGGGCTGTACGCATCTCAGGCAACTGGAGGATCGTCTTTCGCTTCGCGCACGGCGAGGCCGTAGACGTGGACCTCGTCGACTACCATTAGGAGGAGCCAGCATGGCCATGTACAATCCGACGCATCCGGGGGAGAGCATTCGCGAGGCTATCGTGGCCTCGGAGTGGACGGTGACCGAGGCGGCCAAGCGGCTCGGCGTGGCGCGCAACACGCTCTCACGGCTGGTAAACGGCCATATCGGCATTTCGCCGACGATGGCACTGGCTCTGGAGAGCATCGGTTGGAGCAACGCCGACTTCTGGATGCGCCGGCAGGCCGGGTACGATCTGGCGCAGGCGCGGCGCGCTCGGGCGGCGGCAGGGTAGTCCCGCCCTACAGGGGCGTGTCTCCCACCTCGGCGATCCACTGCCTGGTCCACTCGACGGTTTCGAGCCCCATGTCGCAGATGCAGCTCGCCAGGAAGACCATCCCCTCGATGCGGCCCTGGCGGAGCCACTCCAGCCCCCGCACGCACTGCTGCTCCATGAGGTCCGCCGGCATGGGCTGCCGGTCGCCGTAGTCCCACATATAGCAGCCCAGCACCTTGCGGGAGCCGGGCGCCAGCTCCTCCAGCTTGCCGAAGCTCTCCTCCTGCGCGGCCAGGTCGCGGGCGTTCCAGGTCCAGAAGTTGACGACGTCGCACTGCTCCAGGTGCTCCCGCACCGGCCGCTGCAACTGGTGCTGGTAGAGGACGACCCACAGGTCCAGCGGCCGTTCCCCTGAGCGGAGGCGCTCGCGGAGGCCGCGCAGCTCGTCCGGGGTGTGTACGGCGGTCTCCGGACCGCGCTTGTCGTTCGCGTCGTAGAAGAAGTCGTCCATCATCGCCCCGCAGAGGTTCGGGTTGGCCCGGGCTAGGTCGACGACGCGCTGCACCTCCTCCGGCTCGGTGACTCCCGCCGCGTGCACGCAGCTCCACACCACGCGGCGCAGCGGCCGGAATGCCAGGGCGTACTGGTCGTACGGCGGCAGCGGCAGCGGCGTGCCGGAGCGGTCGCGGTAGCGGACCATGATCAGGTTCGGGACCCCCAGGTAGAAGGCCCCCTCCGCCGGAGTCATGCGCGAGGTCCAGCGCAGCCCGCCGCCGTGGTCGTGACTGCCGGCCTCGTGCCCCCAGATCCAGAACCGGTCCCGTGCCGTCACCACGCTCATCGCTTCACCCCCGCCCGTCCGGCGCTGCGGCAGTGTTGCACCGGCACAAGAAACGTGACAAGGTCACGCAGCGTCGCTCTGCCGAGGCCGAGCGTTGCGGCAGGACGCCGGTCACGCACATGCAGAGGTCCCCCGCCGCTTCGTCCACCCTCGCCCCCGGCATGCCCGCACGCCGGACGGGCAGCTTCCTGGACGGCCTCAAGGCGGACCGCTATCTCTATGCGCTGGTGGCGCCGGCGGTAGTGGTGGTCGTCCTCTTCAACTACCTGCCGATGGTCGGCGTGGTGATGGCGTTCCAAGACTACTCGCCATTCCTCGGGTTCTTCCGCAGCCCGTGGGTGGGACTGGAAAACTTCGTCGATTTCTTCTCCGCCCCCTCGGCCGTGCGGGTCATTCGCAACTCCGTGCTCCTGAGCCTCTATCAACTGCTCTGGAGCTTCCCCGTTCCGATCCTGTTCGCCCTGCTCCTCAACGAGGTGGTGAGCCGCTCCTACAAGAAACTGGTGCAGACCGTAAGCATGCTGCCCTATTTCCTGTCCAACGCGATCGTGATCGGCATGGCCATGCTGCTGCTGACGCCGGACGACAGCGGCGCGGTGAATGCGATTCGCGCGGTGCTGTTCGGCGCGGAGCCCGAGTACTTCATGATCGACCCGAACTGGTTCCGTCCCATCTACATCATCACGCAGATCTGGCAGACGGCCGGCTTCGTGGCCGTCTTCTACATCGCCACGATCGCCGGCATCAATCCCGAGCTGTACGAGGCGGCGACGATCGACGGCGCCGGCAGGCTGGGCTGCATGTGGCACGTCACGCTGCCGTCGCTGCTGCCCGCGATCGCCGTGCTGCTGATCTTCAACGTCGGGTCGCTGATGAACGGCACCAGCACGGAGAAGGTGCTGCTGCTGCAGAATCCTCTGACGTACGAAGTGTCGATGACGATCGAGACCTATACCTACCGGCGGGGTCTGGCGATCGACGGCGGGATACCCCAGTACAGCTACGGCGCGGCCGTGGGTTTCTGGCAGACGATCGTCAACGTCCTGCTCCTGTTGGGGGCGAATGCCGCGTCGGGCCGGTTCTTCGGCCGGAGGATCTTCTGATGGCGGCCGTCCGCACCGGCGGGCGCCGGAGAGGATGCGGGAGTGGCTGACGCGGCGATCGGAGCGCCCTCCGCCGGCCGCCCGGGAAGGCGTGGCGTCTTCGACATCGCCCTCAAAGCAGTCCTGTTGCTGCTGGTGTATGTCACGGCGTACCCGTTCCTGATGATCGTGTTCATGTCCATCAGCGACCCACAGGAGGTGCTGCGCAATCCGCTGTTTCTTTATCCGCGGTCCGTCACCCTGGTGACCTACAAGGCCGTGATCGAGTACGACGAGGTAATACGAGGATTCAGGAACTCGGTCGTCTATACGTCGGTCTACACGGCGCTGCTCCTGGCAGTCACCCTCCCCGCCGCGTACGCGCTTTCGCGGCGGCGCTTCAGGGCGCGCAGGGTGCTGCTGATCCTGTTCCTGCTCCCCTGGTTCTTCTCGGGATACATCATCCCCACGTACATCGTCGTCAGGAGGATGGGCCTGATCGACACGATGTGGGCGTTCATCTTCCCCGGGCTGGTGAGCTTCTTCTACCTGATCATGCTGCGCACGTCGATAGAGCAGATCGCCGAGGAGCTGATCGAGTCGGCGGTCATCGACGGCGCCAACGACGTGCAGATCTTCGTCAACGTGGTGGCTCCCCTGTCGAAGGCGATCATCGCGACCGTGGCGCTGTGGGCCGCGGTCACCCAGTGGAACAACTACTTCGGCCCGGTCCTGTACCTCTCCGACGTCAAGAAATATCCCCTGCAGGTCGTGCTGCGCAACCTGATCGCCACCACGCAGCTCCAGGAGATGGCCGAGACACAGGCCGCCATGATGGAGACGGTGGAGGACCTGAAACGTCTCCGCGCGCGCATGAAGACGGAGTCGCTGAAGGCGGCGGTGATCGTGATCTCGGCCCTGCCGATGCTGATAGCGTACCCGTTCATCCAGCGGTACTTCGTCAAGGGGGCGATGATCGGGGCGATCAAGGGATAATCATGAAAACGAAACAGAGGAGGTCATCGCTGCCTATGGGAGTGTGAGGGTTTCTGACTCTCAAAGATTCCGGCCGTCGTTCGGCTGTCAGCCGCGGACGGCAGAGCAAACAGTATCCGATCGACATGAGGAGAAAAACGTGCGAAAGAGTCGAATCATTATCACCATGCTGGTCATGTTGACCGTGACCTTCGGGGCATGGGCGGACGACCCCGTGCCGGTGTCCGTGTTCGTCGTCCAGCACCCGGACGACCTGTTTTCCAACGACGACAACTGGACGCAGGCCGTCAACGAGATGCTGGGCATCGTCATCGACTGGATCCCGGCTCCGCAGGACGTCCGTGACGAGCGCATCGCGACGATGATGGCGAGCGGCGACCTGCCGGACGTCGTCAACATCTTCGACCCGGGTGTGGCCAACATCTACGGTGCGCAGGGCGCGTTCCTGAAGATGGATCCGCTCATCGAGCAGTACGGCCCCGACATGACCGAGCTGCTCGACAAGTCGCTCACCGCCGCCTATCGCGATGCCGCAGGCGACCTGTACGGCGCCATCGGCATGCACTACGGCGGGGGAGCGCCCGGCTGCGGCCAGTCGCTCAACTACCGGACCGACACCATGGCGGAGCTGGGGCTTGAGGAGCCCGACACGCCCGATGGATGGATGGAAGCGTGGCGGGCGTTCAAGGCTCAGAATACGGGCCCGGGCGTCGCCCTGAGCGGCAGGTCGAGTTACCGGACGCTCATGCAGGCGTTCACCTCGGCGTTCGGCCTCACGACCAAGACCGGCAGTCTGCGCGAGCTGGTGACCTACACGGACCTGGAGAACTTCACGGAATTCGAGTTTCTGCCGGCCACCGACGAGTACCGCGACCTGCTCATGTTCGCGCACCAGATCTATGCGGAAGGGTTGACCAACGTCGACATCTTCACCCGCGACCACTCGCAGTGGTGGCCGGACGTGGTCGCCGGCCACGACTTCACCTGGGCCGACTGCTTCTCGCGCAGCTCGTACGCCCGCATCAACGCGGCCGAGGGCGGCGTGACGATCGCCGTGGAGGGAGCCACCACGCCGATGGACGCCAACGGCAACCGCACCTGGTACAAGACGACGCCGCTGATGGTCAAGCAGCAGACCTACTCGATCGCCTCGACCTCCAAGGTGGTGCCGGCCGCCATGAAGTTCCTGAACTTCTGGTTCAGCAAGCCGGGCGTCGCGACCCGGACCTTCGGTCTGGAGTGCCCGGATGCCGCGGCCTGCAAGCAGGCGGTGGAAGACGGCAAGAAGGCGCTGGACGCCGGGGAGGAGGTTCCCCTGTCGCCGGGCAACTGGTGGCGTGAGGGCGGCGAGTACTTCGCGGTGCTCGACGAGCAGATCGCCAGGATCTGGACGGAAGTCGACCAGGGCAAGCCCAATTACCTGCCGACCAAGGTCTTCCGCGACTATGCCGACGTCTGGAAGGCGATCTCACCCAGTTGGTGGGAGACGCACGATGCCGTCGAAAAGAACTGGCCGCACGTCCGAGTGCTGCCGCTGTTCAACATCCGCGACACCGATGCCAGCGAGGAGGCCGCCAACCTGGCGGTCGAGCTGAACCTGTACAAGGAAGAATGGAGCACCAAGTTCATCATCGGTGACGCTTCGTTCGACCAGTGGGACGAGTACGTGGCCGGGTACGAGGCGCTGGGCGCCGACCGGTACGTCGAGATCCAGCAGAGCGCTCTCGACGACTTCCTGATGATGGTCGGAGGCTGAGCGGCTGACGCCTTTCGTGAACGGAAACCCTCGGGGTTTCCTCGATCCACAGGGGAGGATTCTTCCTCCCCTGTGGCGTCATCATGCATCGGGCTTACTCCACCGGCGAGTCAGCGGTACGCACTACGTCGATTCCGCGCAGGTCCTTTGCGGCCTGACGGGAGTAGAGAACCGTCCATGTCACGCCCCGAACTCGTTCTCAAGGGCCTCCTGGGTCACGACGTTTCCAATTCTGAAGTCTTCATCCGTCGCCCGGAATGCAGTAAGGTCTTCCATGGCGGTTTCCTCGTCGTCGGGCGGCGCGTCGGCGAGAGAACGCGCCACCGGGTCGTCGAGGTAGCGAAGGAACTGCAGGTACCTCTTGACCGCGGGCAACTCGTCGTCGTGCACGCCGTCGATGAGGTCCTTGAGTTCTTGCCTGTTGATGCTCTCTTGTGGTGTGCTCACCGTGCGACCTCCGAGTGCCTAGCTCCCGGTTCCAGCGTCAACGACACACGTGCGGGCTGTCAACGGACAGTTCGGTGTACGCTTCGAGCGTTCTGCCACATAGCATAGCGACCGCTGCTAGATGGTCGATCACCTGAACGTGGGCGGGCACCGGCCGGCGCTGGAGCGTGCGCGGGACGCGTCGCTGGACCTCCGGGGCGTGGTCCGCGAGTACGTCGACGCGGTGATCGACCACTGGGTGATTCCGCTTCCCGATACCAACCCCGCGATCGTGGAGATGTTCGAGATCCGCGACGCGGAGCAGTACCGCGCGTACCTGCCGTGGTCGGGCGAGTTCGCCGGCAAGTACCTGACCGGCGCCGTGCAGCTCTGGCGGCTGACCGGATCCGCGCCGCTGCGCGAACGGATCGCCGGGGTGGTCGCCCGGCTGGCCGAGTTGCAGGATCCGGCGGACGGCTACCTGGGGCCGTACCCGAAGAGCGAGCGGTTGGAGCTCTGGGACTCGACCACCAACGAGTGGACGTGGGACCTGTGGAACCACTACCACCTGATGCTCGGCCTGCTCCTCTGGTTCGAGGACACGGGAGACCAGCGCGCGTTGGGCTGTGCGCGCGCCATCGCCGACCTGGTCTGCGCCCGGTTCCTGGAGACCGGAACGGCGATCGTCGATCTTTGCTACAAGTACAGCACCGAGATGAACCACGCCGTGCTGCACGGCCTGGCGCTCCTCCACCGGATCACGGGGACGGAGGGCTACCTGCGCATGGCGGAGGCGATCGTCGACGAGTTCCGGCTGCGTGACCGCGACGGCGAGCAGGCCGGCGACTATGTGCGCCAGGCGCTGGCCGGCGCGGAGTTCCACCGCACACCGCGGCCGCGCTGGGAGAGCCTGCACGCGCTCATCGGGCTTGCCGAGCTGTACTACGCCACCGGCAACCCGGACTACCGGACCACGGTCGAGCGGTTCTGGTGGAGCATCCTCCGCCACGACCGCCACAACAACGGCGGCTTCTCCTCCGGCGAGGGTGCGGTCGGCAACCCCTATGACCCCGGGTCGATCGAGACCTGCTGCACGGTCGCGTGGATCGCCTACGGGGTGGAGATGCTGCGCCTGACCGGCGACTCGATCGTCGCCGACGAGCTCGAGCTCTCCACCCTCAACCAGGTGGTCGGCTACCAGTTCCGCGACGGCGGACCCTGCACCTACGACACGCCCATGGACGGGAGGCGCATCTCGGCGGTCGAGCAGGTGCAGTGGCAGCGCAAGCCGGGCAGCGAGCAGATGATCTGCTGCACGGCCAACGGCCCGCGCGGGTTCGGGTTGATCAGCGACTGGGCACTGATGCGCGACGGCGACGGGCTGGTCCTCAACTGGTACGGCCCGTCGACGATCGCCTCGCGGGCGGGGGAGACACCGGTCACCCTGACCCAGGAGACCGATTACCCGCGCGATGGGCGCGTGAGGCTGACCGTGGACCCGGAGGCGCCGCTCGCCTGCGCGCTCAAGCTGCGCATCCCGTACTGGTCCGCCGAGACCGCGGTGTCGGTAAACGGCAGCCCGGTGAGCGGCGTCACGCCCGGCTGCTACCTGAACCTGGAGCGCACGTGGCGCCCCGGCGACGTGGTCGAGTTCGACCTGGACCTGTCGCTGCGTTACTGGACCGGAGAGCGCGAATGCGCAGGCAAGGTCTCCGTGTACGCCGGCCCGCTGCTCATGGCGCTGCGCGCCGACCCGGACGCCGCCGGGCCCGCGCCTGACCTTGGCGCCGCGCCGATCGACCCCGTCGAGCTCAGCCGCCGGGTGTCCGCGCCGGACGCCCGGCCGGCGGCGGCGTCGCAGGCGCAGGCGGTGTTGCAGGCCGAACACGCCGGCCACGCCCCGGGACCGGCGCCTGCGGCGCCGCTCCCGGCCCATCCCCACCCTGCCTGTGGAGTCCGTCGGACTTGCCGCTTGCGCGGCCAATCCGACAGACTCCCCAGGATCACCCTCGAGGACTTCGGGACGGTGGGTGCCGGTGGCGACGCGTATCGGAGCTGGCTGCCCGCGAGCACCGGGGGCGCGGCTCCCTTCTCGAAGAGCAATCCCGGACGAACCTGGCGGCCCTGAAGGACATGGCCCAGAACCACATGACAAGGAACGAACGCATCAGAATCGCCCTCATCGGCACGGGCAAGCGCGGGCGCAACGTCCGGCTGCCGGCCATCCGCATGATGTCCGACCGCTTCGAGCTGGCCGCCGTCTGCGACATGAACGGAGAGACCGCCCGCCGCGTGGCGGCCGAATGCGGCGTTCCGGCCTACACCCGCGTGCAGGACCTGGTCGCAGGCGAGCGGCTGGACGCCGCCGCGATCAGCACGCCGGGAGATTCCCACCACGCGATCGGCACGTACCTGGCCGAGCGCGGCATAAACATCATCGTTGAGACGCCGCTGGCGACGACGCTGCCGCTGTGCGATCTCCTCATCGAAGCGGTCGATCGCAACGGCGTGAAGCTGGAGGTGGCCGAGCAGTACTGCCGCGACCCCCTGCACCTGATGAAGCGGCAGATCGTCGAGCAGGGCCTGATCGGCGACGTGCTGCGCGTGTTCACGATGTTCCTGACCGAGGGCTGCCACATCGTCAGCAGCCTGCGCATGTTCCTGGGCGACGCGGTCGCCACCCGCGTCGGCAGCGTGGCCATGAACAGCCGCATCCCGCGCGTAAACGCCAACGCCGTGCGCAGCTACGACACCGAGGAGTGGAACCTGCAAACCATGGAGTTCGACAGTGGCGCGGTCGCCGTCACGTCCTACTCGAACGTCTATCACGCACAGGCGCTTGGCCGGAAGGCAAAGACACTGTTCCAGATCGACGGGACCACCGGCTCCATCGTGGAAGACGACGTGCACCTGACCACGGAGGAACAGCGCCTCGCAGGGGGCGGGCGCGCCACCGCGTACCCGATCCGCACCGTGACCCGCGACGACGGCGGCATCCAGGTGGTGGAGCGCCTGCAGATCGATACCGACCCGCCGGTGGTCTGGGAGAATCCCTGGCCGCAGTACCGGACCGATGCCATGGGCCTGGCGATCGTCGAGGAGATGGACAGCCTGGCGCAGGCGGTGGCCGAGGACCGGCCCACGCGCTACGACGCGGGCCGGGCGCGCGCCGACATCGAGATCTCGATGGCCGCCGCGGAGTCGGGGAGGCCGGGCCGCGGAGCGGTCGAGTTGCCGCTGACCTCCGTGACCGAGTACGAGGAGCAGCTCCACGCGAAGTTCGCCAGCGACCACGGCTGCGACCCGTTCGACACCGAGCGCGTCGTCGACGTCTTCTTCCCGGAGCTGTAGCGTTCATGGCCCGGCTCTCGGTCACCGAGTACCCGTCGTTCGTGTCGATCGACGCCGGCGGGACCCGGATCGCCCGCTACAACCACGTCGGCTCCTGGAAGCCCTACGTCTGGCCGCTGATGGGACCGTGCGGCAACGTGCTGCGCGGCGCCGGCAGCGACCACCCCCACCAGTGCGGGCTGTTCCTGGCATACGGGGGCCACGACGATGGACCGACCAACATCTTCTCCGACTGGGACGAGCCGCCGTACGGCCCGTGCGGGAAGATGCTGCACCAGGGGTTCGACCTGCTGGCCGGCGGCGACGGCCGCGCGCGTGTCGTGCAGCGGCTGCTGTACGTCGACGGCGAAGGCGCGCCGATCCTGACGGAGACGCGCGACCTGCGGTTCTTCGCCCTGGCCGGCGGCGAGTGCCTGATCGACTGGCGGACCACGGTGCCTGAGCCGTCCGAGCCGGGCGGCGGGCCGTTCGCGATCTCGGCGCGGGTGTGCGACGCCCTGCGCGCCCGCGACGGCGCACGCCGAGGCGCTGACGGGACGTGGCCACTGATCGACGGCGGCGGCGTGATGGCCAGCGCCACCGGCCGGACCAGCCGCGGCGAGCGGTTCGCCGGCGAGCGCTGGATCGACTACTCCGGCACCTGTCCGGCGGGGCCGCAGGGGCTGGCGCTCTTCGACCACCCCGACAACCCCGGGTATCCGGGAGAGGCCAGCGCGTCGGGGTACGGGCCGATCCTGCTGTCCCATCATCATCCGGGCACCGACGGCGGCCCGGATATGGCGACCTTCCGGTTCGGGGTCTACGTCCACCGCGGCGACGCCCGCGACGGGGCGGTGGCCGAGCGCTACGAGCAATTCTGCGCGGAGGAAACAGCATGAGCAAGGGAAGCACCTGGCCGGTCCAGATCACCGAAACGCGCGACGCAGAGACCGGCGCGCTGATCCGGCAGATGACCGACGGGCCGGCGATGAGCCACAGCCTGTACTTCTCCATACCGTCGTGGACCCCGGACGGCGAGGCCATGATCCTGACCTCCTACCGGTCGGGGGAAGCCAACCTGTTCAAGCTGGACGAGGCGGCCGGGCACATGGTGCAGCTCACCGACGCGCACGGGTTCGACGGTCTCGCGGCCTGTCCGTCGCCCGACGGCGGGCGGGTGTTCTACAACGTGGCCGGCGAGGTCCGCGCGGTGGACCTGCGCACGCTCGAGGAGACTGCGCTGGCCTCCTTCCCCGGCGATAGCCGGGTCGGGATGTGCAGCCTGTCGGCGGACGGAGGGCGCCTGGTCACGGGACTCGCGCGCGACGGCAGCTCGGCGCTGGTGGCGATCGAGACCGACGGGTCCGGCCACACCGTGGTGTGCGAGCCGCCCCGCGACGTCGGCCACGCGATGGTCTGCCCCACCGACCGTGACATCATCCTCTACACCAGCGACGTCAATCAACGCATGTGGCTGGCCGCCGTCGGTCGGGGCGAGCTGCGGCCGCTGCATCGCCACGACAAGCGGGAGTGGATCACCCACGAGTCGTTCCTGGGCGCCTCCGACCAGGTGATCTTCGCGCGCTGGCCGTTCGCGTTGATGGCGATCGGCATCGAAGAGGAGGAGGCGAGGGTGGTGGCCGACTTCAACACCTGGCATCCGTCAGCCAACGCCGACGGCTCGCTGATCGTCAGCGACACGACGTGCCCGGACATCGGGCTCCGCCTGATCGATCCGGCCACCGGCGAGCACCGGCCGCTGTGCTATCCGCAGAGCTCCAACGGCGGCACCCAGTGGGCGTTCACGGAGCCGGCCGACGACGACGCGGTGGAGGAGTCGACCTACGGGCCGCAGTTCGGCCACCCGCACCCGTCGTTCCATCCGGACGGCACGCGGGTGGTGTACACGTCCGACCACACCGGCACCAGCCAGGTGTACGTGGTCGAGATCCCGGATGAGGACGGTTGAGTTGAGGGCGATCTTCGGGTGGCTTCCGGGGTGAGTCTACCAGGAATTGCTTGAAGAGGACGGCGGCGAGGTCGACCGGTCCCGACGCTGCCTGCATCGGCCCGGCGGCGGGCGGGACGCGAAAAGATCGAAGATTCTTGCCGCAGGGTCTTGACGGGGTTTCGCGCCTGCGAGGTGGCGCGCCACCGCACGTACGCGCCCCTTCCGGCCTCCCGGAAGCTCGGATGCCCGTTCGGTCGCCCAGCACCCCTCTGAGCGCCCGCTGCGTGCGGATCGCCGGCCCGTCCCGGATCGGTCAGGAAGGTCTATCTCGAAACCATGAGTATATTAATCCCATGAAGACCGCCATTCCTGCGACCGCCGTCCGCCCCGCGATCACCTCCACCGTCGGCGTGCTCTCCGACCGGGAGCTCCTGCGTCAGACCAGCACCCTGGTCCGCCACGAACGCCACCTGCAGGGCGCCATCATCGACCACTTGGCCGAGATCGAGGCCCGCCGTCTCTTTCTGCAGCGGGGCTGCTCCAGCCTGTTCGACTACGCGGTGCGCGAGCTTGGCTACAGCGACGCTGCCGCCGGGCGGCGCATTGGCGCCGTGCGGCTGTGCGCGGACCAGCCGGGCGCGCGCGAGCGGCTGCGCGACGGCTCGCTGACGCTGAGCGCCGCCGCGGAGTTG
>JAPPNY010000250.1 GCA_028818385.1 Spirochaetaceae bacterium
AGCAGATGCAGCCGTTCGACATCTCGATCAGCTTCTCCTCGGTCCGCGAGAGTTCGGCACCGCCGCGCTCAACGAGCGACGCGTCGATGTTGACCTCGCTCATGTCGTTGACGATGACCGCGACGCGCATGCCCGCGCGGTTATTGAGCACGTTGTTGAGAAGGGTGGTCTTGCCTGCGCCGAGAAAGCCGGACAGGACAGTAACGGGAAGTCTTTCTGACAGGGGCACTACAGCTCCTTCACTCAAAGGGTGATGACATAGTCGGGCGGGCTCGGAGCGTGAACCATGACCACGCCGGCGTGCGCATGCCGCGCGTGGTCATGTATTGGTCTGCTACGCCGGCCGCCGGACAGCTCGCCGGTCCGGCGGCGGCGTAGCGCGCAGACCGTCAGCTCCCTGCAAGTGCGCCGACGATGCGCTCGACGTTGGTACGGATGAAGTCCTGGTACGTCGCCGCCGGACCGTCCGGCTCGCTCAACGATCCGGTGTACACCGAGACCACCTCGATCCCCAGGTCGTCGGCGATCACCTGCGCCACATGCGAGCTCACCGTCAGCCCCACGAAGATCGCCGGCACCCCGTGCTCGGCGATCGCTTCGCGCAGATTCGCCAGGTGGCGCGCGGACGGCTCGGACACCGTTGAGAACCCGGGAATGATGGTGTCGAGAACGGTGAAGCCGTAGCGGTCGGCGAAGTAGCCGAACACGTCGTGGTCGGTGACCAGGATCCGCCGGTCCCGCGGAATCGCGGCCACCCGTTCCCGTACCCACGCGTCCAGCGCATGCAGCTCGCCGACAAGCGCGTCCGCGCGGTCCGCATAGCCGGCGCCGTGGTCGGGATCGACCTCGGCGAGCGCTTCCGCGATCTCCTCGGCCCAAGCCGTGACCAGGGTCGGGTCCATCCACACGTGCGGGTCGAACTCGCCGTGGTCGTGCGCGTGCTCGTCGTGCCCGTGCTCGTCCTCGTCGTGGTCGTGCTCATCCTCGTCGTGGTCGTGCTCGTCCTCGTCGTGGTCGTGCTCATCCTCATCGTGGTCGTGCTCATCCTCATCGTGGTCGTGCTCATCCTCGTCGTGGTCGTGCTCGTCCTCGTCCTCGTCCTCGTGCATGTCCTCCATGCGCCGGAGGTTCAGATGCGCAGTCAGGTCGACCACGAGCCGCGGCTCGGCGCTCGCGATCAGGTCTCCGAAGAAGCCCGCTTCCAGCCCCGCGCCGTTGATGAACACGATGGCCGCATCCGCTGTATGGCGGGCGTCACGAGCGGTCGCCCGAAACGCGTGCGGGTCGGCTCCGGGCGGCAGCATCACGTACAGCGACAGGCGGTCACCGCCGACCCGGGCGACGATGTCGCCGACGATGTTGGTGGTCGCCACGACCGGCAGGAGATCCGCGGCCGGCCCCTCCCTTTGATCCTGGGCAAGGGCCAGCGTGCCGGCCAGCACCATGACGGCAACGACGAACGTCCATGTCTTCTGATGTCTCATGATATACACGATAACGATAATCCATTATCAAATCAACCCTGCCTGCTCGGTTCGCACCTCTCCCTGGAGGCACCCGCCGACGAGTTGGCCCACTCGTCCCGCGCGCCGGCGACCGTGTCCCACCATGGATACCATGAGGTTACGTATCATCATTAGTTTTGATGTGAAAATTATGGACAAAAGGGTTCGTCCGAGTTTAGGGTGAGTGGTAACGCGACCGGCACATCCGCCAAGTATGGCGTCGCCTTCATGGCGCACGTCTCGCGGCTGACCACGACCGAGGCGTGCTCTGTCGGGCGTCTGTGGACATGGCATGGGGTTGGGGGATCCGCCGCGAGTCTGCCTGATGGCATCGTCGGGCGCCCTCGCTGCGCGCATGGACGCCTATTCCCGGCGTATCAAGGGTTTCGCTCTCGACCTTGTCGCAGAGCCCCCCGCGCCGCGCGACCCCCGCTATGTGGCCGCGGTGATGCCGGCCGAGGACGCGGAGCCCCTGCTCACGGGGCCGATTCAGCCCGCCTGGCCGCTGATCGCCTTCGGCCCTGACACCGAACTGCCGCGCCTGTTCCTGGCCGGCTGTGCCGACTACCTGCGCGACCCGTGGACGCCGGAGGAGTTGGAGTTGCGCGCGCTGCGCATCATCGGCGCTGCGGAGCCGCTCACCCGGTTCGGCGACGGCCGCGCCCTGCGCCTGCTGGGGCGGACGCTCTCGGGACCGGCGGGCACGGTCTGGCTTGGCGCGCAGGAAGCGGAGGTCCTGCGCATGCTGCTTGCAAACCGCGGCTCGACGGTAACGCGCGACGCCCTGTTCTACGCGATCTGGGGGCGGCCGCCGGTCCGGCGCAGCCGCGCCGTGGACATGCACGTCACCGCGCTGCGGCGCCATCTGGCGGCGGTCGCGGAGCCGGCTGACACCGCCCGGCCCCTGGCCGGGCGGTTGATCGTCACCGTTCGCGGCCGCGGCTACCGCATCGAATGACCGCGTGCAGTACTACGAGAAGATCCGGATGAAAAGGTCGTTGAGCGCGATTACCGTGGTCACGAACACGATCGAGACCATCGACATGAGCTTCAGCAGGATGTTGATCGACGGCCCGGAGGTGTCCTTGAAGGGATCCCCGACCGTGTCGCCCACGACCGCCGCCTTGTGCGCCTCCGAACCCTTGCCGCCGTGCGCGCCGCCCTCGATGAACTTCTTGGCGTTGTCCCAGGCACCGCCGGCGTTGGCCATCATGATGGCCAGCACGAAGCCGGAGGTCAGCGCCCCGGCAAGCAGCGCGATCACCGTGAACGGCCCGAAGATGATGCCGGTCAGGACCGGGGCTATCACCGCCAGCAGCGACGGCACCACCATCTCGCGCTGCGCGCCCTGGGTGGAGATGGCCACGCAGCCGGCGTAGTCCGGGCGGTCCTTGCCTTCCAGCAACCCCGGCTTCTCCCGGAACTGCCGGCGCACCTCCTTGACCATGTCGCCGGCGGCGCGGCCCACCGCGCGCATCGACAGGGACGAGAATACGAACGGCAACATGGCGCCGATGAACAGTCCGATCAGGATCTTCGGGTCCAGCAGGTTGATGTTCATGACCACGTCGGTGATGTGGCCGTCGGCCCCGCGGACGATCTCCACCAGGCCTGAGTAGAACTCCTCGAACAGCGGCGACACGTCGAGCTGCTCGAACGCCTCCTTGATCTTGTTGCCGTACTCGGCCAGCAGCGCCAGCGCGGTCAGCGCGGCGGAGCCGATCGCGAAGCCCTTGCCGGTGGCGGCCGTGGTGTTGCCCAGCGAGTCGAGCGCGTCGGTGCGCTCGCGCACGTGCGGCTCCATCTTGGCCATCTCGGCGATGCCGCCGGCGTTGTCCGCAACCGGCCCGTAGGCGTCGGTGGCCAGGGTGATGCCCAGCGTCGACAGCATGCCGACCGCGGACAGCCCGATCCCGTACAGCCCGAGGCCGGGATGAGCGGCGCCGCCGGACAGGAAGAATGCCGCCAGAGTCGCGCCGACCACCGTGAGCACCGGGATCAGCGTGGAGAGCATGCCCAGGCCGACGCCGCCGATGATGGTGGTCGCAGGACCGGTGATCGCCTCGTTGGACAGGAGCTGCGTGGGCTTGTAGTGGTCGGAGGTGTAGTACTCGGTGAAGTAGCCGATGACGTTGCCGGCGATCAGCCCGACGATCATGGCAGCCCAGATTCCCAGGAACTCGCTGCCGAGCGTGAACATCACCAGCAGGAAGGAACCGATCGCGATCAGCGCGGTCGACCCGTAGGTGCCGCGCCGCAACGCGCCGAGCAGCACCGCCTGGCTGGCGTCGCCCTTGGCGCGCACCACAAAGGTGCCCAGGATCGAGCACAGCACGCCGATGGTCGCGATCGACACCGGCACCTGGATCGCCTGCAGCGTCGAGATCGAGTCCAGGCTGAGCGAGGCAACCGCTCCCAGCGCCATGGTGGCGATGATCGAGCCCACGTACGACTCGTACAGGTCGGCGCCCATGCCGGCCACGTCGCCGACGTTGTCGCCGACGTTGTCGGCGATCGACGCCGGGTTGCGGGGATCGTCCTCCGGGATGCCCGCCTCCACCTTGCCGACCAGGTCTGCGCCGACGTCGGCGGCCTTGGTGAAGATGCCGCCGCCCAGGCGGGCGAACAGCGCCATCGCCGAGGCGCCCATGCCGAAGGTGATCATGATCGGCGGGATCTCCTCCGGCGAGACGTCGAACACCGCGCGCAGCAGCCACCACCAGATCGAGATGTCCAGCAGCCCCAGGCCGACGACGGTCATGCCCATCACCGTCCCCGAGGAGAAGGCCACGCGCAACCCGGCGTTGAGGCTCTCGCGGGCGCCCCAGGCGGTGCGCGCGTTGGCGCGGGTCGCCACGGTCATGCCGATGTATCCGGCAAGCGCGGAGAAGAAGCCGCCAGTGATGAACGCGAACGGCACGAAGCCGGACAGCAGGCCCAGCCCCCAGGAGATCACCCCCAGGATCGCGAACAGCACCACGAAGAAGATCGCCACCACCTTGTACTGTTGCTTCAGGTAGGCGATCGCCCCCTCCTGCACGGCGCGGCTGAGTTCCTTCATGCGGTCGTTGCCGGGCTCCTTGCGCAGCACGGCGAGCGCCAGGATCAGGGAGAAACCGAGTGCGGCCACGGAGCCGATCCAGGTGACCCACATCATGTCGGGGCCCTCTTCGGCCGCCTGCCCGGCAGCGGTCTCGTCGGCAAAACCGAGTGCGGCCGGAAGCACGGCTAGGGCCAGAATGAGCGATACGGAGAAGAAGCGTCTCATCGAATGTCCTTGCGGAAGGGGTTTGGCAGCGCCGCGCCGCGGCAGCGCTACTTCAAGTATAGCACTATCATAGCGAAGCGGCACTCACCCCGGACCTCCGCCTGACCTTCCCTTCAGGCTCGCCGCGCCCCTAAGATGGACGCCGTGCCCGCGAACGAAGCAGCGCTCCTGCAGTCGCGCATCACGCTTCGCTCCAATCCGCGCGCCCTGGTGCCGCTGCTGCTGCCTCCGGGTCTGATCGCGATCATCATGGCCGTCGCCCTGATCGCCGAGGCCTGGCCGGTACTGATCGGCGTCGCGCCGATCGGCCTGATCGGCTACCGCGTGCTCCGCTACCTGTTGAAGCAGTCCCGCAACCGGCTGCGGCTGTTCGACGACCGGATCGAGCTGGACTTCATGGGCGAGGAGCAGGCCGTCGTGCGCTGGACGGAACTGACCCGCGCCGGGCTTGCCACCAACGGGCGGCGCCGCAGCGTCTTCCTCTACCGCGCCGACCAGGACCAGCTCGTCGAGCTCTCCGACGAGTTCGAGTCGTTCGAGGCGATCCTGAACGCCGTGCGCGCGCGCACCGATTTCGAAGAGCTGGACCTGGGCGGCCACCGCAACGTGACCGACCTCCTGCGGGCGGAAGCCGCCGCCGAAACGGCCGCAGAGGAAGCCGACGAGTCCGCGCCCGACCGCGAGCGCTAGACGGCCGCCAGCTCCCTCTCGCACGCGTTGGCGATCGCCAGCCCGCCGGCGATGCTCCGGTAGTAGTCGAAGTCCTCCACGCGGCCGGGAAAGACCTCGGCCAGCCAGCGCTGCACCGGCACGAGCTGAGAAGATCCGCCCGTGCAGACGACCTGGTCGACGTCATCGGCATCGATTCCGGCGTCGGCGAGCAGCGCCCGGGCGGTTGCATCGACCCGTTCCATGGTCGGCTCCAGCACCCGCTCAAGGCGGGCGCGATCGAACGGCAGGCGAAGGTCGACCTCGTCAAGGCGTATCTCCGTCGCCTCCAGCTCCGAAAGCTCGGCCTTGGCGGACTCGGTGGCGCTCAGCAAGGCGTACACGGCGTTGCCGCGGATCAGCTTCCAGAGCCGGGTCAGCCTGCGGCGCGCGTCGGGACCGGACTGGATGCCGGCGAGAATGCTCTCCATGAGCTCCGGGCGGTTCGACATGTAGGAGGTCTGCCAGTTCAGCAGGTAGTCCTGGTAGCGGTAGAACGGGAACACCGAGTCGGGCTCCGGCCGCGACAGTGAGCTCTTCACCGCGCACCCCTCGCCCAGCTCCGGGAAGATGACGTTGCGCATGATCTGCTGGTCGATGTGATTGCCGCCGATCGGCAGCCCGCGCGTGGCCACCACTTCGAAGCCGCCGTTGCGCGTGGACAGCAGGCACAGGTCCAGAGTGCCGCCGCCGAAGTCGAAGGTGAGCAGGTGTTCGGGCTGCGCGGAAGCCGTGCGCAGATAGCTCAAGCCTGCCGCAACCGGTTCCGGGTAGAACACCACATCGTCGAAGCCGGCGTTCTGGCAGGCGGTGGTCATCCGCTTCACGGCGACGTCGTTGGCGCCGTTGCCGCCGACGTAGCGTACCGGACGGCCGATGTGGATGCCGCGGCCGACATCGTACCCGGCCCGCTCCAGGACCGAGCGGATCTCGGCCAGGATGAGCGTGACCAGGGCCACGATGTGAAAACTGCGGTGAAATACCTTGAAGCGGCTCTGCTCGGCCACGCCGAGGAAGCTCTTCAGTCCCCGGAACAGCCGCCCGGGCAGCTCGGTGTCGTCATAGCCCGACACCTGATGGACGCGCGTGGTGTCGCCGCGTCCGTGGCCTGCGCGCTGCGAGTCGGTCGTGCTGAAGGTCATGGCGATCTGGCCCACCTTGACCCGCTTCAGGCGGACGATCCGCCCGCGGTTGTCGCCGAGGTAGCGGTCGATCGCCGCGGTACCCACCGAGCGCCCCATGGAGCGGTCCAGATACAGCGCCGAAGGCATGATCTTGGGGTTGGCCGCCGCCGCGTCCAGATCGATGTAGGTGATGCGGTCCGCCTCCCAGACGGCGAGCGTGCTGTTGGTGGTGCCAAAATCGAGTCCGATCCCGATCATGCTGCTCCCTTGCGAGGTATGTCCCTGCGACTGCTGTATCTGGATTCGCCCGACGCGTCGTCCGGCGGAGCCGGTCCCGGCGCCGTCGAGCCACGGAGGCTACCGCATGCCAGCGCTCGGCGTCGAGTCGCCGCGGCGGCCTGCGCACCGTTGACATCGAGGCGGTTCACTTCCTACCCTGCCGTCCCGGCCCGGATGGTGAAATTGGTAGACACGCTAGGTTCAGGGTCTAGTGGCCGCAAGGCTGTGGAGGTTCGAGTCCTCTTCCGGGCAACGTAGAACACGGGTCCACAAGATCGTCACTCCCGCACCACCAGGCAAGCCTGTGGCGGTGCGGCGAGAGACCGCCCCGTCACTCGCCGCCAACCCCCGCGGGACCCATCAGCGACGTCAGGTGATGGTCACGGTTCGCCGGTCGCAGCCGCTGCCGATCCGTACCGCCTCGGCGGCCCCCGCCACCGCCGGCAGTTCGTTTCCCTCCACCCGGACGTTGCGGCAGTTGTGCAGGGCAATCGCCGGATTCGTTCCTTCGATGCGGTTGTCGCGCACCACCACGTCCTCCGCAGAGCAGAGGCTGATGGCCACGCCGTCGCCGGCGATGGTGTTGCCCTCGATCACGATGTTGCGGTGGAAGCCCGCCGGCCCGAAGTCGTCCTCGTGGCCGTACAGGCGGAAGCCGGTGGCGTCGACCGCGATGGCGTGGGCCCCCATGTTACCGGCCGCCTTGCCGCAGTCGTGGTAGGTGTTGTTGCGGATCGTGATGTCGCGCCGGCCGCGGCTCACCTCCCAGTACAGCTCGGTGGAGACATACGTGCCGGTGCCCCCGGACCGATCGAAGCGGCAATTCTCGATCAGCACGTCGCTGGTCGACGTGATGGCGCCACGGCTTCGATTGGGACCGAAGTAGCATGCGTCGTAGCGCAGCCGGTACGAGTAGCTGGTGTTGTTGAACACATGGCCCGGCGCCACCATGTCCGGGATGCGTTCGGCGAGGGTGATCCTCATCACTCCGGTGCCAGGATCGAGGGAGGAGGCCTGCACCGTCCCGTTCCAGTAGTCGAGGTTCAATCCCTCCAGGTCGGTGAACAACAGATCCTCACCCGGGAGCGGGCAGTGGGAGTTTCCCGACACCTGCACGTGGTGGTAGTCCTTGAAGTACGCCACCAGCGTGTGCGCGTCGAGCACCTCCCGGACGTAGGCATGGCGCCCGGAGTCGCCCGAGGCACCGGCGCAGTCGTCGCCCATTCCCTCAAACGCGCAGCTTTCGTACGTGACCGTGCCACGGCCGGCGCTGAAGCTCATGCCGTCGTGGTTGCTGGACATCATCCGCATGGTCCCGGGCCGCGGGACGATGCGCACGCGGGTGGCGGTGACGTCGCGGTTGTGGCTGCCGCCGAAGGCGAAGCCGCCGCTGCCGTGGACGGTGACGTCGGTAAGGACGATCTGCTCGTTATGGGAGAAGTCCAGGTTGTTGAAGCAGTAGTGGGGATGGCGCAGGCAGGCCGCGTTGCCGGGATCCACCTGGAATCCCCGTTTCATGTTGAGGCGCAGGGTCTGCGGGGCGACGAGCTCGCTTGAGTCCAGGCCCATGAACTCGCGCCGCATGGGCCGCAGGGGGCCGGGCTCGTACTCCTGGAAGATGTGCACGGGCTCGCCCCCGGACACCGGGAA
Source organism: Spirochaetaceae bacterium (assembly GCA_028818385.1). Next base: position 8,535 of record JAPPNY010000250.1, read on the forward strand.
CTCGTCGAACACGCGCACGTCGAGGTATCCGCCCTCCTCGCCGGCGGCCGCGGGCCGCGCGTTCAGGATCTCGCCGATCGAGTAGAAGGGGCGGTCCCAGTCGATCGTCAGGTTGCGTACCGTCAGCACCCCGGTGCAGTTGGCGAAGCGGGCGGGCCGGGTGAAGCCACGCATCACCAGGACGGCCCCCTCGCCGTCGACGGTGAGGTTCCGGCAGGAGTCGAAGCACATCGCCGTCCCGAACGGATAGGGGGCATAGTCGGGCGGATCGGCCCAGTTCATGCCGGGCAGCGCCGAGTGCATGAACCGTTCGAACTCTGTCATGCCGCCCGCATCTCCCAGCAGGTAGGTGCCGCCCCCGAACAGCACGGTCACGTCCTCTCGGCCGGAAGCATCGGTGGCGAGCCGACGAAACGACTCGATGCTGTTGGCGCCGGCATTCGGGGTGGCGCCGTACCGGCGCAGGTGCAACTCCGTCGCCATCCTCGACTACTCCTTCACGCCGCACTCAGGACCCGCGGACCGCGGGCATGGCAGCGCCGTGGCTACTCGGCGCCCCGGCGCAGCACGCGTCCCGGGCGGGCCCGCGTGTGGACGCCGTCGCGGATCACCGACTCGCCGTTCACCAGGACGTGGCCGATGCCGTCGGGATACCGGTGCGGGTCCTCCCAGGTCGCGTTGTCGATGACGGTGTCCGGATCGAAGACGACCACGTCGGCCGCCTTGCCCGCGGCGATCCGCCCGCGGCTCTCCATCTGTAGCCGGTCGGCCACCGCGCCGGTCATCTTGTGCACGGCGTCCTCCAGCGTCAGCACCCCGAGCTCGCGCACGTAGCGGCCGAGCACCCGCGGGTAGCAGCCGTAGACGCGCGGATGCGGCGAGCCGGCTCCCCACACGCCGTCGGGCGACACCGCCTTGCCGTCGGAGCCGATCATCGCCAGCGGATGGCCGAGGAAGTAGCGCACGTCGTCTTCCGAGCGGATGTGCACCACGCCCTCCAGCCAGGGGTCCTCGCGGGCCACCGACAGGACCGCCTCCACCGGGGCCTCGCCACGCCGGGCTGCGATCTCCGTCCACACCTTGCCGACCATCCAGCGCGTCGAGTCCCGGTTGGCCTTGGTGATCACGTACTTGTCCCAGGGCAACGGCACGCCCCCCCAGAACCCGCGGGCGACCTCCTCCGCCATGCGGGCACAGGTGTCCGGGTCGGCCAGCCGGCGCTGGACCGCCGCCGGCCCGTCCTCCTGCGCCCAGAGCGGCAGCACCCCGCTGATCCCGCAGGCTCCGGCGGTATAGGGATAGACGTCGTAGAGCGCGTCCACGCCCCGCTCCCGCGCCGCCTCCATGCGCCGCACCATCTCGCCGCCTTCGCCGTGGTGACGGCTGTCGATCAGCGCGATGTGGGAGTACTGGACGGGAATGCCGGTGAGCTCGCCGATCTCGATCGCCTCGTCCACGGCGTTGAAGTGATTGCCCGAGTGGAGCCGCGCATGCGTGGCGTAGAAGGCGCCGGGAAACCGGTGGGCTTCCGCCGCGAGCGCCGCGATCTCGCCGGCCGGCGCCGCCGACGCCGGCGGACCGGTGAGCTGGGTGGTGAGCGCGACCGCCCCCTGCTCCACCGCCTCGGCCACCAGGCGCTTCATCAACGCCAGCTCCTGATCGTTCGCCGGCCGGGCCTCCGTGGCCTTCGCCGCCTGCCGGAGGGTGCTGTGGCCGATCTGCCCCACCACGTTCAGGCTGACGCCGCTGCCTTCGAGCGCCTCCGCCCAGCCGTCGAAGTCCCTCCACGCGTAGCGGACGGCGCTGCCTTCGACGACCTGCACGGGGGCGATCTCCTGCAACTCCGCCGGGGTCAGCAGCCCGGCCGGAAACGCCGAAGACCCGCAGTTGCCGACCACCTCGGTGGTGACGCCCTGGTAGGCCTTGGACTCGCCGCCGGGGTCGTCGAGCATGGAGACGTCCGAGTGGGCGTGCATGTCGATGAAGCCCGGACAGACCACCTGGCCGCTGGCGTCGATCGTCTCGCCGCGCTCGGCTGCCGACAGGTCGCCGACCGCCTCAATTCGCCCGTCCGCGATCGCCACGTCAGCCCGGTACGCCGCCGCACCGGTGCCGTCGATCACCGATCCGCCCGCCACGACCTTCTCGAATGCCATCCTGACCTCCGCAACCTTCGAAGCCATCGGTCCGGCGACGATACCCATCGTTCCGGCGGCCCTTCAACGGCTCCGGCTGGGGGCGTGTGCTACGGTCGAGGGGTGAGCAGAATCGAACAGGTCCCGGTAGGGCGCACGCCGTTGCGCATCGGCCGGATCGGACTGGGCTCGGGCACCTTCGGCCGGGAGATCGACGAGGAGACGTCGCGCGCGGTCCTGGACCATGCGTTCGAGCGCGGGGTGACGTGCATCGACTCGGCGGAAGGGTATGGCGGCAGCGGATCGGGGGCGTTCGTCCCGTCGGAGCGCATCCTGGGCGCGTGGATGGCCGACCGCGGCGTCCGGGACCAGGTGGTGGTCATGACCAAGGTGGGCTCGGGCAACGGTCCGACCAACATCGAGCAGGTCTTCGCCCAGAGCCTGGAACGCCTTCAGCTCGACCGGGTGGCGGTGTACATGGTCCATCACTGGGACGACGAGGTGCCGCTCGACGAGACGCTGCACGCGCTGCACGAGGTGGTCGCGTCCGGCCGGGCACAGGCGATCGGGTGCAGCAACTTCACCGGCGAGCAGCTCGCCCAGGCGCTGGAGATCAGCCGGCGCAACGGCTGGGCGCGGATCGAGATCGTCGAGAACATCTACAACCTGGCGCGGCCGGAAGAGGAGCGGAGCTCGATGCCGGTGTGCGATCGGCACCAGGTGACGTTCCTGGCCTTCAGCCCCCTGGGCGCCGGGTTCCTGACCGGAAAGTACACCGGCGACCGCGGCCGGTTGCCTGCCGGGACGCGCTTCGACGTCGCTCCCGCCCACTGCGACGTCTATTTCTCGGACCGCAACTTCCGGGTGGTGGAGCGGCTGCGCGCGAAGGCCGCCGAGCTCGGCGAGTCCATGGCGTACCTGGCGGGGGCGTGGACGGTGTCGAACCCGTCGGTGGGCAGCACGCTGTTCGGAGCGCGCAGCACCGCCCAGGTGGACAACGCGCTGCGCTGCCTGAACGACGGCATCGACGCCGGGCTCCGGGCCGAGATGGCGACCTGGAGCTGACGCGACGGACCCGGCCACGGCAACGCCGCGGCCGGGCGTCCTTGACCCCTATCCAGGCCGACGATACGCTCTGCAGTCACATCATCTCGGAGGCAGCACACTACCGCCAACCAACTCTTTCGCACTCTCTCGCGTCGGCGGCGTACTGTCTCTTCAACGCTCAGGAGGAGACATCCCAGGCAAGGTTTAGGAACACATCGGCATTCCGTCAAACGACCGAGGTAACCGTAAGCACCGCGACGTAACACGTACGGTTTTCACCACTTCACGAAACAGGAAGGAGCAGAGATGAAACGAATATTCGCTTGCAGATTCGCGCTTGCGCTGGCGTTGGCCATCATGATGGCGGCGCTGCCGGCTTGGGCGCAGCAGTACAACGAGGCGCCCATGCTTGCCGAGATGGTTGCCGCCGGCGACTTGCCACCGGTCGAAGAACGACTGCCGGCGAACCCGTTCGTCCGCCAGGTCCATTCCGAGATCGGCACCTACGGCGGCACTCTGAACAAGTGGGACACCAACCTTCGGAACGCCTTCTTCACCCTGTATGGCTACGTGTTCAACACGGAGATGGGCGGCTACGGCTTCGACACTCCGTTCGACATCAACTCGTACCTGGAGAACGGGATGTTCTTCACCGGACACGAGCCGTACCACTTCGAGCGCTACGAGTACAACGACGACTACACCGAGGTCACCTGCTGGCTGCGCGAAGGACTGAAGTGGTCCGACGGCCATCCGTTCACGGTGGACGACATCGTCTGGAGCTGGAACGAGATCTCCACCAATCCCAACGTCTGGAATCCTCCCGGACACTGGGCCACCATTCACGGCGGCGCCAACATGACGGCCGAGAAGGTCGGCGACAACGCGGTCAAGTACACCAGCAACTCGCCGAACCCGCGCATGCACACGCTCGTCACGATCTACGAGATGGTCCATGCCAAGCACTACTTCGAGCAGTTCCATCCCGACCACAACGCCGACGCGACGTGGGAGGACCTGATCGACCGGCTGCTGCTCGGCGGCAACTCGGGTGGAACCCACACCACCGGCTTCATCAAGTATCCCGAGGAGCTCCCCCACCTCGGCGCGTGGGTCTACACCAGCACCGATGAGGTGGACGGCATCCTCGCGACCCGCAACCCGTACTACCCCGTCGTCGATCCCGCGGGCAACCAGCTCCCCTACATCGACCACATCCGCATCAGGCTGTTCTCCAGCGTGGAGGCCGGCGTGCTCAGCACGTTCCGCGGCGAGGTCGACGTCCAGTCCACGCACTACACCGACCTCTCGGGCTACCAGGTCCTCAAGGAGAACGAGGAGCGGGGCGGCTACAAGGTGAGCATCTGGAAGGGCGGAGCGGCGCAGGGCTACTACCTGTTGAACATCGAGCCGGAGGGCGATCCGCAACTTGCGAAGTACGTACGGGAGGTGGACTTCCGGCGCGCGATGTCCCTGGCGATAAACCGCGAGGAAGTGAACGACACCCTGTACTTCGGACTCGCCGAAGCGTCCGGCACGACCCTGAGCTCCGAGTCGTTCTTCCACGATCCGGCGATGGAGATGTGGGGCGGCTATGAGCCGGACCGCGCACGAGAGCTGCTGGCAGGACTGGGATTGAAGGACAGCGATGGAGACGGGTTCGTCGAGTATCCGGAGGGCGGCAAGGTCACCATCATCCTCAACAACGCGAGCAACCTGCGGCCCAACCTGCCGCTGGGCGAGATGGCCGTGAAGTACTGGCAGGACATCGGCCTCGACGTGAGGATGGAGGTCGTGCAGGCATCCGTCATCTTCGAAAACCGGACGTCCGGCGAGGTGCAGATGTACTCCAACTGGGGGCCCTCCATGCAGGTGTTCCTGCCGTACGTGTTCCTGGGCAACGCCTTCAACCCGGAGACGCACCTGGGCAGCCGGCTGGACGATCCGCCGCCCGAGTACCTGAAGGCCTGGGAGATGGAGCAGGAGTTCGTTGGCCAGCAGGATCCCGAGAGCTACACGCAGAAGCTCAAGGAGTTCCTGACGTACGTCGCCACCGAGGTCACCCCGGAAATCGCGGTTACGTCGGGCTTTCCCGTGCCCTTCGTCGTCCACAACAGGATGGGGAACGTGCCGTCGACCGGCGTCAATCTCAAGGGCGAGTCGTCAGCTCATCCGGAGCAGTTCTACATCAAGTCCTGACGTCTTCCAACGGCGTCTGTTGCACGTCATCGCTTGGGGAGAGACCGGAGCGTCTCTCCCCAGGCTCTCCGGCCTAGCCACTCTCTGACATGACCGTCTTCCTCATCCGCCGGCTGTTCACTATGGTCATCTCCTTTCTGCTGATGTCGCTGGTGATCTTCATCATCATTCAGCTCGCGCCCGGCGACTTCATCACCCACCTCATGGCGCAGATGTCCGGGGGAGGAATGAGGGATGAGTACGCACGGGAGTTCGCCGAGAATTTCCGGCGGCTGCACGGCCTGGATCAGCCGAAGTGGATTCAGTACTTCATATGGATTCGGAACTTCCTCACCGGCGACATGGGCCACTCCCTCCTTCACGGGCGACCCGTCGCGACGCTGCTCGGCGACCGCCTGGCACTCAGCTTCGGGATATCTGCCGGCAGTCTGGTGTTCACCTGGCTGATCGGCATTCCCATCGGGATCTACAGCGCGACGCACAAGAACACGATCGGCGACCACGCCGCAACGTTCGTCGGCTTCCTGGGACTGTCGATTCCGAATTTCTTCCTGGCTCTGGTCCTGATGATATTCGCCGTGTTCGTAATCGATCAGCCGGTCGGCATGCTCTTTTCGCGCGCGTACGAGGAGGCGCCATGGAGCCTTGCGAAGGCCCTGGATCTGGCGAAGAACCTCTGGATTCCCATCGTCGTGATCGGCACGGCGGGAACGGCCGGCACCATCCGCGTCATGCGGGGCAACCTGCTCGACATGCTCGGACAACCCTACGTCACCACCGCCCGCTCCAAGGGACTGAAGGAGCGGATCGTCGTCCGCCGCCATGCCGTGAGGATCGCCTTCAACCCGTTCGTCAGCGGCCTGGGCATGTCGTTGCCGATACTGCTCTCGGGAGAGACGATCACCGCCATCGTGCTCAACCTGCCTACCGCCGGTCCGCTGCTGTTCGAAGCGCTGCTCGCGGAGGACATCTATCTGTCTGCGAGCATCCTGCAGTTCTACGCCATCTTCCTGCTCCTGGGAAACCTGATGGCCGACATCGCCCTGACGTGGCTGGATCCTCGCATTCGGCTGGAGTAGGCGGCCCCGGCCCGGCGTTGATGGAGAACTCATGAGTCAGGAAGCAGGAGTGCCGGAGAGTCCGGCCCCGCACCCCGCGGTCGACCTCGACGCCGGGCTCGCGTCGGGGTTCTGGCTGCCCATCTGGCGCCGCTTTCGCAAGAACCGCCTGGGCGTGATCAGCGGCATCATCCTGATCGTCCTCTACACGCTGGCCGTCTTCGCGCCGTTCTTCAGTCCCTACCCGTTCGACGAGTTCCACGGCAAGGTCAAGTTCGCTCCTCCGCAACGCGTCCGCGTGTTCGACGAAGCGGGCAGACTCACCGCCCCGTTCACCTACGCGTACAAGCGGCAGATGGATCCGGAGACCCTGGCACTCAACTACCAGGAGGACCGGTCGACACGCTATCGGGTCCGCTTCTTCGTTCGCGGTGAGCCGTACCGGGTCCTGTTCGTGATCCCTGCGAGGACGCGGTTCATCGGCATCGAGGAGGGCGGCACCCTCTTCCTGCTGGGTACCGACGTGCTCGGCAGGGACCTGCTGTCGCGCATCCTCACGGCGGCGCAGGTCAGCCTCTCGGTTCCGTTGGTCGGCACCTTCATAACCGTGGTGTTGGGCCTGATCCTCGGCGTCGCGTCGGGCTACTTCGGCGGCGTGATCGACGACATCATCCAGCGCTTCATCGAGTTGTTGCTGTCGTTCCCGCACATCCCGCTGTGGCTGGCGCTGTCGGCCGCGATTCCCCCTACCTGGCCGTCCAACTACGTCTATCTCACGATCGTGGCGATCCTCTCCTTCATCGGCTGGGGAGGGCTGGCCCGGGTCGTACGGGGAAAGGTCCTGGCGTACCGCGGGGAGGAGTACGTCCTTGCCGCCCGCGCGGCGGGAGCCCGCAACTGGCGCATCATCACCAGGCACTTGGTGCCCGGCTGCCTCAGCCACACCATCGTCGTCGCCACGCTGTCGATACCGGGCATCATTCTCGGCGAAAGCGCCCTGAGCTATCTGGGCGTGGGGGTGACGCCGCCGATGACGAGCTGGGGCGTGTTGATCAAGGACGCGACGAGCATTCACGCCATCGTGCGCCACGTCTGGCTGACGATTCCGGGACTGATGATCACCGTCACCGTGCTCTGCTTCAATTTCCTCGGGGATGCGATTCGCGATGCCGTCGACCCGTTCGCCACGTAGCCGGCCGGAGCAGGCCGCATGAGTCAGGCGGACGGTGACGCGCGGCGCCTGTTGTCCGTCGAAGGACTGAAGAAGCACTTCCCGATCGAGAAGGGCCTGTTTCGCAGGACCGTCGGCCAGGTTCGGGCCGTGGACGGCGTGAGCTTCGCCGTGCAGAAGGGGGAGACGCTGGGCCTGGTCGGTGAGAGCGGCTGCGGCAAGACCACGACCGGCCGGATGATCGCGGGATTGTACGAGCCGACGGCAGGGCGCGTCGTCTTTCATGCGGACGGGCAGAACATGGACGTCTGGAGCTTGACGCACCTGGAGATGCTCGAGTTTCGGCGCGGCGTCCAGATCGTGTTCCAGGACCCCTTCTCTTCCCTGAATCCCTGGATGCGGGTTACGGAGATCGTCGGGGAGCCGCTCATCGTGCAGCGCGGCATGAAGGGGAAGGAATTGCGCCGCGAGGTCGGCCGGCTGCTGGAGGTCGTCGGCCTGCGTTCCCAGTACGCGGACCGGTTCCCGCACGAATTCAGCGGAGGGCAGAGACAGAGAATCGGGATCGCCAGGGCACTGGCTCCCGGGCCGCGGCTCGTGGTCGCGGACGAGCCGGTCTCGGCCCTGGACGTGTCGGTGCAGGCTCAGATCCTGAACCTGCTGATCGATCTTCAGGTCCGGTTCGAGCTGAGCTATCTGTTCATCGCGCACGACCTGAGCGTGGTGCGGTACATCAGCGATCGGGTCGCCGTCATGTACCTGGGCAAGATCGTGGAGACCGGCGAAGCGGAAGACGTGTTCCGCCACCCCCGCCATCCGTATACGGAAGCGCTGCTGTCGGCGCTCCCGGAGATGGATCCCACGGCGGAGGAGGACCGCATCGTCCTGCGCGGCGACGTGCCGAGTCCGGCGAACCCGCCGCCGGGATGTCCGTTCCACCCGCGCTGCCGGTACGCCGAGGATCGCTGCAAGGCCGATCCCCCGGAGCTGGTTGAGCTCAGCGCCGGTCACGCCACCGCGTGTCTGCGGGCACAGGAGCTCGATCTGCAGGGAAGGCCGTTCGCCGCCGGCGGCCATGAACCGCCGCCCAACGGAGCGTGAGCGATGAAACCGAACGTCGTCGTCTTTCTCGTCGATGACATGGGATACGGGGATGCGTCGTGTCTCAATCCCGACGGGAGGATTTCGACGCCCAACTACGACCGGCTCGCGGCGGAAGGGATGACTTTCACGGACGCCCATTCGAGCTCCGCAGTCTGTTCGCCGTCGCGGTACGGGCTGCTCACCGGCAGGTACAACTGGCGGTCCACGTTGCAGTCGGGCATCGTCAATCCGTTCGGGGACCCGTTGATCGCGCGCGATCGCTTGACGGCGGGTGGTCTGCTGCAGCGGCATGGATATCGAACCGGCTGCATCGGCAAGTGGCACCTGGGCATGGGCTGGGACTTCGAGGAGACCGACGCGTTTCTGCCGGATCGCGACACCTATCGATCCGAGGTGTTTCCGCACGACCGCGAGGCGACCGACGCGGAGCTCGAGATCTGGCGCGAGGCGTTCGCCAGGCCGACCACCGGCGGTCCGACGACTCGCGGCTTCGACTACTACTTCGGCGTCGACGTACCCAACTGGCCGCCCTTCTGCTACATCGAGAACGACCGGACCGTCGGCATCCCTTCGGAGTTCCTTCCCGCCCGGATGCTCGAACACCACCAGGCGAGCATTCCCGGGCCGGCGATGCCGTACTGGCACTTCGAGCAACTCCTGCCGACGTGGGCCAAGAAAGCGGACGCGTTCATCGGTGAGAGCGTCGGCCGCGACAAGCCGTTCTTCCTCTACCTGCCGATGACCTCCCCCCACACACCGCTGGCCGTCAATCCGGAGTGGATCGGCAAGAGCGGGCTCGAAAGCCTCTATGCCGATCTGGTCATGGAGACCGACGCCATATTCGGCCGCGTGCTCGCCTCGCTCGACCGGTACGGGGTGGCGGACGACACGCTGGTGCTGTTCACGAGTGACAACGGGTGTGCGCCCTACATAGGCGTCGAGGAGATGGAGGCTCAGGGCCACTTCCCGAGCGGTCGCTACCGCGGCTACAAGTCGGACGCGTGGGACGGCGGCCACCGCATACCGTGCATCGCCCGCTGGCCGGGCGTCGCGAGCCCGGGCTCGACGACCGATCACATCGTGTGCCTGACCGATCTCATGGCAACACTCGCGGACATCATCGGTGACACCCTTCCCGATTCGGCCGCCGAGGACAGCGTCAGCCTCCTGCCGCTCCTTCGCGGCGAGAACCGTGCGGTCCGGGAGCACGTCATCCACCATTCCATCAGTGGCAAGTTCGCGATCCGCGACCGGCGGTGGAAGCTGGTGCTCTGTCCCGGATCGGGCGGATGGAGCAAACGGGACGACGAAGCCGCCGCGGAAGGGCTGCCGCTCGTGCAGCTCTACGACATGGAGTCGGATCCGGAAGAGCGGCACAACCTGGAGTCGGATCGGCGGGATGTCGTCCGACGCATGCTCGGGGAATTGAAACGGATCGTCGCCGCCGGACGCAGCACCCCGGGCGAGAGCCAATCGAACGATGTCGAGGTCGACATCTGGAAACTGCACACCATGCCGGGAGTAGAGCCGGCGGTGCTCGACGATTACTGAGATCGTCCGTCAGGAGGAGCGCGCGATGGCCGAACTACGACAGCGGTTGATGATTCTCTATCAGTACACATCCGATCTCGCGTCGCGCGCCGGCGCGTGGTCGATCTACGACGGCGCCGGCGATTCAGTCCGTGCTGCGCATGCCCGAGGTCCGCGGGATCATCCAGAGCCTGGTCGGCTGTGAGCCGCTCTATGACCACCACGCCGTCCACGCGGTCGACGGCGGGCAGGAAAGGCACAGCACTGGCACGCCGACGCCATCATCGACACGCGGCTGCATTTCGACGTCCACCAGCCCAATCTCACGGCGCATACCCGCTACATGCTCAAGGTCCGCATGAACCCCATCGTCCGTCAGCTCAAGCTGTGGAACACCCACGACCTCGGCGATCCCGATGCCATCAGTCCGCTCGGCAAGAACCACCAGTGGTATGGCAACGAGCACCGCATCGAGTACGTCAACCGCATCAGGTTCTGGCGCTTCATCGTCGGCGACGATGGCTTCGACATGCACCGTTGGCTGACCCGCCTGGAAAACATGCCCGAGACCCTGGCCACTACCGTCGCGTGAACTGACCTCCGTCTCGGAGCCGGGATATGTCTGCCTCGTCCCGTTCGTGGAGGATGACGAGGTCATCTTCCTCAAGACGTAACTGTTCAGGCGTAGGGTAGGTTCGTTCGACAGATTTCGGCAACCGGTC
>JAPPNY010000029.1:0-2824 GCA_028818385.1 Spirochaetaceae bacterium
GCTACGGACAGCCGTCTGCAACCAAGGGAATCCCCGGAGTTTTGCAAGAGGCTCCGATGAAGAAACTGCTCATCGTCGCGCTGGCGCTGTTGCTGACCGTGGCGGCGTTCGGCCAGGACAAGCTGAAGGTCGGCTTCGTGTACGTCGGCCCGATCGGCGATCACGGCTGGACCTACCAGCACCACGACGGCCTGCTCGCGGTGGCGGAAGAGTTCGGCGACCGCGTCGAGACGATCTACGTCGAGAACATCGCGGAGGGCCCGGACGCCGAGCGCGCCATCACCCGCATGGCCCGTGAGGGCGCCGGCCTGATCTTCACCACCTCGTTCGGCTTCATGGATCCGACCATCAACGTGGCCGCGCGCTTCCCGGACGTGAAGTTCGAGCACGCCACCGGCTACAAGCGCGCCGACAACGTTGCCATCTACTCTGCCCGCTTCTACGAGGGGCGCTACATCATCGGCCAGATCGCGGCGCAGATGTCGGAGAGCGGCGTCGCCGGCTACATCGCGTCGTTCCCGATTCCGGAGGTGGTGCGCGGCATCAACGCGTTCCTGCTCGGCGCGCAGACGATCAACCCCGACTTCAAGCTCAAGGTGGTCTGGGTCAACACCTGGTTCGATCCCGGCAAGGAAGCGGACGCCGCCAAGGTCCTCATCGGCCAGGGCGCGGACATCATCACCCAGCACACCGACTCCACCGCGCCGCTGCAGATCGCGGAGGAGCAGGGCGTGGTCGGCTTCGGGCAGGCGTCGGACATGATCAAGTTCGCCCCGAGCGCGCAGCTCACCTCCGTCATCGACGAGTGGGCTCCCTACTACGTTGCCCGCACCCGCGCCGTGCTCGACGGCACGTGGGAGTCCACGGACACCTGGGACGGCATCGCTCCGGGCATGGTCCGCATGGCGCCCTATACCAACATGCCGGACGAGGTGAAGGCGCTTGCCATGGAGACGGAAGCGGCGATCGCCTCCGGCGAGCTGCACCCGTTCAAGGGCCCGATCTACAACCAGGAAGGCGAGATGGTGATCGGCGAGGGCGAGGCGCTCGACGACGGCACGCTGCTCGGCATGAACTGGTACGTGCAGGGCGTCGACGACAAGCTGCCCGGTTAGCGCCGCAGCGCGAAGTTTCGCCTGTGGGCCGATAGCCCACCCAAGGGGCCGTCTCTCCCGCGGCGTCGTGAACGCGATTGCGCGTCCACGACCTGCCGATAATGAGAGGGGCGGCCCTTCTCAATGTCAGCATTCGATCCCTCGCCGTTGTCCGTCGCCGCGGTCAACGATCTCGACGCCGCGGCGTTCACTGCGCGATTCGGTGACATCGCCGAGCATTCGCCATGGGTGGCGGAACGCGCGGCAGCCGCGCGGCCGTTCGCCAGCCGCGAAGCCGTGGTTAAGGCCTTCGCGGCGGCGGTGCGTGACGCTCCGCCGGAGTCTCAGCTTGCGCTGATCCGCGCCCACCCGGACCTGGCCGATCGTGCCGCCGTGGCGGACGACGCCGGCGGCGGCGACATCGCCGCGGAGTCGCGGCGCGAGCAGGCAGGCGCCGGACTGGACCGCTTGACGCCGGAAGAGTTCGAGCGCTTCGCCGACCTCAACGCCTGCTACCGCGCCCGGTTCGGCTTCCCGTTCATCTTCGCGGTGAAGGGCGCGAACAAGGACATGATCCTGGCCGCCTTCGAGGAGCGCATCGGCAACGACGCCGCGACCGAGCGCGCGACGGCGCTGGCCAACGTCGAGGGCATCCTCCGCTTCCGCATCGAAGACCGGATCGCGCCGTGAGCGCCGCCGCCGGCGGGCGGGTGGTGCGCGGTGCGGTGCTGAGCTACCGCGACGACCCGGCGCGCGCCGGATCGGAGGATGCGGTCCGCTTTCGTCAGCACGGCGCGGTCGTCCTGGGCGGCGACGGCAGGATCGCCTGGTGCGGTTCGGCCGCCGAGCTGCCCGCCCGTTTCCGCGCGCTGGCCGCCGACGACTACGGGTCGGCGCTGGTGCTGCCGGGCTTCATCGATGCCCACATCCACTTCCCGCAGTACCGGATGCTGGCGGCGCCGGGCAAGGACCTGCTGGACTGGCTGCAGCGGTTCACCTTCCCGGAGGAATGTCGGTACCGCTCGGCCGCGCATGCGTGCGCGGCGGCCGAAGTCTTCCTGGACCGGCTGCTCCAGCACGGCACGACCGCGGCCGTGGTCTTCTCCACCGTGCATCGCGGCGCCACCGAGGCCCTGTTCGCCGCGGCCGAACGGCGCCGGATGGCGATCGTCACCGGCAAGACCATGATGGACCGCAACGCTCCGGCGGCGCTCTGCGACGACCCGGCCGGCGGCGCCGCAGACAGCGAGGCGCTGATCGAGCGCTGGCACGGCCGCGGCCGGCTGCGCTACGCGATCACGGTGCGCTTTGCCGTCACCTCCAGCGAGGCGCAGCTTCGCGCCGCCGGAGAGCTTGCCGCCCGCCACGCCGGCTGCCACGTGCACACGCACCTGTCGGAGAGCAAGCCGGAGATCGCGCTGGTGGCGCGCGACTTCCCCTGGGCGGAGGACTACACCGACGTCTACGACCGCGTCGGCCTGGTCGGCGCCCGCAGCCTGTTCGCCCACGGCATCCATCTCTCCGAGCGCGAGCGGGCGTGCCTGTCGGCGGCCGGCGCGACCGTCGTGCACTGCCCGACCTCGAACACCTTCCTGGGATCGGGCCTGTTCGACCTCCGCCGTCTCGGGAACGGGCCGCACCCGGTCGGCGTCGGCCTGGCCACCCACGTCGGTGGCGGGACCAGCTACTCGATGCTCCAAACCAAGGGCGAGGCGTACAAGGTCTGTCTA
>JAPPNY010000029.1:2834-19483 GCA_028818385.1 Spirochaetaceae bacterium
AATCCATCTATAACACCTTCGTGGGCGGGGGCGTGTGCTTCCTCCGCGGGGGGGGGGGGGGGCCTCCGGGGGGGGGGGGGGCCCCCCCCACCGCGGGGGGGGGCGGGACCAGCTACTCGATGCTCCAAACCATGGGCGAGGCGTACAAGGTGGCGATGCTGCGCGGCTGCCGGCCGACCGCGCACGAGCTGTTCCACCTGGCGACCCGCGGCAACGCCCGGCGGCTCGGCCTGGACGACCAGATCGGAAGCCTGGAGCCCGGGCGTTGGGCGGACGTGTTGGTGCTTGACCCTGTGGCCACGCCCGTACTGGCCGCTCGTAACGAGCTGTCGGCGAACCTGGAAGAGAAGCTGTTCGCGCTGGCGATCCTGGGCGACGACCGCGCGGTCCGCGCCACCTACGTCGCCGGCCGCCGGGTGTGGCTCGCCGAGCCTGTGGGCGATCCGGCAGACTCCTGACGGCAACTTTCGCCAAGGAGGAACGCATGTACGTGATCGTCGCCCCCATCCAGATCAAGAAAGGGCACAAGGACGAGTTCATCGAGGCGATGCTCGGGGACGCGCGCGGCTCCGTGAACGACGAGCCGGGCTGCCTGCGATTCGACGTGATCCAGGACGGCGCCGATCCGAACCGGATCTGGCTCTACGAGGTGTACGTGGACGAGGCGGCCTTCCAGGCCCACACGAAGACCCCGCACTTCCTCAAGTGGCGGGATACCGTCAAGGACTGGATGGACGAACGGCCGGTCGGCGCGGGCGCGGGCAGCCACAACATCTGGCCGCCGGACGGCGACTGGAAGTAGGGATTGCGGTGACGCAGCGCGAACCGTGGCACGCGGTGGCTACGGACCTGGTGGACGTCGCCGCCGGACGGGCCGCCGCCGACCTCGTGATCCGCGGCGGGCGCTGGGTCAACGTGCTCACGCGCGAGGTGGTGCCCGGCATGGACATCGCCGTGCGCCGCGGCCGCATCGCCTGCATCGTCGAGGACGCCGGCTACTGCGTCGGCGACGGCACGTGGTCGAGGCCGAGGGCCGGTTCATTGTGCCCGGCCTGACCGACGGCCACCTGCATGTCGAGAGCAGCATGTGCACGATCACGGAGTACGTGCGCGCCGTGCTCCCGCACGGCACCACCGCGATCTTCACCGACCCGCACGAGGTGGCGAACGTCTTCGGCCTCGACGGCGTGCGCATGATGGTGGCCGAGGCGGAGGCCGCGCCCATCCACGTCTTCGTGCAGATGCCCTCCTGCGTGCCGTCCGCGCCGGGGCTGGAGACGTCGGGAGCGCGCATCACGCCGGAGGACGTACAGGAGGCGATGAAGTGGCCGGGCGTCATCGGGTTGGGCGAGATGATGAACTTCCCCGGCGTGATCGCCGGCGACGCGCAGATGCACGCGGAGATGGCTGCCACCATGAGCGCCGGCAAGACGGTCGGCGGCCACTACCCGAGCCCGGAGCTGGACCGGCGCTTTCACGCCTACCTCGCCGGCGGCCCGGCCGACGACCACGAGAACACGCGCGAGGTGGACGCCGTCGAGCGCGCCCGCCGCGGCATGAGGCCGATGCTGCGGCTCGGCTCGGCCTGGTACGACGTGGCCGCACAGGTCACGGCCATCACGGAGCGCGGGCTCGACCCGCGCCAGTTCATCCTGTGCACGGACGACGTGCACGCCGCCACGCTGGTGGCCGAGGGTCACATGGACCGCGTGCTGCGTCATGCGATCGGGCTGGGCCTCGATCCGCTGATCGCCCTGCAGATGGCTACCATCAACACCGCCCAGAACTTCGGTGTCGATCGCGACCTGGGCTGCCTGGCGCCCGGGCGCTGCGCCGACGTGGTGCTGGTGGAAGACCTCGACGACTTCGCCGCCGGGACGGTGATCGTCCGCGGCGAGCTGGCGGCGGAGGAGGGGAAGCTGCTCCTCGAGCTGCCGCCCTGGGAGCACGAGGAACGCTTTCGCCGCTCGGTCCGCGTGCCGCGGCCGCTGGCCGCCGGCGACTTCGCGGTGGATGCCGGCGGCCGCACGGGCACGGTCACGGCCAACGTGATCGGCGTGATCGAGAACCATGCCGCCACCCGCCACCTGACCGCGAACCTGGAGGTGCGCGACGGCCGGGTCCAGCCCGACCGGGCGCAGGACGTGCTGCCGCTGGCCCTGGTGGAGCGCCACCACGGGACCGGCCGGGTCGTGAACGGCTTCGTGCAGGGCTTCGGCTTCGACGCCGCCTGCGGGGTTGCCACCACCGTCGCCCACGACTGCCACCACCTGCTGGTGACCGGGACCTGCGCCGCGAACATGGCGCAGGCCGCGAACACGCTGGTCGACGCCGGCGGCGGCGTCGCCGTGGTGCGCGACGGCACACTGACCGCCCTGGTCGAGCTGCCGATCGGCGGCCTGATGTCCGACGAGCCGGCCGGCGTGGTCGCGGAGAAGTCGGCCCGCGTGATGCGGGCGCTCGCCGAGTGCGGCTGCGCGCTCAACAACGGCTACATGCAGCTCAGCCTGCTGGCGCTGGCCGTGATCCCCGATCTGCGCATCTCCGACCTGGGCCTGGTCGACGTCTCCCGCTTCACCCACATCCCGGTGATCAAATAGCGCTTGTCCCCACTTCAACGGTCCCGGTGTACCGCGAGCGATTCGGGACGCTCAAACTCTCAGTCGCTTGCGGCTGACGCTACTGCGAGGGCCGTTCACGTTCCTTCATGAAGGCTCCAACCTCACCACGGAACGATCGGCTGACCGGTACCTTGTGCTCACCAGTAAGATGGAGGACTGCACGGCGCTCGTACTTCTCCATCCGAAGAATGTGACGGTACGCTGCCCAGTAGGAGCGATGCGTCTGCATTCCTTGCCCTTCCAGAGCTTTCGCCACGTCCGACAAGCGCATCAGCAAGACTTCGGTTCCGGAGGTCGTAACGATCTCTACATAGTGCCCGGACACATGGACATACACGATGGTCTCTCGTTTCTTGTCCAGCAGACGCAAATGCCGAGTATCGACCTGCGGCGATATCGCGCCGGCGGCTTCAACCGTAGCGTTCGGCAACCCCGGAACGGGCTCAATATCCGCGGCGAGAGAGGACGGTTGAGACGCCGCGTCCGCCTCAGACGGGGACGAAGCAGTGGCGGAGGTCAGCGCACTGGTGTCTTGCGCGGAGTCCAGTCCCGTATGCGAGCTCTCCGAAGCGCTCAGGCGGGAGCCGCTTCTCTCAGAAGTGCGTCTGAGTCGCATGCATAACACGTAGAAAACCAAACCGATTCCGCCACCGAACGTCACGATGGCGAACAAAAAATCCCCGATGTAATTGAACTGTTGGACCTCGTCTCCGTGAAACGCGGCATAGAGAACTACCGAAAAGCCGACACCCGGGGCCACCACAATCAAACACATTACTGCCAAGCCGAGCGCGATTTGAATGGGCGATCGATGTCGCATGACGAATAGCGTGAAGAATCCGCAAGCGAAGCAGATGGGCACCTCGAATGCCGTGAGCACACCATAGTAGGCCAACCTCTGAGTGAGCGTTAGAGTCTGCAACCCGTACAGCGGCCCCAACATGGCGACAACCGCCATCAAGGTAATGGCGACGGACGCCGTCAGCCCAATCATGCTCGGCGTTACAAGCTCCCGATACCCGAGCCGCATCACGGTCGGCGTTCTGTTTCGCAGGTTGTGTGTCATCGTATTCAACCCGACGTTTGCAGTAACAGGAACCTGCGGCCCATACAGGACGCCCTGGCACCACTCAGGAATCGAGAATGCCCGTTCGAGAAATGCTCTAAGTCATACGCCAGTGACACGAACAACCACCTCAATGCTCCGCCAGCTCCGGGACACGATTAGTCCATTTCGACGGAGTTGGTCAATCCCCAGAGGTTCTGAATTCGACCAACCGCGTCGGGCTCATGTGCGCCCCTCACTTGCGTCTCCCCGCTTGCCGGACAATGCAGGAGCGGCCCCGCTTTGCCGGAGTAGGTGACGGGCCGGTTGAGTGCCTCGACTCCGGCCCGTTGGTGAAAATCCCTGCCAGTTCGGGAAGAATTTCCTAAAAGGGCTTGTTGATTGGGTCCGGGGAGGGCAACAATTAACCGTGGAACCGGGCGGGCAACTTCAGGGACCCGAACAGGACCATGCGCATTTGGAACAGCTCGCCAAGGGGTCGGCGACGATCATCCGGCTGACCTGAAACAAACATGGACTGCTTCGCCCAAATCGTTTATTCGTTACACGAAGCAGCAATGGATGAGACCCGGTGGCAGGAAACATCGATGTTGATCGAAGAAGCGTGCGGGATCCCGGCCGCGGATCTGATGATCGCTGCTGGTCCGTGTCAGGATCAGGCGCTCTGGGCGCAAAAAGGGGACTGCCGGCACGGCGAGGAGGATCTCGAACACCGCGCGGCTCGACGAATGCGGAGTGCTCCCGACGAGACACGGGGAGTTGCTGCGTGCGAGCCGACGCCCTCCGGCAGGCGGAGCAACCGGACGGACAGGCCGAATGGCTTGATATCCAACTTGGCCTCGCCGAAGAGTCGCGGAGGTCGCGAATCCGATCAGGTCAAGATGTTCCGGCGTATATTGCCCCACATCCGCCAATTCATCGAGATCCGCGACGCACTCGCAGGTGCCCGAGCATTGAATGCAGCGTTTGCGGAACTGCTCGACAACCGTGTGGCAGGCGTGATCTGTGTGGAGCGGAGCGGGAAGGTCGTGCATACCAACTCCCTTGCCCGCGCGATCCTTCGGCATCGCGACGGATTGATGCAGGATCGAGACGGCTACCTACGTGCCCGTTTGCCGGCCGAGGACGCGCGTCTCCGCGGTCTGGTGACACGGGCGTTGACTCCGTCCACGGCTTCGGGCGCCGCCGGCTTAGTGGCGATCCGGCGGTCTCCCGGATTGGCGCCACTCACGCTGCATGTTACGCCGGTGGTCGCCCACGGTCCCGGTTCCAGAAGAAGCCGCGTCGCGTCGATGGTGCTCATCGTCGTCCCAGCGGCGAAGCAAGTCGCCGATCCGAAAAACGTTGCGGCCGCGCTCGGCCTGACATTGGCCGAGAGCCTAGTGGCTTGCAGCACTGTCGACGGCGCTACCGCCCGGGAGATCGCCGCGGCTACAAGTCGACGGGAGTCCACCGTGCGCGAACTTCTCAAGCGCGTTCACGTCAAGCTCGGAATCTCCCGGCGGGCCGACTTGGTGCGTGCCGTCCTTTCCATAGGCGCAATTCCCATCACGGCGGGTTGGCGATCGAAGTGCCAAGAGGACGCTTGATCTGCTCGATCGGCCGGCAGGGTTGATCATATCCTGCAGACCCGCCTCCGCACCGCACCGGTCCACGTAGGCGCGGCTCTGCCTCAGCCCATCCGCGACGGTCCACTCCAGCTCCCCGCGCCGCACCTTGCACTCCATCACAAACCGCCGCTCGCGCCCGCCCTGCGGCCACACGATCAGCAGGTCCGTGCGTCCGCGCCCGAGCGCGTACTCCCCCTCGATCCGTCCGCCGCCGCCAGCGACCCGCTGCAGGTGCGCCTGCAGCAGCAACTGGGGCCCGGCCTCATGGTAGCGCTCGAAGCGCTGCACCTAGTGCTCGGAGTGCTCCCGGAAGAACGCCTGGAACGACGCGATCAGCCCCTCCACGTCCAGCCGCCCGTCCGCGCCCACGTACCACGCCATCCGCTGCGGCAACCCTGTCTGGACGGCGTAGTTCAGATGGCGCGGCACCACTTCGGCGTAGATCGGGTTGGCGATGCGCGGCGTGCCGTCCGCCTCCTGAGCCACCAGCCCCAGGTCGCAGGCGTAGGCGACATCCTCGGTGGTCCACACTTGCAGGTCGGCGCCGGTCAGGATCGGCTCGATCACCCGCCGAACGCGCTCCTCGCGCAGCTTGTCCGCCAGGTTGTCGAGGTGGGTCACCCGCGCCAGGATCAGCCGCTCCTGCGCCTCCCGGATGGCCTGGTCCGTGATCGGACGGGAGCGGTCGCGGCCCGCCTTGTCATCGAAGCACGCCTCCCGGCACAGCGCGTTCACCAGCCACGGCTGCCCCGGCGGTGCGTGCCACGATCAGCCGCAACGCCTCCTCTGCGAACTCCTGACCCGTCGCCGCCGTGTGCTGCGCCAGCAGCGCCCGCACCTGCCGCTCCGAGAAGTCGCTCAGCCGCAGCGATGTGGCCTTGACGTTGAAGGCGCTGCCGCCGAGCACCATGCGGTTCTCCGCCGTCGAGTGGATGCGGTAGTCTCGCACGCCGCACAGCACCACACTGTGCGGGAAGGCAGACGGGCGCTGGTCGTAGCCGGCCCGAAGCTGCCGCAGCACGGCCAGCAGGGTATCGCCCACCAGCGCGTCGATTTCGTCGATCAGCAGCACGAGCGGCGTGCGATCGGCGGCCGCCCAACGACTCAGCGCCACGCTCAGTGCGCCCTAGCGGCCCGGCGCTGTCCAGCGCGTCCCGGCAGATGCGCTCCAGCGAGTCGTCGCCCAGTGTCAGGCTCGCCCGAAGCGCGAGCTGGGACAGGACAGCACGCATACCTTCCGCGACGTTCTCCCGTGCCGCTTGGCCGGCTTCGATGTTGGCGTATATGCAGCGGTAGTCCCCGTTCCGCCGCTGTTCAGCAGGTCGCGCAGCGCCAGCAGCGCTGAGGTCTTGCCCGTCTGCCGCGGCGCGTGCAGCACGAAGTACTTCTTGTCCCGAACAAGGCCGAGCACGTCGTCGGGATCGATTCGCTCCAGCGGCGGGATGTGGTAGTGGTCGTCCTCCACGACCGGCCCCTCGGTATTGAACGTAGGCACGGCCGCCAGTGTGCTACCTCGCATACCCGACGTCACGCCGCCAAAGCACATCGCCGGATGGCGCTGTTCCGCGCCCACTAACCGCGACCCTGGGAGGTGCGCGACGGCCGGGTGCAGCCCGATCCGGCGCAGGACGTGCTGCCGCTGGCCCTGGTGGAGCGCCATCACGGGACCGGCAGGGTCGTGAACGGCTTCGTGCAGGGCTTCGGCTTCGACGCCGCCTGCGGCGTGGCCACCACCGTCGCCCATGACTGCCACCACCTGCTGGTGACCGGGACCTGCGCCGGGAACATGGCGCAGGCCGCGAACACGCTGGTCGACGCCGGCGGCGGCGTCGCCGTGGTGCGCGACGGCACACTGACCGCCCTGGTCGAGCTGCCGATCGGCGGCCTGATGTCCGACGAGCCGGCCGGCGTGGTCGCCGAGAAGTCGGCCCGCGTGATGCGGGCGCTCGCCGAGTGCGGCTGCGCGCTCAATAACGGCTACATGCAAATCAGCCTATTGGCTCTAGCCGTGATCACCGAGCTGCGCATCTCCGACCTGCGTCTGGTCGACGTCTCCCGCTTCACCCACATCCCCGTGATCCAATAGCGCTTGTCCCCACTTTGGGGCATGCCGTGCGCCTCGACAGCACCGGAGAATGCTTGAGGATCGGCGTGAGGTCGTAGTCCTTAACTTATTCGATTCTCCTGACCGCACGTCTGACTCCAACGAACCGGCACGTCTGCCGGAGCAGCAGGAGGGAGCGCATGAAAGGAGCGTACCGATCGATCATTACCGGGCTTGCGGTGGCAGCGCTTGTCTTGGCGTGCAAGGAGACGACGCCAGTCACGCCACCGGCACCTGCGCCAGAAGATCCGACTCCGCCAAAGCCTACGCTGGTGGGGACCTGGGAACAGGTCACCGAATGGGAGGACGACGATGGGCACGTCCGCCCCGTGACGATCAGGCTCGTCTTGACCGAGAGCGGCAAAGCATTCTGGCATGTTGACCAACTCGAACTGTCCGGTGAAGAACGCCACGACCCATATGGCCATATCGCCGACTGGACCGCGACGGCAGACACCATCATCAAGACCTTCATCCACGACGATGATGATGACGGTCAGTGGGAGTCCGGCACCATCGACAAGTCGTACTACTTGACCGACTCCGGAAGTGTGCTATTCGTCCATCATTGGGAAAGTGGTGAAACCGAGGAAGCGTTTGAACGTTACACTCGCGTACAAGATCCTGTCCCGTCGAATCCGACCCTGCTGGGCACGTGGGAGTACGTAGGAGTCTACCATGAGCACGACGACCTGCTTGACGATTACGTGGTTGCAGGCAAGAAGAAGCTCACGCTCACGTTCACGGAGAACCGATACATACTCGTCGAAACGCCACGCGATGGTGACGCAGTGGTCGACTACTGGCCTTCCAGCGGAAGGTGGAATCCCGCGACAGAAAGCAGTGTAACGAAAACATTCGTCACAGAGCGGCATCAAGACGATGCCGGCAACTGGACTGTCGAAACAAGATCCTTCGACAAGGAGTATGCTTGGGGCGCTGCCGGCGAGCTCTTTGTCACGGAGTGGCGCGGTGACGGGGAGGACGCAGGCGACGCCGCCAAACCCTATATCGAGCGTTACACCCGGGTGGAGAGTCCGCTCCCGTCGCTCGAAGGCGTCTGGGTGCATCGTTCCGATTGGGAGAGTGGCGACGGACAGGTCTATAATTCCCGCACTAGGATGACGATGGGTGAGGAATTCGAGTGGCTGGGGGAAGAAGGAGTAGGGGGAGCATTCGATGTGTCCTTTACGATTTCCGGTAGTTGGCGGCACGATGAAAAAAGGCAGTTCATTATTGTCGACGTGCGGGATGCGGCGATTTCGCATCCGCGATTCTCTCCGGAAGACGTAGACCGTTGGGTCCGAGCACACCAAGGCCCGCTGCGGTTGGCGTATGCGTCGCCAGGTGTCGCCGACCGGATGATGATCTCGTCGTGGCACCGCGAACAGGAAGATAGCGAAGGATTCCCGTATGGTGGGTATTATCGGCCATTCGTGAAACAGCCGTAGTGGCGTGAAATCCGATAGTCTGACTTGATGGGGTGGCCGACGGTTCGCCCGGCGCCTCTGTCGGGCGAACCGTCGATGTCGGGTTAGATTACGATCGTTCGGGTCCACGAGCCCGGTACCTGCGACCAGGAGACTCGGCCGCCGGGATCGCGGGGGTGTTCCGATTGGCGGAGGCCCGGTATTCCCATAGTGTATCGGCAGGAGTAGCCGGGCTGTGCGCGTCAAGGTCAGCGCACAACGTCAGTTCACTCCTTCGTCCCGCGTCCTATTGGCACTCTGCGACAAGCCGAGGGACCGCCTCTGGACTCGGGAGAGTGCTGACGCGGTTCCCCGGCGTGTGGTCCATGAGCGCTGGGCTCTGCACGCCGAGATTCGCCGCAGTCTCCGTTCCTTCGATCTCGACTCCTTCCACGACGTGCCGCAGGTCGCTGAGCTACGGGACTGAGCGTCGACCCATGCCAATCGTACAGCAGCGCTATGGTAAAGCCAACGTCCGCGTGCTGCGCGTGCAGCGAGACGGGGATCGTCACCAGGCGCGCGAGAGCCGCGTCAACGTCATCCTGGACGGCGAGTTCTCCCGAGCCTACACGGACGCCGACAACGCGTCGGTCGTGGCCACCGACACCATGAAGAACCTGGTCAACGTGCTGGCGCTCGAACACCTGGACGCGGCCAACGAGTCGTTCGCCCTGACCATCGGGCAGTGCTTCCTGGACCGCTACCGGCAGGTGTCGGAAGCGCGCGTCCGGGTCGAGGAGACCGTCTGGGGCCGCTTGCGGATCGACGGGCGCGAGCACGAGCACGGCTTCGTGAGAGCGGAGGGCGGAACGCCGTTCGCCTGCGCGACCGTGACCCGGACTTCGCGGGAGGTCGAAGCCGGCTTCCAGGACTTCGCGATCATGAAGACCACCGGATCCGGGTTCGTCGACTATCTGCACGACGAGTACGCCACGCTGCCGCCGCCGACCAACCGCATCCTTGCCACCCGCATGGCGGCGGCCTGGCGATTCGAGGGCGGCACGTTCCATACGCGGCGACTATGACGCGGTGGCCGGCTCGATCCGGGAGACGAGCCCGCCACCGCGGTCGTCGACAAGTCGGCCCGGGTGATGCAGGCGCTCGGCGAGTGCGGCCGCGCGCTCAACAGCCGGTACATGCAGCTCAGCCTGTTGGAGCTGGCCGTGATTCCCGAGCTGCGCATCTCCGACCTTGGGTATAGTCACGTCTCCCGCTTCACCCACATCCTGGTGATCCAATAACGCTTGTCCCCACTTTGGGGCATGCCGCGCCGACGGACAGTGGCCGACGATGGCTGAGTAGCGACTCTGCAAACCAGGAGGGTAACGCAGATCCATGCGAAGCATCAGACGAATCGCCTTGGTCGGAGGGTCGGTCGTCATGACCGCCTTGATCGTGAGCTGTGGCGGGACGACGCCCAAGATGGAGGAGCCACCCCCTGCTTCACCTGCCGCCCCTGCCACGCCGATCACGATCACCCACATGACCGAGCACTGCAACACATGGCCGGAGACCAGCACGCCTCTGCTTGACGAGATCGACCAGCGACTCGGCGTGGATTGGGAACACGTCCCCTGTATCGGTATGGGATACACGGACAAGCTCAGGATGTTGTTCGCCGCGAACGACCTGCCTGACGTGTTCGAGACCTATTGGATCGAGGAGATCATCCAGCAACGAACGGCGGACCTCAGCGTCGCAGAGGTTCAGATGCACATGCCGACGTACTGGAAGGGGCTTTCGACGTTTGCCAGTAAGTCGGGACTTGACCTGGACTTCACGCTGAAGCGGTACGAACGCGACGGCGTGCTCAAGCACTATCCGATGGTATGGTTGGCTGCCAACCATGGCTACGGCTTCCTGTGGCGCAAGGACTATCTGGACGAGCTCGGCATGGATTCGCCGACCAACCTACAAGAATGGGAGGACGTGTTCGCGGCCTACAAGTCGCGCTACCCTGATCGCTACTCGTATGGTACGAACCAGCAATTCTACCGTGCGTTCACCGCGGTGACACACGGATTCGGTTTGGCAAGTGGCCGCTTCCTGAAGAAAGGCAGCAGGCTGGTGTACAGTCAAGCGCAATCGGACATGATCGAGGTGCTGCAGGTGCTGCGGAGGTGGTATGAAGCCGGTTACCTGGCGCCTGACCTTGAGGTCAATAGCGAGTCCGAACCGTTCGAGTCGGGTGGGGCGATCGTGAAGGGCTGGGAGCACCCATCGCTGCCGCCCGATCATCCCGACTTCAGGGCAGACATGAAGGCGGCCAATCCGGGAGCTCGGTTCGTCCTGACCGGTCCGCCGCGGGTGGCGGGGCGTTTTCCGGTTATCTACGCTTGGCACCCGATGCATGGAAACGCCCACGGCATCGCTCGACGCAACAACGGCGACCGAGGTCGCGTGCATGCCATCCTTCAGGCAGTCGACGCATTGCTTGAGAAGGAGAACGCGTACCTTATCAACTACGGCATCGAGGGGACACACTGGACACTGGGAGCCAACAACAGGCCGCAGTGGACGGAGGAGTTCGCGGAAGATGACGCTCGCAGCGGTCTGGGTCTTGGAGTCCTCGGGCGCAGTGTGCCTCTGGGCCTGAATATCTTTGCGTTACTGGGAGACCCCGACTGGATCGATTCGGAGCGAGTCGACTACCTCAACCAAGTGCGCTTCAGCCCGAACGGAGTCCTGGGGTCGAACAACGTCTGCGTGCTGACGCAGTCCTTTGTCAACGCCGTCGAGGGTGGTACCGATCTACGCGCTGCGAATAGCGACTTGATCGACGAATCGGCGACCCTGTTCTGGCAGATCATCGCGGGCGACCAGCCGGTTTCCGCGTACCAAGACTGGATCGATCGCTACAACGCTGGACCTGGCCTAGCGATCGAACGCGCGGCGACCAGGAACTGGGCCCATCTCGTGCCGGAGTGCCCGTCATGACCGTACGCCGCCCTCCGACTCACCGTAGTTGAGACGATCGTTTGGCTGCGCCAGCGCGCGTGCCCGCGTCCGGGAGGCTCGAACAGCGGGTCGTGTAGGGTGGACGGTAGTGGGGCCTCTTGAGGGACCCCACTACCGTTGGGCGATTGACGGAGTGCCTCACTCCCATAGCGTGTGGGCAGGAGCCGCGGGCGCGGTACGTTCGGCCGCGTTGCATTCCGCGACGAACCACGTGGCACCGGGCTCCGGGACTGAGCGTCGATTCATGCCATTCGTTCGACAGCGCTACGGACGAGTACACCACGCGGCCGCCGACCACGGACCGCATCCTCGCCACCCGCATGGCGGCCACCTGGCGGTTCGAGGGCGGCACACTACTGCCGATCGACCTCTCCGCGTTCGGTCAGGACGCTCGCGGCGTCCTCTCGACTTCACCAACTCGATCATCTGCCGACGGAACGCACGTGGATAACCCTGATGCGTTCTCGCCATCGTAGCTCCCTCCTCCGTGCGTCACTGTCTATGTGTCCATGAAACGAAGCTATTCAGTCCGACATGGTTCGAGAAATATGAACGGTTCGCGATCGACAATAATAGAATCCAAGATCCCATTTTCATTGCATGTAGGATCGGTGATATGACTTGACGTGAGGACGAAATACATCGGAGGCTTCCTGAGAGTTGGGTAAATGAAGAGTGCAGAGGAGCTCAGTAGAGAGATCAAGGCGGTGCGGGAGCGCAACGGCGAGCTGAATGCGGCGATCCTGCGAGTCAGCGCCACTCTCGACATCGACACGGTCCTCAGTGAAATCGCCGCTGCCGCCCGCTCGCTCACCGGAGCCCGCTACTCCGTGATCATCACTATCGACGACACGGGACAGATTGAGGACTACGTTATGTCTGGATTCTCGGCGGACCAAGAACGGCTGTTAGGAGAGTGGCCGGAACACATGCAGATTTACGAGCAGCTCCGAGGTTTGGAGGACCCTCTGCGGCTCACGGACATGCCTGCCTACGTACGCGCGCTGGGAATTCCGGCTGAGCCGGTGTTCATTCACTCCTTTCAGGGGGCGCCCATGCGGCATCAGGGCGTGCAGGTCGGCAACTTCTTCCTCGGTGAAAAGGAGGGTGGGCGGGAGTTCACCGACGAGGACGAGGAGGTGTTGGTGCTGTTTGCCTCGCAGGCGGCGACGGCGATCGCCAACGCCCGCAGGCACCGCGCCGAGCAACGGGCACGCTCCGACCTCGCGGCCCTGATCGACACCGCGCCGGTGGGCGTGGCGGTCTTCGATGTCAGGACCGGCGAGGCGATCTCGTTCAATCGCGAGGTCAGGCGAATTCTCGACGGCCTGCTCTCTGCGGGCCAACGCACGGCGGACCTGTTGAAGATCATGACATGCCGCCTCTCCGACGGGCGCGAATTCGCCCTCGATGCACTGCCGTTCGCGGAAGTGCTACGCAACGCAGAGACGGTGCGCGCCGCGGAAGTCGTGCTCTCGGTGCCCGACGGCCGGCACGTCACGACGTTGGTCAATGCCACGCCGATCCGCACCGCCGAAGGGGTCGTCGAGTCGGTGGTGGCCACCATACAGGACTTGGCGCCGCTCGAGGATCTGGAGCGGCTACGGGCGGAGTTCCTGGCCATGGTGAGCCAAGAGCTGCGCGCGCCGCTGACGTCCATCAAGGGATCGACTACGACCGCGCTGGGCGACCCGCCGGTCCTGGACCCAGCCGAGGTCCGTCTGTTCTTCCGCATTATCGACGAACAAGCCGATCGCATGAACGGTCTGATCAGCGACCTGCTGGATGTGGGTCGCATCGAGACCGGCACGCTATCGGTCTCGACGGCGCCGGTGGAGGTTTCCGGCTTGGTGGACCAAGCCAGAAACACCTTCGTGAGCGGCGGTGGCAGGCATCCCCTGTACATCGATCTGCCGCCGGGCCTGCCGTCGGTGATGGCGGACGAGCATCGCATCGTTCAGGTCCTGAACAACCTCATCTCCAATGCCGCTACGCACTCTCCAGAGTCATCGACCATCCGGGTCGACGCGCGGCGCGACGGTGTTCATGTGGCGATCTCAGTTTCGGACGAAGGTCGCGGTTTACGCCCGGAGGTGCTGCCGCATCTGTTCCGCAAGTATGTCGGTGGCGCTGCGGAGGTCCCGAGCGAGAGCGGACGCGTCGGCCTGGGATTAGCCATCAGCAAGGGAATAGTGGAGGCCCACGGGGGCCGTATACGCGCCGCGAGTGGCGGGACGGGCCAGGGTAGTCGGTTCACGTTCACGCTTCCGGCGGCCGGCGAGACTGCTGGCCCCATGGCGACCGATGAGCTCCGAAATCGTCCCGAATCGCGAGACGATGCGCGCATCCTCGTCGTGGATGACGACCCGCGGACCCTTCGATACGTACGCAACGCTCTCGCGACGGTGGGCTTCACCATCTTGGTGACCGGAGACCCGCAGGATCTGTCCCGCCTGATCAGGATAGAGAGGCCGGATTTGATCCTCCTGGACCTCGTGTTGCCGGAGATCGATGGGATCAGGTTGATGGAACGCATGCCCGAACTGGCCGATATACCGGTCATTTTCATCTCGGGATATCGAAGGGACGAGGCGATTGAGCGGGCCTTTGAACTCGGAGCCGCCGACTACATTGTCAAACCGTTTTCGGCGACCGAACTGAAGGCCAGAGTGCATGCAGCCCTGCGCCGACGTACACAGCCCGAGCGGTTTGTGTTAGGGAGCTTGCCATCGACTACGGGCAGCGCCGCGTTACCGTGGCCGGCCGACCGGTGCCGTTGACTGCCACCGAATACGAGTTGCTCCGCTTGTTTTCTCTCAACGCCGGCCGGGTACTGACGTACGCTGTCTTGCTTCGCCAAGTGTGGGGCAGGTCAAACGCTCGCGACTCGGAACTGGTACGTACGTTTGTGAAGAGATTGCGCCGCAAGCTGGGTGAAGATGCGGCAAACCCGGCATACGTCGTTACTCGGCGCAGCGTCGGCTACTTCATGCCGGCGCCGGAGGATCGCTGACCGAACGGCCAACACGAACGGTAGTCGACCACCGTCCTTCCAGAGTGGCCGACGGAATGCCGGCCGTCGACTAAAACTCACGGCGTTGTCACGAAAGTCGAGGACATTGTCACGCACACTTCACGATCTGCTCGATACAGTCGAGAGTGGCTGGGGATCACCGCCGTAGTGCAGCCGTGAAGAACAGGAGCGGCGCGACGTTGGTGGTGCCCCGTCGACCTGTGCCGACCGTGAACAGTCTGGACCGCTTCGATCGCATCGTCGCTTCGTTGCACGAAGCGACCCTGGATGACACCCAGTGGCCGGAGACATCGATGCTTATCGAAGAAGCGTGCGGGATCTCCGGCACGGATCTGGTGATCGCCGGTGGCCAGGGTCAGGAAGAGGCTGTCTGGGCGATGGACTGGTCGTTCCGACACGGAGGGGATCTCGAGCATCCCAAGCCTCGCCGTACACAGATTGACTCCCCCGAGGTGCGACGTCCTACTGCGGGTGCGCAGTCACCCCACGGGGTTGGACATGATCCGATGGGCGGGCCGATTACCTGCGAGTCCGATCAGCTGGACCTGATCCGACGCCTCTCTCCCCATATACGCCATTTCATCCGGGTCCGTGCCACACTCGCCGGCGCCCGAGCACTGAGCGCCGCGTTCGAGGAACTGCTCGACCACGACTTGGCAGGCGTGCTCTGCGTGGAGCGGCGTGGCAGGGTCGTGCATGCCAACTCGTTTGCCCGCTCCCTCCTTCAGCGTCGCGACAGCTTGCTGCAGGATCGAAACGGCCACTTGCATGCTCGGCTGCCGGAAGAAGACGCGCGTCTCCACCGGTTGTTGGCCCGAGCATGGACCTCACCCATGGCTACGGCCGTCGGCTCCATGACCGTCCGGCGGTCTCCCCACCTGCCACCAATCACGCTGCGTGTCACGCCGGTGGTCGCCTGCGGCGTCGGTAACAGAAGCGAGCCCGTCGCCACATCGGTGCTCATCGTCGATCCAGCGGCGAAGCCGGACCTCAAGCACGTCGCCCCAGCGCTCGGCCTGACACCAGCCGAGAGCGAAGTGGCGATAGCAGTTGCCAAAGGAGCTACCGCTCGGGAGATAGCCGTGGCTACGAAACGGAGGGAAGCCACCGTACGCGAACTTCTCAAGCGCGTCCACGTCAAGCTCGGCATCTCCCGGAGGGCAGACTTGGTGCGCGCGGTCCTCTCCGTAGGCGCGTTTCCCAGACAACCTGCTGATCGACGCGGTTGCACGTGACCAGAGCGTGCTTCCTGGACCGCTACCGGCGGGTTTCGGAAGCGCGCGTCCGAGTCGAGGAGACCGTCCGGTCGCCTGCGCGACCGTGACCCGGTCTTCGCGGGAGTTCGAAGCCGGCTTCCAGGACTTCGCGACCATGAAGACCGCCTGCGGGGCGGCCACCGTTGCGGCGCTGGCCGCGATGGCATCTCTGGACTTGACGATTTCTCCTTACTTTGGTAATGAACTGGTAAGGAGACGGCGATTGTGCTGATACGCGTTACCGCGAAGCGTCAAGTGACCTTTCCGGCGCATGTCCTGGATGCGCTCGGAGCGAAAGCCGGGGACCACCTCCAGCTCGAGGAGAGCCCTGACGGGTTTCTCTTGCGCCCACGCCGCGTCGACCATGCGCGGCTCGCGCCGTTGCGGACCAAACTGCGGCGCGGCCACGGCACGTTCGATGTGGCGACATTCCGCAACCAGCCTCATGACGCAACGCTACGGGATTGATACGTCCGTGGTAACTATTCAGCCGGGGCGGACGGTTTGAGGCAGGTTGGGATCATGGGGCGA
>JAPPNY010000063.1 GCA_028818385.1 Spirochaetaceae bacterium
GCCGCCATCAGCGCCGGCTCGTCGATGATGCCGCCGCGGCTGACGTTGACCAGGTAGGCGGTCGGCTTCATCCGCGCAAGCTCCTCGGCGCCGATCAGGTGGTACGTCTCCGGCACCAGCGGGCAGGTGACCGCCACCGCGTCGGCGCGCGCCAGGAACGCGTGCAGGTGCTCCCGCGTCGGCGGCAGCAACTCGGCGACGCCGTCGGGGGCCGGCCCGGCGCTCTTCACCGGGTCCAGCGCCAGCACGGTCATCTCGTAGCCGGCGGCGCGCTGCGCGGTGTGCATACCGAATCCCCCCAGCCCGATGATCAGGAGCGTGCCGCCGCTCAGGGACATGACCGTGGCCTGTTCCCAACGCCGGGTGGACGCCGCGTGCACGACGCCGCGGCTCAGAGCCAGCAGCAGCGCCCACGCGTGCTCGGCGCCCTGCGCGGCGTACTTGCCGGCCATGTTGGTCAGGGTGAACGGCAGCGCCGCGGCTTCCGGGGACAGCACCATGTCCAGGCCGGCGCTGAAGGAGTGCGCCCACTTCAGGTTGCGCGCCGCCAGGAACACGTCCGGCGTGAGCGTGCCCATGGCCACCTCGACCTCCGGCGCCGCCGCCAGCGCCACCGCCGGATCGTCGGTGTGGGTCACCTCGTGCCCGCCGTGGCGCCGGGCCACGGCATCGAGCTCCGCGCGCTGCGCGGGGGTGAAGGAAAAGCTGACCAGGATTTTCATGCTGATACCTCAGGGTGCTACGGTGTGAACTTGGCCTGTTCGTTCGACTGGCCGATGCCCCGCACGACGGGTTCGGTCAGCCATCGCTCCGCCGCTTCCTTCAGGTACGGGGTGCCGGTCTCCGCTCCGAGTCGGTCGAAGAAGTGCCAGCTCGCGGTGGCGGGAGCCGGGCCATCATCGCGCGTCAGCTCCTCGTGCGGGCAGGCGTATACGCGGCAGACGTCGGCCGAGCCGTCGCCCACCAGGTAGTCGCCCACGTAGCTGACCCAGGGCAGATCGCCGCCGAGCTGCGGACGCGCGGCGCCCATCAGCGCGTCGATCACGTTGTCGTCGTCGGTGCCGACCCGCTTCATGGCCGGCTGCGCCGCCCCGCCGGGCACCGCCGGCGACCCGTCCGGCCCGTCCAGGACTAGGAACCGGTCCGCCTCCTCCAACAGCAGCTTGGTCTGCGCGACACGGCCCTCGATGCGGTTCTCCAGCAACTCCGCGCCGGCGGCGTCGAACAGCTCCGCCGAGTGCTCGCGGAACAGGTAGGGCCCGCAACCCGGCGGCGCGCTGCGCGCCCGGTACTTGTTGTAGACGCCGAAGCGCAGCGTCTCGGAACGATTTCCGAACGCCTGGTGCCACGTGAACATGTCCATGAAGGCGACCTGTCCGCGCCGCAGCCTGGTGTCCTGGAACGGCCGGAGCTGGTCGCCCCGCGCCCGCTCCACGTGCGTGATCCGTCCCCGGCGCGCCAGCCTGGGGATCTTGTGCGATCCCGGTGACACCAGCAGCGGGCCGATCTCCTCGGTGTAGTCGACCAGCGGCACGATGACGAACAGCCAGCGCATCGAGGAGCCGACCGGCCGGTACGGCTTGTAGTCGCAATGCGCGGACTCGTGCGTCCCCTGATAGTCGCCGCCGGTGCCCTGGCTGCCGGGCGGCATCGCGTAGATCACGAAGGCCGAGATGCGGATCTCGTCCTCCAGCAGCTCGGAGACGGCGGCCGTTACCTGCGGGTGATCGACCACGCGGCGCACGTCGGCCAGCCGCAGGCTGTCCTCGGACAGGGTGTACTTGCCCGGATCCGGAAAGTGCCTGCCCACGCCGATGTGGCGCTGCGTCACGAACTCGGAACGGACCGCATCGGCCAGCCCGTCGATCTCGTCCTTGCTCATCAGGTCCGGCACGACCAGGAAGCCGTCGTCGCGGAAGCGGGCGATCTGTGCGGGGCTCAGGACTCCCATGTGAACACCACCTTGCCGGTCGCGCCCGCGTCGAACACCCGGAACGCCTCCTCGGCCTGGTCGATCGTATAGCGATGGGTGATCAGCTCCTCCAGCGGGATGTCCCGCTCCAGCACGTGATCGACGATCTCCTCGAACTGGCCCAGGTTGTAGATCCAGGATCCCATCAGGGTGAGCTGGCGCATGATCATGCCGCGGAACGCGTCAAGCTCGAACGGCTCGCCGACGCCGATCAGCCCCAGCCGCGCCCACTTGCCGGCGGCCGCCACCATCGCCTGCTGCGCCCGCGGGCTGCCCGAGTAGTCGGCGGCGGCGTCCAGCCCGCGTCCGCCGGTCATCTCCAGCAGCTCGGCGACCGCGTCCTGACAGGAGACGTCGATTACCCGCTCGGCGCCCATGCCCCGCGCCAGCCGCAACCGTTCCGGCTGCAGGTCCAGCCCCACCACACGCGCCCCGCGCGCGACCGCGAACGCGACGGCGCACAGGCCCACCGGGCCGAGCCCGAAGATGCCCACGGTGTCAGCGCCGGACGGGTCGATGCGCTGGATCGACTGGTACGCCGTGCCGCCGGCGCAGGAGAGCACCACGGCGCGGTCGAAGCTCAGCGCATCCGGAATGCGCATGCAGTTGCGCGCCGGCGCTAGCGCGTAGTCCGCGGACGAGCCGTCGTGCACGGACCCGTAGCCCGTTCGCTCCGGGCAGAACATCACCTCGCCCCGGCGGCAGTAGCCACAGCTCTCGCAGCCGACGTGCTGGTAGACGGTCACCCGGTCCCCCGGCGCGACCGAGGTGACGTTGGCGCCGACCGCCTCCACCACGCCGCACGGCTCGTGGCCGGGAATGGTGTCGGGCGACCCGTTGAACGACTCGCGGAACTCCACCAGCTCGTCCCAGCTCTTGCGGTAGAAGTGCATGTCGGTTCCGCAGATGGAGGAGGCCGCCATCCGAACCAGCGCCTGCTCGGGTCCGGGTTCCGGAATCGGCAACTCGCGAACCTCCAGTCCACGGTCCCCGGTGAAGACGACGCCTTTCATCGTGTTCCTCCTCGCCCCACGCTGGGTTGCCTGCCCGGCACAGGGTAGCAAATACTGGGGCAGCGCACCGAGACGCTCGATCCATGATACTCGACGACCGGCAGCTCGCCTTCTACCGGACCTTCGGATTCCTGCGCTTCCCGGCGCTGTTCGCGGACGAGGTCGGCGAGATCACCGCCGCCTTCGAGCGCATCTGGGCCGCCAGCGGCCGCGTCCACGACCACCGGGAACGTTCGATGCTCATCCCGTTCGCGGACCGGGACGAGTACCTGTGCGGCCTGCTGGACGATCCGCGCATCGACTGCGTGGTCGCCAGCCTGCTGGGGCAGGACTACAACTACGCGGGCAGCGACGGCAACTACTACGTCGGCGACACCAACTGGCACTCCGACCACGACCTCGCGGATCCGTACCACTCGCTGAAGATCGCCTTCTACCTCGACCCCGTGGACGCCGGTTCAGGCTGCCTGCGCGTGTTCCCGGGGAGCTACCACGCCGGCGACCGCTACGCGGACGGCCTCCACCGGGCGGTGCCCCTCACCCTCCACGCCCGTAGCGACGAGTTCTGGGGCATGGACGGCAGCGACCTGCCCGGCTACGCCATCGCCTCGACCCCCGGCGACATGCTGCTGTTCAATCACAAGACCAAGCACAGCTCCTGGGGCGGCGGCACCGAGCGGCGCATGTTCACCTACAACTTCGAGGAGCACATGGCGGGTCCGGCGCTGCCGCACCTGGTCGAGCTCCTGACCGGCTCCGTCAAGCGGGGCGGCACGGTCTATGCGGAGCCGTTGCTGCGCACCGCCGGGCCTGCGCGCATGCGGCACCTGGCGCAGCGCCTGCAGGTCACGCGGGAACACGGACTCGACCAACCCCAAGGAGGACACCCATGAAGAACCCGGTCGTTCACTTCGAGATACAGTCACAGGATCCGGCGGCGCTGCGCGCGTTCTATGGCGAGCTGTTCGACTGGCAGATGGACGTCCATGACGCGATCGACTACAGCGTCATCACGACCAAGGCACCGGACGATCCGGACGGCATCAACGGAGGCATCATGCACATGAAGGAAGGCGGCCCCACCGCGCTCACCTTCTACGTGCAGGTGGACGACATCGAGGCAAGCCTCAAGCGGGCGGTGGAGCTGGGAGCAACGGTGATCGTACCCGTGACCACCATTCCGAAGACGGTGACCTTCGCGCTGTTCGCCGATCCGCAGGGCAACTGCATCGGCATGGCCGCCAGCCAGATCCCCGACTGAGCCGGCCCGCCGGGGCTACCCCCGCGTCGCCAGCCGGTACTCCTTCGTGTCGGCCAGCCCGCGAATGCGGATGGCCTCCGGCATCGGCTGCACCTCCACGACATCCGGATACGGCCAGTAGTACAGGTTCACGTCGTCGAAGTCGCGGGCGTTGCTGAGCGGCCACAGCACCGACCCGGGGCCCTTTTCGGAGTTGTCGATCACCGCCACCAGCGGCGCGCCCGCCTCCGCGAAGCCCGCGCGCCAGCGCCGCCAGTGCTCCAGGTCCTGTCGTTTGCCCTTGGGCGACACGACGATGTGCTCGGCCGGGCAGTAGGGGGCGAGTCCCAGGGCGTCGAGCACCTCCACTACCTCCCACCGCTCGTGGGTGGTCACGATCGCCAACGCGTACGCGTGCTTCATCGCCTCCAGATCGGCGATGGAAAGCCGCGTCTCGGCGTCCAGGCGGCCTTCCCTCACCTGGCGCTGAGTCTCCGGAATGGAAGGCAGCCGAGCCGCCGTGCGCAGGCTCAGGGCGATCACTTGCTTGCTCATCGCGTCCGGGGAGCCTACCGGCCGTGGTCCGGGACGGGCAACCCGACGCGGGCGCCGTGGTAGAGTCCGCGGCTTCAACGGCCACCACGGTGACGGGGAATCACACGGGGATACGGGTCCGCGACATCGCGCGCGAGTTCAAGCGCCAGCGACGCCGACCCGGGACTGGGCGGCGCGGTGCGCAGTCTGTTCGCGCCCGAGTTCGACGTGCTCACCGCGGTCGACCGCATCTCGTTCGACATCGAGCCGGGCGAGTTGGTCGGCTACATCGGCCCCAACGGCGCCGGCAAGTCGACCACGATCAAGATGCGGGTAGGCATCCTGGTGCCGACCGGCGGCTTCATTGCACCGAACCGCTGAAGCGCACGGTCGCGGCCACCGAGTCGATGTACCTGATGCTCGGGACCGTGTTCGACCTCGCGAGTGTCGTCTCCGTAGTACAGTCTCAGATCGTGTCGTCTGCGGGTCGCTTCTACGCGCGGCGCAACTCCTGGTACGCGCGGCTGCTCGTACGCACGCCGGCCGGATTCCTGCTGGTGTTCGGGGGCATCGTGGTGTGCGCGTGGCTCGTGGCGACCCGCGTCGAGCTGACACGGTACGTCACCGTACCGGTGGAACGGCACGGCTCCATGCTCGTCGGGACCGCGCAACCGTCGATGCTGCGGGCCATCGGGATCGGCGGGGAGATCCCCTGGCGTGCCGGCCAGAGCGTGGCTTCACCAGGGACGCTCGTCTCCTGGGAGGAGTCCGGCGG
Source organism: Spirochaetaceae bacterium (assembly GCA_028818385.1). The sequence goes on from JAPPNY010000063.1 coordinate 5,535, forward strand.
TGACGACACCGCGCGCTTCGTCGTGAGGGTAGAGGGTACAGACGACGCGGACGCGACGCGCTCGCCACGCGAAGGCGACGCGATCACGGTCGATCTGGCAGCAGGCACGGAGACGCTGCTCGACCGCGTGCGGAGCCGGGCACTGGGGAGACGCGCGCGGTGAGCTGGTGGTCGCTGATGGGCTCCGGCCGCCTTTCGAAGGGGGACCGGACCGCGCGGTTCCGGCAGTTGCTGCCGTTCATCCTGCGGATGACACGAGCCTACCGGAGCACGTTCCTGAACATGGGGCTATGCGTGTTCGGCGGGTCCGTCATGCTGGCGGCACTGCCGTATCTGTTCGCGCTTGTCGTGGACGAGGTCATCTATCACCGCGACCTGGAGCTGGTTCCCTACCTCGGCATCCTGTTCGGTCTGCTGCTGATCGGCGGGCAGCTTCTGTTCGCGATCGAGATGGGGTGCTGGAGCCTGCTCAAGACGGATTTCCACACCCTCCTCCGCCTGCACACGTTCGAGCACGTGACCCACCTGGAACCGAGGATTCTGGACGGCATCGAAACCAGCGACGTCGTGACGACGATCAACAACGACATCGCGGCCTTCACGAACTTCGCACATCACGGCATGGCCATCGGCGTCGCGAATGTGGTCCAGTTCGTCCTTTCGGTCGCCATCGTCGCGACGATCGACCCGATCGCGGCCGGCATCCTGGTGGTGTGCGGGATCCTGACCTACGTGGCTACCCGCAACACGGGCCGGCTCGTGCACGCGCGGTATGGGCGGATGCGCGAGGGATACGGCCACTACGTGTCGTGGCTCTACGAGGTCATCACGGGCCGGCGCGAGATCCGGCGGCTCGGCGCCCAGGACACGGTGACGAAGTGGTTCCTCCACCGCCACAACGGGATGTTGCGGAATCTGGTCAGGGCATGGTGGGCGGAGCTCGCCGGCGAGCGGGCGGTCGAGCTGGTCGTCGTGGCAGCCACGATCGCGATGTACGGCTGGGCAGCAACCCTGGTGGTCGTGCAATCGATGACGCTGGGAACGTTTCTGGCACTGATCGAGTACCTCACCCTCGGTCGGATCGCCCTCTCGCTGATCGGCAGGCTCAACGTCTGGGTGCAGTCCTTCTACGTACGCATGGGACGCTTGCAGCAGATGCTGGCCAGATCGCGCGAAGTCGCCGGTCCGGTGGCTGCGGCGACGCGAACGGCCGGGAGCGACGTGCCGGAACCCGGCCCGGCCGCCCCGCCGATCGCGCCTTCGTGGGAGCGCATTCGCTCCCTGTCCGAGGGAATGCCGCCGGTCCCGGTTCTCCATACGGCCGGTGGTCGGCGCAGCTTTCAGTTCGACGCGGTTCGCTTCCGCTACTCCACCGAAGCTGCCACCGTGCTCGACGGTCTCGACCTGAGCGCCGAGCCGGGCGAGCGCATCTCCCTGGTCGGCAGGAGTGGCGTCGGCAAGACGTCGTTGATTCAGCTCCTGCTGCGCTTCTATCGCCCGCAAAGCGGTCAGGTGTCGATCCTGGGGCGTGCTCTCGACGAGTACTCCCTGGAACAGATTCGCCAGATGGTCGGCGTGGTGTATCAGGATCCGATTCTGTTCCCCGACACGGTACGGCGAAACCTGTCGCCGCCATGGTTCGCCGGCTCGGACGCGGATCTGGAGTCGGCGCTCGACGCCGTGGGCATGTCGGCGTGGCTGTCGCGCCAGAGCAGCGGCCTGGACACGGTTGTGGAGCAGCGAGCCACATTCTCGCGCGGCGAGCGCCAGCGCCTGGCCATCGCGCGGATGCGCCTGCGCGAGCCGCACGTCATCATCATGGACGAAGCGACATCCGGCGTGGATGACGCGCGTGAGTCGCACATCTATGCAGCCCTGAGCGGCCGGCTCCCCGACCGCACCCTCCTCATCGTGACGCACCGACTCGCCACTTCGCGGAGAGCCGACCGCGTCGTGGTGCTCGACGACGGCAGGATCGTCGCCGACGGCAGCCATGACCACGTGCGTGCGACGTCCGCGGTGTATCGGAACCTCATGACCGAGCAGCGTAACGGTCACGGTGGCCCATGACGTGGTTGCGTGACGCCCTCCGGGCGCGCCGCGAATTGCTCCTCGCCGTGAAGCGGCAGGTGCGCCTGCTGCGCGGAGCGGTCGCGACCCTGGTCGGGGTGCGGGCGTTGCTGGTGGCGCTGGCGCTCATCCCGCCGCTGCTGATTCGCGAGTTCGTCGACGGGGTGGTGGTAGCCGGCAGCGCCTCCCTTCTGCCCTGGCTGCTCGGCGCGTTCGGCTTGGTGTACGTGGCCGAGACGGGGGCCATGGTCGTCGAGCGGTCGGCTCGGAATCGGATGCTGGCCGGGATGACGGTACGGCTGCGGCACCGCAACTTCGCGGCTGCCCTGCGGAAGCCGAGCTCGGCCGGATCGGGCGACCTCAAGCGCGCCGTGGAAGAGGATGTCGAACAGATCGGGCCGGCGTTCGACAGCCACGTCATCCAGGCGACGTTCGTCGTGGTGCGGATAGCCGCGCTTGCCGTGCTGCTCGTGATCCTGAGTTGGCACCTGGCGCTCATCAGCCTGGTTGTGTCCGTGATCGTGACGTTCGCCGTCGGCTTCTTCTCCAAGGGCGCCAAGCACGTCGGAGCCACGCAGCGGGCGGCGATGGGAAACTTCGATGACTGGCTGCACGAGTCGATCCGGCGCTGGCGAGAGACGAAGGCCCTGCAGCTCGAACGCCGAGAGCTGGCGGCCATGCGGCGGCAATACGAGCCGGTGCAGCACGCGATGAGCGCCGCGCAGTTCTACTTCTGGGGCGCGGAAGCGGTGGGGCGGGCGGTCGACCGGCTCGCCGCTCAGGCCTTGCTGTACTTCATCGGCGCGCTCCTCATATTCGGCGGCTTCATCACGGCTGGCGTGCTCCTGGCATTCGTGCGCTACTACGTCGCCTTCGCCGAGGCGATCCAGGAGCTGCGGGCGAGTGACGTGAGCTTCCAGGCTTCGCGCGCACCGATCCGGCGCGCCCTGGATCTGGGGGCCGACCTGCCGTCCCGAAGCGCGCTCCGCGCGGAGTACGCGTCGACCTCCCGGAAGCGGGCGCTGCCGCCTGCGATCGTCGCGAAGCGAATCAGCTTCGGTAAGCGCCTCCCCACCGAAGCGCGAACCGGGGAACCCATCCTCGACCGCATCGACCTGTCGGTGCCCGGCAACGCGTTTCTCTCCATCGTCGGAGAGAGCGGCAGCGGCAAGACGACCCTGGCGCGCGTGCTCTCCGGGGAGTTGGCCGCCGACAGCGGATCGGTGCTCGTCGGTGGCGCTCCCATCCAGTCGCTCAGCGAGCGCGAGCGGTTCGACACCTTCGCGTACGTGGGCGACGACAGCACGGTGCTGAACATCTCGGTGCGGGAGAACCTGCTGCTGGCCGATGCGGCGTTGCGCGACCAGGAGTTGCGCCGCGCCCTGGAGATCGTCGTGATGAACGACGAGGTCGAGGCGATGGACGACGGGCTCGATACGCTCATCGGCGAACGGGGGACCAAGCTGTCGGGAGGACAACGGCAGCGGCTGCTTCTGGCGCGCGCCATCCTCTCGGACCGGCCGATCCTGATGCTCGACGAGGCGACCTCCCAGGTCGATCCGCGGACCGATGCCAGGGTCCACGACTCCCTGCAACGGCTGCGGAGCCGCAAGAGCGTCATCACCATCTCGCACCGGCTGTCCACCGTCCTCAACGCCCACTCGATCGCCGTGATCGCCCGCGGCCGGCTGGTCGCGACCGGCACCCACGCCGACCTGCTGGAGTCGAACGCGGAGTACCGCCGGCTCTTCGCCGGCCAGGACGAAGACGGTAGCGATCACCCTACCGGACAGGTTCCGGTGTAGTTCTGGGTGACAGAGCCGACTCTTGCCAGAAAATCAATCAGCCCGTCGTCTTGACCCTACTGACGTCAACTATCAAACTGATCCGTAAAGGACCCCGTCGAGATGGTGAACGTGCCTCCGGTCAGCCGCCGAACGACGCATCAACAACCGATTTCGGCTCCATGGCTCAGGTAAGAATAGAACTACCGGATTCGGTCTGTTCGCTGCTGCGATGTGCGCCGGGAACACTCGAAAGGGAATTGCGACTGGCTGCCGCTGTCCAATGGTATCAGCAGGGGCGTATCTCGCAAGAGTGGGCGGCGCGCATCGCGGGAATGGATCGCACGGATTTCATGCTGACACTTTCCCACATGGGAAAGGATTCGTTTCTGGTAGACTTCGAGGATCTGGATCGCGAACTCGCCCGTGGCTGATCGGGCGATCATCAACGCGTTCCACCGATCTTTTTCTCTCGCAGCCGTCGTCTGCAATTGCTTCGAGCGCTTGCCGATGAAATCTGCTCGATGAAGCTCTCCGGCGAGTGAACGAACAGGCATCGGCTCGCTGCATCGAACGTCAGCCGTGGAGACTCCGTCGGCCATGGTACGATCCGCGGCCGGGGCTGGGCGGCGCGGTGCGCGGGCTGTTCGCGCCCGAGTACGACGTGCTCACCGCGGTCGACCGCATCTCCTTCGACATCGAGCCGGGCGAGGTGGTGGGCTACATCGGCCCCAATGGCGCCGGCAAGTCGACCACCATCAAGATGCTGGTCGGCATCCTGGTGCCGACCGGCGGCGAGGTCTCGGTGGGCGGCATCGTCCCCCACCGCCAGCGCATGGCCAACGCCCGCAACATCGGCGTCGTGTTCGGGCAACGTACTCAGCTCTGGTGGGACATCCCGGTGTCGGACACCTTCAAGGTCATCCGCCACATGTACGGCATCCCGCTGCCGGACTACGAGCGGGCGCTGGCGCGCTTCGCCGACATCCTGGCGATCGACGAGTTCATGGACGTGGCGGTCCGGCAGCTCAGCCTGGGGCAGCGCATGCGCGCCGACTTCTGCTGCGCGATGCTGCACGACCCCGACTTCATCTTCCTGGACGAGCCGACGATCGGCCTGGACGTCGTGGCCAAGGAGCACATCCGCCAGTTCATCCGCGACGTCAATCGCACGCACGGCAAGACCGTGATCCTCACCACGCACGACATGGGCGACATCGAGAAGCTCTGCGACCGCGTGATCGTCATCGACAAGGGTCGGATCATGTACGACGGCGACCTCGACGCGCTGAAACGGCGCTACGCGGCCGACAGCGTGATCACCGCGGACGTGCAGGGCGAGATCCGGGACCGGGCACGGCTGGAAGCGGCCGGAGCGAAGAGCGTCGAAGCGAGTGACGGCACGGTGACGATCGCCTTCGACGCCGGGCGGACCAAGGCCGCGGCGATCGTCGGCGAGTTGCTGCGCTCGAACGAGGTGACCGACTTCTCCACCGAGGAGCCGGACATCGAGCACGTCATCCGCAACCTCTACGCAACCCTGTAGGGCCGAAGACGTGCTGTCCCGGTTCCGCATCTACCTGCACCTGTTCCTCAACGAGGCGAGCTCGCACCTCTCCTACCGGCTGAACACGTTCCTGGGCATGGCCAGCCGCATCGTGTTCATCTTCGTGCAGTTTGCGATCTGGCGCGCCCTGTACGGTGGCAGGGACGCGGTGCAGACCGGGTTCGGTTCGGTGTCGCTGCGCGAGATGACGACCTACGTGACGTTGACCACGGTGCTCTACTTCCTGATCGGCGCCGACGTGATCGAACGGATCGACCAACGCATCAAGAGCGGCGAGATCGCCATCGACTTCATCAGGCCGATCAGCCACCTGCTGTCGCACCTGGCGGCCGTATGGGGCCAGAAACTGTACGGAATCTTCGTGCAGGTCGCGCCGATGGTGGTGCTGGTGGCCGCCGTCATCGGGGTGCAGCCGCCGCCGACGGTGGCGGCCGGGCTGCTGGCCCTGGCGCTGGTTCCCGGCGCCTCGCTGCTGCTGTTCCTGATCTCTTACGTGCTGGGCCTGGTCGGCTTCTGGCACTCGTCGGTCTGGCAGCTCGGAGCGCTGCTGCACATGCTGATCAGTCTGTTCGCGGGATCGTTCATCCCGTTGTGGTTCTTCCCGGACTGGCTGCTGGCCGTCGCCGAGTACTTGCCGTTCCGGCTGCTCTTCTTCGCTCCGGCGGCGACGTGGCTGGGGAAGATCGCGGCCGTCGACGCTGCATGGCTGATCGCCGTGCAGTGGGCGTGGATCGCCGGGATGATGCTGCTGCAGCGGGTGCTGTGGCTGACCGGCATTCGCAAGGTCGTCGTGCACGGCGGATGAGATCGTGAGGCTGCTCAGACTGTACGGAGCCTACGTGCGGGTCCTCCTCAAGGGCATGATGGAGTACCGCCTCAACTTCTGGACGGACTTCCTGTCGTTCTTCATCACCACCATCGCCTCCTACGCCTACGTCTGGATCATCATGAGCCGATTCCCGGTGATCAACGGCTGGAGCTTCTATGAGGTGATGGTGCTGGTCTCCCTGTACCAGATCAGTTGGGGCGCGTGCGGCGTCTTCATCCGCTCACCGCTGCTCACGGTCGAGCACCTGGTGCGCGACGGCAAGTTCGACAACATACTGACCAAGCCGATCCCGACCCTCGTGCACGTCATCCTGATGAAGTTCAACCACATCTGGTTCGGCAACATCATCATCGGGCTGGTCGTGCTCACGGTCAGCCTGCGCGAGCTGGGCATCCGCCTGGCAGCCGGCGACGTGATCTGGCTGACCGTCACGCTGCTCTGCGGCGTGATGATCATGAGCGGCCTGATCATCATGATCGGCACGCTCAACTTCCGCTTCATCCGTGCCGGCGGCATCGGCGAGAGCATCTTCCGCAACTTCACGGAGTTCATCCGCTACCCGATCACGATCTATCCCAAGGTGATACAGCTCCTGCTGACCGTCGTGCCGTTCGCGTTCATCAACTTCTACCCGGCGCACCTGTTCCTGGACCGCGGCGACGCCAGCTTCGCGCCTGCCTTGCGCTACGGCGGCCCGCCGGTGGCCGCGGCGACGCTGGCGCTGGGCATCCTGCTGTGGAACGCGAGCATCAAGCGCTACCAGAGCACCGGCTCGTGAGGTGAGCTCGTCGACGTCGGTCCGAGGCACCCTACTTCACCGTGGTATAAACCGAGGTCCAACACGGATAGAATCCTGCCGACTGCGCCGTACGCCGCGAGATGATGTTGGCAACCGAAGTCGAGTAGTACGGCACTTTGCCGTGATCGAGGACGGCACACGTGGCCCGGAAGGTGAGAGCCGCCCCCAGTCCCTTACCTCTATGGCCGGCGGCCACGTCGACTCCTATCTGCCACAGGGAGTCAGAGTCGGTACTGAATGTAGCGACGCCAACGACTTCCTCGCAGTGAATCGCGACGGCTGCGACAGGGACGTCGCGGCCCTGTCGCACTGAAATGGAAGCGATCCGGGCATTGGGGAAGTGTGATTGGTCCACGGATTCGAGCAGCTCCTTACCCCCAACCTCGACGGCGTATCCGGCCGTCACGGCGGGTGCAGGCCGCCAGTCCTCGCTGGATGCCACGTGACAGAGCTACGGCCCATTCAATCGACAGGAGTGCCCCCGCGCTCGTCTGGCCGACTCGCCGAGCAACTCCACTCCGTACGCATCGTCCGGCTGCACAGATCGGAACAGGCCGTTCACCCACGGCATCCACTTCCGAGTAGCAGTCACGATTACCCCTCTGCCCATGGAAACGATGTCCAAGCTCTCCTCTCGCCGCGGAAAACGCCTGCGCAGCGCGCGGTCATGCCGGTCCGGAACCAACTCCCTGACGTGCACACCCAGGCGCCGAATATCTGCGGGCGAGCAGCAGGCCTCCGCCGCGAGCGTGGCCGCGACGACCTCCGCGGCATACTCTCTCGTTACTGTCATCTCGCCTGTACGACGTCGCTGATATCGATCTCGAGGAGCCGAGATGGCTCACGCTCCACGAACCAGTGATGAATGTGCATCAGCATCGTCTTCTGACCGGGAAACGGAACTATATCGATAGCACGGCCGATAGAGGCCCAGCAATATTCGCTGTGTTCCTCGTTCAACCTGACGGTGACCGCCGGCTCCACGTACGCAACGAAGATTGGAGCGACCCAGATGGAATCCGTTCCAACCTCGTAGAACTGCTCGCACAGGTCAGCGGAATAGAGCCGGCTTGGCACCAGCCCGGTCTCCTCCTTCATCTCTCGCAGCGCAGCCTGCCACGCCGTCTCACCCGGTTCTATGGACCCGGCAATCTGACACCACTCGCCGGCGTTGCTTTGCGTTCTGCGCAGCAACAGAACCTCGTGCTCCGTTGTGGTCTTGCGTATCGCCGCGACCGCTGTTCCTCTCATTCTGTAAGACTCCCTTGAACTGAGCGATGTGTGACGTGGGCGTCACAACAGCTTGCGAAAATAGATAGCCGACTCTTCGTAGCCTACGGCTCGGTAGAACCCGGCCGCGCGTCGCGTGGCCAGGGCGACGAGCTTCGCGCCACGAGCGGTTGACCACTTCTCGAACTCCATCATCAATGCACGTCCGACCCCGTTCTTTCTACGGGATGAGACCACCATTATCTCTTCAACCCATGCGACTCTGCCATTTGCGAAGAAGGTGGTGTGCTCGAAGCCGAGACAATAGCCGACGACTTCCTTGTCGTCCGCTGCCACCAGAAGCAAGGCGTGATCATCCGTCAGTATCTGTTGAAACGACGCCGAGAACGGCCTCTTCTCTACATCAAACGAAGTGGCAAAGTCCGACGCGAGAGCGAATACCCCATCGACGTCGTCAGGCGTAGCCCTTCTGATCTTCATCGCGGCCCTCTTCTCCTTTTCGCCAGCGCAGATCACTCGGCAACCGCGGTGAGGAAGTTCTTGCCGAGGCGATACGCGGTGGCCAAGTTGCGCTCTCTCGCCTGCGGCGCGGTCTGCGGATCCGCCATTCCCGCCAGGAGGACGAACTCGCAGTGCGTCACGCCGGCCCCTGGATGAAGGCGGTCGTTCGTGTAGATCCGCTTCATGTTCTGGGAAACACCCGACCGCTCCAAAGCATCCTTCGTGTTGCCGGCGGGGCAGAGAACGAGCGCTTTGGCGATCGAAAGACGCGGGAACGGAAAGATTTCCCCCGGAATGCCGTAGTCATAGGCATATCCGCAGACCCATACTCGGTCGAACCATCCCTTCAACACGGCCGGACCATCGCTCCACCAGACCGGAAACACGAAGGCCAGACCGTCGGCTCGGCCGATCTTTCGATGCTCCTCCTCCACATCCTCGGGAAGAGGACTGTCCGATCGATTGCCGTGGACATTCATCTCGCGCTGGTACTCGGCGAGCGTCATGTCAGACCTGAAACCCATCGCGTACAGGTCTCCGACCTCGAAGGTATGACCGCCGTCAGCCAGCCCGCGGCAGAGTGCCTCAAGGACCGAGCCGCTGAACGACTGCCGGGTGGGATGCGCGAAGATGACGTACGCGTGCATGCTGTGTTCAGAGCACCGTCCGTGTCACGCCGAGTCCTGCTTGGCGAACAGGTGGCGATAGGCGGGACTGTCCTCCATGAGCTGTTCGTGGGTACCGGTTGCCGTCACTCGTCCGTCCTCCAGCACCGCGACGGCTTCCGCGGCTCTGACGGACGCAAGGCGATGGGCGATCGTGATCACCGTCTTGGTACCGCGCAGGCGTTTGAGGAAGTTCTGGATCTCCAGGTCGGCACGCGGATCCACTTGCGAGGTCGCTTCATCGAGCAGCAGGCCCGAACGGTCGAGCAGCAAAGCACGCGCGAGCAGCAGTCTCTGCCGCTGGCCTCCGGACAGTTTCATGCCGCGCTCCCCGATCAGGGTGCCAAGCCCGTCAGGCAGCGCCCGCACTTCCTCCGCAAACGATGCACAGGCGAGCGCCTTCCAGAGCTCGCCGTCCCTGGCGCGGGGAGACGCCAACAACAGGTTGTCGCGAATCGTGATGTTGAGCACCGAGCTCTCATCGCCGACGCATGCGAAGGCGTCGTGCAGGTGCCGGCGCGACATCGCAGTCGTCGACACGTCGTCGAGCAAGACGTCTCCGGAGGTGGGTCGAAGGTCGCCCGCCATGAGCCGCGTCAGCGTCGTCTTCCCACTTCCGCTCGCGCCCGTGATGCACACGAAGGCGCCGGCGCGAATGTCGAGCGTCGCCTGCTCGACCACGGGCACACCCCCCTCTCCGCGGTAGGTGGCTTCCGCCACCTTGACGCGGACTGGTTTGGCCGGTCGGCGACTGACCCACTCTTGCGTGCGGATTTCCTCCAGGGAATGCGCCGCGTGCAGGGCAAGGGCCCGTTCCACCGCTGCCGCTGCCTCATGGAACGCGATGTTGTTCTCGCGCAGGGCCTGCACGTCCTCCACGAAGCTGGAGTAGTAGCGGACGAACGCGATCAGGGTCCCGGCCGTGATCTGACCGGCGAAGATCATCACCGCGCCCACGAAGTAGAGCGCAGCGCGTGTCGCCAGCTCGTCGACCGCCTGACCCATGGCCCGGTTGCTCCAGCGGACGAGGTTCAGCTTTCCGGCTGCCTGCTGCGCAGGAAGACGAACCTGCAGGACCGCATCCGTCTGGCGCCGTTCAAGCTGCAGCGTCTTGATCTCCATCCAGCCCCGCAGCGAGCGGGTGAGCCAGTTGTCCCACAACCCATCCGCCCTGCGCATGGCGACCCCGGTCTCGCGCGCCCCTCGTGCGAGTCGCCCGGAGACGAGGCTGATGGCACCCGCCAGGACGAAGCCGATGAGCGCCAGGTGCCAGCTCATGGTGGCAAGGATGGCGGCCAGAACCAGCAGCCGGATGCCGACCAGCAGCGTGCCCAGGATGTGCTCCTGCAGTACTCCATCGATCTGGGTGACGTCCTCTTCCACGGACCGCTTCAGGTCCCCGGAGCCTACCGCCGTCCCGGTCATCAGCGCAGCCTCGAAATTGTGGTGTCGGATGCGCAGGGAGAGCCGGGCGGCGACGCGATTGCGTGCTGTCAACTCAACGGCCTTCAACGCGGTCTCCGCCGCGAACGCGGCAAGGAACCCGAGCAGCAACCACACCACCAAGCCTATGCGGTGTCCGATGATCACGTCGTCGACGAACGAACGCAGCAGGAGCGGCGGCGCCAAGGCGGCGGCGAACTGGAGCGCGCGAACGCAGAGCGATGCTGCCAGCACCAGCCGAACGGACTTCAGGAAGGGCGCCAAGCGCTTCAGAAGCCTCCAGCGCACGGCGACGTAGCGAGGCACTACCCGGTCTCTCCATCAGCCGCGGAGTCGGCGGATACCAGCGCGCGATAATCGGCGTTGCCGCAGAGCAGTTCCTCATGTGTCCCCGTCGCAGCGATCTTGCCGGCATCGAGGAATGCGACGCGAGTGGCGCGGCGGATGGTCGACGGCCGATGCGAGACGATCAGGGCGGTGCACCCCGACAGGTCTTCGAAGATCGCGTCGTACACGGCCGACTCACGCGCGTCGTCGATTCCCGAGGTAGCTTCGTCGAGTATCAGCACGTCGGGCCGGCGCAGGATCGTGCGGGCAATGGCAAGACGTTGTCGCTCGCCGCGGGAGATCGCGGCATCGGCCATCAAGGTGTCGAGCCCGTGGGTCAGCGCTCCCAGCCAATCCCCGAGTCCCACGCGCTCGCACGCCGACCTGAGCGCGCTGTCGTCTCCCTCGAACCACGGCGGAGCCAGATTGGAGCGAACGGTGTCGGCGAACAACATCGGGGTCTGGTACACCACGCCCACGGCACGGCGGAGCTCTTCGAGCGACAACTCCCGTACGTCCCGGCCGGAAACGAAGATCTGGCCCTCGGCCGGCCGATACAGCCTGAGCAGCAACTGAATCAACGACGTCTTGCCGCCCCCGCTGCGCCCGACCAGCGCCAGCCGCTCCCCCCGCGCCACGCGCAACGACACCCCTCGGAGCACCTCCTCTCCATCCGGCCGATAGCGGAACCGGACGGCATCCAGCGCGACTCCGTCCCGTTCACGGCCGTCATCCGTCGCGCGGCCCTGGTCCGATCGTCCTGGATCAGCGGCCGGCGCGATAATTGGGCCGGTCACCTCGGCCGGTCTCTGCCAGGCTGCGTGAACGCGCGTAATGCCGGCGATGTCGTGCTGCAACTGCACGTGGCCCCAGCCCATGCGAACGATGGCCAGGCGGCCGAGCACGAAGTACTCCACAAGGGCGAGGAACGTGCCCAGCGTCATCGACTCGGTGGCCACCAGAGCCGCCGTGAGTCCGTACAGAACGAGCGTCGCCGCCAAGGCGACGAACTCCACGCTGCGCTCCCCTACCAGGTCGACCCAGAGCGCGCGCAGCAGCGCACGGAGAGCGGTGTTGTGTTTGCTGAGAATCCACGAAACGGCCGTCGCGCGCGAGCCCAACCGTCGTATCTCGGCGCGTGCGTTGATGAACTCGAGCAGCAAGGCCACGTAATCGCCATACAGCGACCGATGCCTGATACGGTGTGCGCGGGATGTGCGCCCACGCAGCATGCCGACGATCAACGTAGCCACGCCTGATACGGCAAGAACGGCGGCCGCGAGGAGATCGATGGTCGCGACGATGGCCACCGCGATCGAGAACTGCAGCGCCGAGCTTACGACCGTCCAGAGTGTGTAGAGCGCGATATTGGAAAAGCCGGCGATGTTGGCGTTGATGGTTGTGACCAGGTCACCCGTTTGCATGTCGTCGAGCACGGACGCTTCGGTACGGATGATCCGTTCGAAGGCTCGCTGCTTGAGATCGTTGTGAAAGTCGACCTTGAGGGTGCCCCAGGAGGCGGAGCTGCAGCCCGAAAGCAGTTGGATCGCAAAGAACAGGATGAGAAAGGCGATTCCCAGGTAGGGGACCAGATCGAGCTGCTTGTAGTGAATGACCTCGTCCACGACCAGCGCGAACAGGTACGGAATCGTCATCTGCAGGACCGACACCGCGGATGATGCGATGGCCATGTTGACGAACGTCGATCGATAGCCACGCGTCATTCGCCAGGAGAAGGCGAAGAGCTCCCGAAACTTCATGCGGCCAGGCGCCTATTGTTCGACGACTCGACCGAGCACGCGGCCCCTGAGCCGTTGCGCAATCGTTTCGACCCCGTCCGGAAAGTCGACCGTCGCGTTGCCCGTGGTTCCGACCTCCGCATCGGCGATCAGCACCACGAAGTCTGCCGACTCGCCCTCCGCTCTTCGCCAATCGACAAGCCGTGCCGTGCGCGGTGCGCCCTGGTCATCGGACAGCCTCCAGAGCACCTCCCCGTCCCGTCCGACGGACTCCAGCACCGCCAGAGGCGCGCGCCCGCGAAGTTCACGACCCTGCACGGTCGCGGCAGTCGAGGTGAACCGGGTCAGCTCGACCCCGACGGCAAGCAGCCACAGACCGATGACCGTCACGGCAAGGATCATCAGCGAACCGAGGGGCGTCCGGGTCACCAGCCTCGCGTACCACCGATTCCGGATCGCGAACAGCCACCCCGAGGCGCGTATGTCCTTCTGTTCCAAGACGCATCCTATACCATGAATCCCAAGCAAGTGGCACTGACCCGGAGGTCGAGATGAGCACGCGACCGGTTGCGATGGTGACCGCGGCGAGCCGGGGGATCGGCGCGGCTTGCGCGCGCCAACTGTCCGCTGACGGCTATGACGTGGCGGTATGTCGCGTTCCGAGCACGTTCACTCCATGGCCAAGGAGATCGACGGCCTGTCGTTCAGGGTGACCTGACGAGCCCTCATCCCGGCATATTCGCGCAGGAGTGGAGAAAAAGTAGGCGCGTCCGCCGATTT
>JAPPNY010000216.1 GCA_028818385.1 Spirochaetaceae bacterium
TGGCCTCTATCCTCTCAGTAATCCGGCTATCTCGGTGGTTTTGCAAAAGGCTCATGTGGCACTTGTATCCCTTCTGCAAAACGGATACGAGATGCACATCGCTGTCAGCCGTTGAGTCGACCGTGAAGTGCATGAATTCGTTCTCTGCGGCGTTATTAGTAAGCCTGATGACAACGTGCTTAAGCGCTGCGTCCTGGCAGCTATTCCACGCGGCTAAAGCCGACTCATTAACCGTCCTTGCCTCGTAAAAGAGATCGTTACTATTGACGTACTTGGCTTCGTTTCGCTCACACCAAGACTCCAATTCAGTTCTTGTAATCTGAGAGCTTGATGCACCTCCCCCACTGCCAAAGCCGAATATGCTCACTTGGGCTTGCCTTACACTGCCGTCCGACATTTGGGAAATGTCTTTCCTGCAGTACTTGTGGTAGTTGTAAGACGCCGCATGATTAGCAGACTTTATTCTGCTAACATTGTTGATCCCATGAGACAGTAGCGCATTACAATGATCTGATTGCGCTCCAGCATAGGCCGGGACCAATAGTACGCTCGATAGCAATCCGATTGCTCGTATCATCCGCCTTGTCATTTCCTCCCCCTCGTGTTCAGATCGTGCCCCCTCAACCTGACGGCGCGGCGTTGACTTCCGGTATCGGCACTAGGATAGAATAGTACCATGACCGCGACGCAGAAGTACCTGTTCGACCTGCAGGGCTACCTCCTTGTCGAGGACGTGCTCACCGACGAGCAGTGCGAGACGGCCAAGCGCAAGATCACCGAGCGCATGCAGCCGCTGGAGAAGACGCCCGACGGTTACGACGCCAACGGCACCTGGCACCGCTGCGCGGGCCTGGTCGAGGCGGGCGAGCCGTTCATCTCGCTGATCGACCACCCCGGGCTGATGGAGGTGCTGACCGAGATCATCGGTCCCAAGCTGCGCCTGGAGAGCGCCTACAGCTTCGTGCGCTCCAAGGGCTGCCCGCAGTTCGAGATGCACGGCGGCCATCGCGGCGGCCGGGTCAACTTCCGCTACCACGTGCAGGGCGACCGGATCTTCACCGGCCTCACCGTCGTCTCCTTCGCGCTGCAGGAAATCACGGGCGAAGACGGCGGCTTCGCCTGCATCCCCGGTTCCCACAAGTCCGACTTCCGCGTCCCCGACGAGGACCGCGCACGGCTCTACGCGGTCGACGGCCCGCTGGTGCGGAACATCCCGGCGCCAAAGGGGTCGGCGATCATCTTCACCGAGACGCTCGCGCACGGCGCCAACCGCTGGCAGGCCGACGAGCCGCGCTACGGTCTGTTCTACAAGTACAACGACCGGGCGGCGACTTATCACTGGCAGCCCGACCGCATCCCCGGCCCGGAGACGATGGCCAGGCTGACCGACGCGCAGCGCGCCTTCTTCAACAGTGCCTGGGAAGCGTTCGGACCCGAGGACAACTTCCGCAACGAGCTGCCGGAAACGTGACCGTCAGGAGCGGATCATGACCTCCATCACGGCCACCACGCCGTACACGCAACTCCCCGCCTGGGCGGTGCTGGAGCGGCGCCTGTTCGACCTGCTGGACGCGTCGGTCGATCCGTTCCTGGACAAGTACACCGCTGCCGACGGCACCCTGATCTGGCGCGACGCCGCGACCGAGGGGTACCCCAGCCGCGACGGCGGGGACGACTTCTACGAGAGCTTCGGCAACTGGCCGCTGTACTACCTGCTCGGCGGCGGCGACCGGCTGCTGCCGCTGAGCCACCGGCAGTGGGACGCGGTGACCCGGCAGCTCACCTCCTACGGCGTGGTCACGCGCGAGTACGAGCTGGGCTATGACCAGTTCCACCAGTCGGAGAGCTACATCTACTTCTACGCCCTGTGCCTGGCCGACCCCGGCAACGCGCTGCTGCACGAGCGGGCGGAGCGCTTCGCCGGTTTCTACCTGGGATCGGACCCGGAGGCGCCCAACTACGACCGGGAACGGCGCCTGATCCGCGCCCCGCACAACGGCGCCGGCGGGCCGCGCTGGGGCCTCAGTGACACCGAACCGAACTACGGATGGTCCCCCAGGATGTCCCGCTACGGCCTGCCGTACCACGACGTGCCGGGCATCACCTCCTACGACGACCTGCGCGATCCGGCGCTGGCGCGCCGCATGGGGGAGGTGATGGAGGAGCGCATGGGGCGCGGCGACGTCGCCGGCAACCTGTGCGCCACCAGCCTGATCACCAACGCGTTCCTGCTCACCGGCGAGGAGCGCTACCGCGAGTGGGTCCTGAAGTACACCGACGCTTGGCTGGCCAGGGCGGAGGCAAACGGCGGGCTGCTCCCCGACAACATCGGCCAGTCCGGCCAGGTGGGCGAGTACTTGGGCGGCAAGTGGTACGGCGGGCTGTACGGTTGGACCTGGCCGCACGGCTACTACAACATCGGCTACGCGGCGGTCGACGCCGCGCTCAACGCCTTCCTGATCTCGGGCGAACGGCGCTTCCTGGACCTGCCGCGCCAGCAGTTCGACGCGGTCTGGGAGCAGGGCCCGCGACCTGCCGTACGCCGAGCTGGAGATGAGCCTGCCGGAGTTCTTCGCCACGCAGCCGCCGGACGAGATCGAGTTCGTCGTCCCCTACCGCTACGGGGATCACGGCTGGTTCGACTTCCAGCCCATGTCGACCCGCGTGCCGGCCGCGCTCTGGAACGTGACGGAGGAAGCCGAGGACTGGAACCGGCTGCTCGCCATCCGCGCCCGCTCCACGGCCGACTGGCGCCGCGTCATGCCCATGCGCGGCAAGGAGGACGCCGACCACGAGCCCGCGTGGCTGGCCTATCTGTGCGGGGACAACCCCGACTACCCCGAGGCGATCCTGGGGCAGGCGTACGCGCAGGCCAGCCGCCGCCTCGACCAGATCCGCCGCGACGACCTGGACATCACCACCGTGCACATCCACCACTGGCAGGACGCCAACCCGATCACCACGGAAGCGCTGGTCCATCTCACCACCGGCTCGCCGCAGATCATCTACAACGGAGGCCTCTTCAACTGCCGCCTGCGCTACTTCGACGCGGAGCGGCGCCGGCCGGGTCTGCCCGCCGACGTAGCCGCGCTGGTGACGTCGGTCGACCGGGGAAGCCTGGACCTGCACCTGGTCAACACCAGCGGCCTCGCCGACCGCACCGTGATCCTGCAGGCGGGCGGCTTCGGCGAGCACCGTTTCCGGGAGGCCGGGTTTCAGGAACGCGTCAGCGACTACCCCGGCGCCATCGGCAACGGACCGCCGCCGGAGATCCACACCGAACCGCGCACGATGGAGACGGACGGCCGCTACCTGCAGGTGGTGCTGCCGGCCGGCACCGAGCTGCGGCTCTCCCTGGCGATGAACCGCCACGCCGGCGCGCCCGGCTACCATACCCCCTGGGACTGACCGACCGGTCACCCGCCAAGGAGCACCCATGTCAGAGCACGAGGAACGGCACGTCGGGCCCCAGCACATGCCGGACGGCCTGACGCTGCCCATTCACGGACCCGACTTCCCGCGCGCGGACCCTGAACTCATCCAGGAGCTCAGCCGCGTCTCGGCCGCCACCGCCGCGGCCGGCCTGCACGGCATGGGCGTGCGGCAGAGCTTCGTGCAGGGGCCGGTGCAACGGCTGCCCGGCACCAGCATCATCGGCACCGCCGTCACGCTGCAGTTCATGCCGCAGCGCGAGGACATCGCCTCCGGCATCGGCCAGGAGCACACGGAGAAGGTCAGCGCGCTGTGGCGGGTGCTCGACGAGATCCGGCCCGGCGACGTGCTGGTCGTGCAGGCGTACGGGGACCGCTACACCGGCTGCCTGGGCGAGATGCTGGTCACGTACCTCAAGGGCCGCGGCGGCGTCGGCCTGGTGGTCGACGGCTGCATCCGCGACTGGCCCAAGGTGCGCAACATCGGGCTGCCGCTCTGGACGGTGGGGGCGACGCCTCACTACGCCTCGCAGGCGTCGCTGTTTCCGTGGGCGTACAACGTGCCGGTGGCGGTCAGCCGCGTGCTGGCCATGCCGGGCGACATCGTCATCGCCGACGACGACGGCGCCGTGATCGTGCCGCGCAAGATGGCCAGCGACCTGGCCGTGGGCACGACCGCCCATGAGGAGTGGGAGGAGTTCAGCCGCCTGAGGCTGGCGGAAGGCGGCTCGCTCAGCACGTACTACCCGCTGAGCGAGGAAGGCCAGCGCGAGTACGAGCAGTGGCGGGCCGAGCAGGATCGGGCCGAGCAGGAGATCACCTGACGATCTGAGATCATGCTGGACACCAACGCCCTCATGACCTCGATTCGGGCCGGCGAGGATACCGAGCTCGAGCTGAAGGAGGTGGTATTCCGCGGGAACCGAGTCGCGTTCGCACGCGATGAATCCCGTTCGGGGGCGCGGCTCGCCGAGGTGTTCGTGAGCATGGCGAACACCCGGGGCGGGACCGTGGTGATGGGGGTCCGCGATACCGACCGAATGCCCGTCGGCATCGATCCGAACAGACGCGATCTCCTGGAGCAGTTCGTCATCAACGCGGCGACGGTCAACTGCATCCCCATGATCGTTCCGGCCCTGAATTGGGAGTACCTGCCCGGCGCCGAACAGACGCCGGTGCTGTGCCTGGTCGTCGAAATCCCGCCGTCACAGTTCGACGTGCACCAGACCAGCGACGGGCGGTTCCTCCACCGCATCGGCAGCCACCGGCGGCTGATTCCCGCGGAACGGCTGGCCCGCATGCTGAGCGCCCGCCGCATGGCCAGCCCGATCGAGGAACGACCCGTGTTCGGCAGTACGCTGGACGACCTCCACGATCTTCGGCTGGAGCGGTACTTCCGCGACCGCTTCCCAGACTGGTCGCGACCGGACGACTGGGCTCATTCGCTCGTGACTCACAAGCTGGCAGCTTCGACCGATTCCGGTATCACTCCCACCCACCTGGGAATACTTCTGTTCGCGGAGCAGCCGGAGCGGCACCTGCCCGGCGCGTACGTGGACTTGGCCGCGTATCATCAGGACACGGCCGACGGCAACACCGTTGACAGCAGGCGTATCACGGGGCCGTTGCCCGAGCAGATCGGGCAGGTGCTCACCTACTTCCGGTCTTCTCCTCTGATCCCCACCGCATCCAGGAAGGACGGAGACGGCCGCCGCGATTATCCGAGTTACGCGCAGACCGCGCTTCAGGAAGCCGTCGTCAACGCCGTCGTCCACCGTGACTACGAGGCGCGCGGATCGCAGATCATCATCCGCCTGTTCCCCGAGCGCATCGAGTTCCAGAACCCCGGCGCCCTGTACAACACGCTTACCGTCGAGAATCTGTACGCGGGGTGCCAACCTGCCCGCCGCAACCAGTTTCTGGCCGGCTTTATGCGCGACTACCAGAGCCCCCTCACCGGCACCAGCTACATGGAGGCGCGCGGTGAAGGCTTTCTCAAGCTGGTCCGCGAGTCCGAACGCCTGTCCGGCCGCCGTCCCCATCTGGAGCAGATCGGCGACGCGACCAAGCTCACGATTTTCGCCGCGAAGAACGGCGGAACGTGATCGCGCCTGGCGTGCCGGCTCCGCTGCCGGCCGGCGGCGACCTGCGCACGGAGCTCACCCGCCACTTGGTCTCACGCGCCGTCGACCGGCTGCATCGCCGCGACCGGGAACGCGAGCGCCTCCTGGCCGCCGGGCGCTGGCGCGAGCTGGGCGAAGCGGTCCGCGACCACGTCCGCACGGCGTTCGGCCCCATGCCGTTCGGGGAGTCAGGGGCGGTGGTGGAAGCGCAGCCGGTCAGCCGGCATGAGACCCGCCACTGCGGGATCGAGAACGTGCTGTTCGAGGCGTTCCCGGGCTGGGAGGTGAACGCCTCGGTCTTCGTCCCGCACGGGCCGGGGCCGTTTCCCGCGGTGGTGCTGCCGGTCGGGCACTCGGGCAAGCAGCACGCTGAGTACCAGATTCCCGCGCAGGCGTTCGCCAGCCTGGGCTTCCTGGCCGTGCTGTTCGATCCGCCCGGACAGGACTCCGAGAAGAAGCCCGGCAACGACCACTTCGCCGACGGAGTGCGCACCTACCTGACCGGACACTCGTCGAACCGCTACTTTGTCCTGGACGCGCTGCGCTGCATCGACTACCTGGCCACCCGCAGCGACGTGGACTCCAGCCGCGGCGTGGCCATGAGCGGCGTGAGCGGCGGCGGCCACACCACGCTGTTCGCGACCCTGTTCGACGACCGCATCGTCTGCCAGGGCCCGAGCTGCTGCCTGAACCGCATGGCCGACCACCCGGTCGGCGACCTGTACGCGCCGTGTCCGGAGGGCCTGTGGTGGAACCGCATCGGCGCGGGCGTTGACGAGGTGGACGTGCTCCTGGCCGGCATGCCGACCCCGACCCTGCTGATGGCCGGCCGGCACGACGAGGTCTTCCACATAGAGTGGAGCCGCAGCCTGGCGGCCCTGTGCGCCGGCGCCTTCGAGGCTGCGGAGCGCGGCGAGCGTTTCGAGTTCTTCGAGGACGACGCCGGCCACGACTACACCCTGGCGCAGGTGCGCCGCTTCACCGCCTGGATGAATCGTTGGCTGCTCGGCGAGCCGGAGCGCCCGGTGCCCGCGCTCGACCCAGTGGACTTCCCGATGCTCCCGTATGGGCACCTGCGCTGCCACCCTGCTCCGGTCGAGAACATATACACCCTCAACGCCGCGCTCGCGCGCCGGCAGGCGGCCCAGCTCCCCGAGCGGCTCGGCACCGCTGCGCTGGCGGAGGCCGCGCGTGAGGTGGCCGGCACTTCCGGCGGTCCCGCCCGCTGGTCGCAGGGCGAACCCTTCCAGCTCTGGTCGCAGGACTACCGGGAAGCGCTGGCGGTCACCACGGACGGGCTGTCGGTGCCGGCCAGCGTGCTGACGCCCCGCCCGCCGGCGCGGTCCGGCGCCCTGGTCGTGTACGTGGACGATCGCGGCCGTCATGCGGCACTGGAACGCAACGGTCTGGCGGCGCGCCTGTCGGACATATTCGAGCGGACACCGGGCGCCGTGCTGCCGGAGCTGGTCGTGGCTGACCTGCCGGGCT
This sequence comes from Spirochaetaceae bacterium, assembly GCA_028818385.1. The sequence continues at coordinate 7,043 of JAPPNY010000216.1, forward strand.
GGGGCGAATCGCGCCCGGCGCTGGCGCCGTTCGCGGCGGCCGGCTGGGGCGGCATGGACCGGATCCTGTCCTACCTGGCGTGCGCGATCGGCGACGGCGTGCTGGCGGTGCAGACCAGGGCGTTGGTGGAGCTTGTGCGGGCCGTGGCAGAGGAGCGCGCCGGCGCGCCGCTGGCGCTGGTCGGACGCGGCCTGGGCGGCGCTGCCGCGCTGCTGGCGGCGGCGCTGCTGGACGACCCGGCGGTCACGGAGCCGGACGCCGTCACGGTCACCTTGGTGGCCGCGATCGACTTCCCCGCCCGCTTCCTGGATCTGGCGACCGTGCCCGAGTACCGCTGGCCGGCGGCCGCCTTCCTGCCCAATGCGCTCCGCCACCTCGACCTGCCGCTCGTGGCGCGCTCCCTGGCGGTCGACCACCTGCTGCTGGCCAATCCTCTCGACGCGATGCGCCGGCCGTTGGCGGCTCCCGAAGCCGACGAGCTATTCGGGAACCTCAGCCCCGACTGCGTCCTGATGCCGAAGTGCGACGAAGCGCACATCGAAGCCGACCTGGCGCCAGCTCTCCGCGACCGGGCATCGCTCCGTCACGAATAGCCGAGCCGAAGCTCAATCTTCGGCAAGCCTCAGCAGCCGTTCGCCCCGCCATACGCGCATGACGCGGACGGCGTCGGAGTCGCGCCTGTATACGATACGGAAGGGCCCGTGAAAGATCTCCCGCAACGCAGGCTGACGGAACTCCGGGACGACTCGGCCCATTTCGGGATGCTCAGCGAGGCGCTCGACGCGGTCGAGGACTGCCTCCACCAGGCGCACTCCGACTTCACCTGCTCCCTGCCCCGCATACCACGCCGTCAGATCCTCGAGATCCGCTACCGCGGACTCTACGAACCGGATCTCGGCAGCCATCCGGGTTCAGTCGATACCGAGGCGGGACCTGACCTCCTCGATGGAAACTTCGCGACCTGCCTCGACGTCGGCGATGCCCTGCACGACCGCCCGCATGAACTCCCGCTCTTCCTCTGCGGCTTCGTATTCGGCGACGGACTGCACGACGGCGACGCCGCGCCCGCGGCTGGTCAGCAGCACCGGGCGGCGCGAATCGGCGACCTGCCTGACCACGCGGCCGGGGTTGGTCTTCAGGTCCGTCAACGGGATGATGTCCCGGGAGAACTTTACGGCCATGGCAACCACACCTGATCGCCACAAAGGATAGGAGATCACACGACCAATGAACAGGTCCGTGAACAGGTCCGATAAGGGCACCGTAACGAACGAGTCCTCGTTCACCTCATGGCGCCCGGAGCAGGGCGAGCTGTGCCTGCCGCTGGACGGCAGGGAGCTGCGGAGCGCCACGACCCTGACGCTTCCAGTCCGCAGTCCGCGCCAGACCGCGGCCCGCATCGCGCTGGAGCTGCTGGATGCGGAGCGGTCGGTCATCGCCGAGACCACCTTCGCGCTCGACTGGGAGGGCGAGGACGTCATCCAGCTCTGGCCCGACACGCTGGAACCGCGCTCCGGCGCACCGAACCGCGAGCGGCTGGCCAGAGTCACCCAACTGCGGCTGCGGCTGCGCACCGCGGGCTGGTGGCCGGCCGAGCTTGGCGTGGGCACGCCGAAGTCGAGCGACCGCCCGCCGGCGTGGCGGGTCAACGAGAGCGACGCCGTGATCGAGGCCGGCTGGCACCGCCTCGCCAGCCATCCGTCGCAGTGGTCGGTCGCGGGCGATCCCGAAGGCCCGGCGCCGCTGCTCTACTCACCCTACGGAGAGCAGACGTTCGACACCGGGACCGGGCTCCACCATGCCGGCAGCGCCCCCTGGCTCAAGTTCGGCTACCCGATGCAGGAGCGGCCGGGCAGCCTGACCGTGCGGCGCGGCTTCGACCTGGACGTCACCGACGATCGCGAGATCCTGGCCAAGCTGGTCTGGGACCGCGACACGCTGCTGACCGTGACCGCCGCGGTCGACGACGGACGCACCATCTTCCTGTGCCGGGACCTGGAACCGGACGAGCTCTGGCGCACCATCGGCGCACCGCTTGACGACGCGCGGCGCCTGCATCACGTCGACGTGCACATCCGCGAGGTCGCCGGCCGGCGGGTGCAGTTACGAGAGGTCCTGGTCAGCCTGTTCTGGATCCTGCTGCGGCGCGACTCCGATCTCGACCGGCAGCCGCTCAACCAGGTTGAGGTCCGCCTGGTGCGGGCGCACGACAACCACCCGGACACCGTCCCTACCGCGCGGCGAACCGTTCGCCAGGTCCCCTACCACGAGCCGTCCGAGTCGGGCACGCCGATCGGCGATCCCCTCCGCGACGGCCTGCCGTTCGGCTTCCTCGTCGGCCGCGACGACCTCCAGGCGCTCCGGCAACGGGTCGCTTCCGGCCCGGCGGCGGCGCTGTTCGCGCGCATCCGCGCGGAGGCGGACCGGGCGCTCGCCACCGACCTGGTGGACCGCAACTACTACGGCACCGCCTACGGGGGCGGCATCGGCCAGCCCAAGGGAGTGCTGGGCGCCGGCATGCGCATGTTCGCGCCCACGGTCGCCCTCACCCACCTCCTCACCGGCGAGGCGCGCTACGCGGTCGCGGTACGGCGCTGGCTGCTGCGCGCCGCGCACGCCGCCGATTGGCGCGGCGACCACGGCGGCTGCGTGTCGCGGCCGACCCTCGGCGACCGCCTCCCGTACTGGGACAGCTTCACCGGCTGGTACCCGCGCGGCTTCGCCGGCTACATGAACCATCCCTTCGTGGTCGCCGACGTCGCCTTCGGGGTGGCGGTGGCGTACGACATGGTCTACCACGCGCTGGACGACCGCGAGCGCGAAACGATCGAGGACGCCTTCGCGCGCCTTGGCGTCTACCTGCCGGCCGACAAGCTGCAGCAGCGGCGCGCGTACTACGTGGCGATGAACCAGGGGATCCTGTTCGCCCTGCCGCTGCTGATGATGACGGCGTTCCTGCGCCGCCGCGATCCGGCCTACGAGCGGCTGTTCGCGTGGACGCAGGACTTCCTGGAGGAGTTTGCGCGCCGCCCGTGGAACGAGGAGGGAGTGTGCGGCGAGGGGCCGGGCTACGGCGTCAGCACCATGCGGGAGCTGGTGGAGGCGCAGCCGATCATCGCCGCCTGCACCGGCGCGGGCATCGAGGAGATCTTCCCCGGCTCCGCGCGCAACGTCATGCGCTACATCCAGCACGTGCGCTCCACGTGGGACAGCCCGGTATGGGAGCCTCGCCCGCACTTCCTGGGGCTCTCGGACGGCAGCGACTACCACTGGGTGTCGGGCGAGGTCTGCGCGTTCTTCGCAGGCACCCTGGGCGACCCGGTCGCCGGGCTGTTCTGGCAGGAGTCGTTCGCGGATTCGCCCCCGGAGACGCTGACCTGCCTGATCAATCTGCCCGACCGGCCGGCCGCGGCGGAACCCGAGCTTCCGCCCGCGCACGTCTACCGCGACCAGCCGATGGCCTTCTTCCGCACCGGCTGGCGGCCCGGCGACACGCTGCTCTGCCTGAACGCCCTCCGCCAGGTGACCGGCCACGGCCACAAGGACCGCGGCAGCATCATCTTCGAGTTCGGGGGCGAGGCGCTGGTGCCGGACCCGGGGATGATCGGCTACAGCGACCCCGCCTCCGACCAGTACCACGAGACGTTCTGCCACAGCACCGTCACCTTCGGCCAGCGCAGCCAGCTCGGCGGCACCGATTCGTTCCCGGTCCGGGTGGTCGACTTCGCCTCCTCGTCCGGATCCTCCTGCCCCGGCGCCGACGGCGGCATCGACTGGGCCATATTCGATCTGACCCCGGTCTATGCCGAGGCGGATCGCGTGGTCCGCCACCTGCTGTTCCTGCGGCCGGACGTCTGCGTGCTCTACGACGAGGTGGAGCTCGCGTCCCCGCTGCCGGTGGAGCGCAACTTCACGCTGCTGGGCGAGCCGGCCGTCGACGGCCAGGCGGTGGTCTCCCGCACCGAGCGCAACACCCTGCATCTGCTGGCCCTGGGCAGCGAGCCGCAGACCGCGACCGCCAGCGGCTGGGGCACCCACTGGCCGGAGATCCCGGCGTACCGCGTGGTTGTCGCCAACGACGCACCGGCGACGCGCTTCCGCGGGCTCACCGTGCTGGCCGCTGCGGGCCGCGACCAGATGCAGCCGCGACTGGACGCGATCGGGGACCGGAACGATCTGCAGGCAGTAAGCGTCACCCGCGGCGAACGGCGCGACCTGATACTGTTCGGCGACGCCCCACGGATCGGTACCGTGAGCTGCGGCGAGTCCGTGCTGGAGGCCGGCGGCCGAGCTGCCGTGGTGCGGCTTCGGGGCAGTGAGCCAATCGGCTGTGCCGCCCTCGCCTCCACCGGAATGGCCTGGAATGGCCGTACGCTGTCCGGCAGTGCGCCGGGGCTGCAGGCCGCATTGGTCTCAAGACCATAAGCCGAGAGGAGTGAATCCCACATGAAGATCACGGACATCGAGGCGATGCACATCCGCATCGAGGATCCCAACATCGGCCTGTTCGACGGCTCCTACGACGACTGCGTGATCGTCGTGCGCACGGACGAGGGGCTTACCGGCATCGGCGAGACCGAATCGCTGCCGGCGGCGATCCAAGCCATCGTGCGGTCGCGCGCGGCGCACAACCACGCCCGCGGGCTGCGCGAGCTGATGATCGGCCGGGATCCCACCGACCCGGAGGGGCTCTGGCAACTCATGTACGACGCCACCGACTACGTCGGCCGCCGCGGGCTGATCATGCACGCGATCGGCGGCATCGACCTGGCGCTGTGGGACATCGCCGGTCAGGCGGCCGGCCGGCCCATCTCGGAACTGCTCGGAGGACGCCGCCGCGAGCGCATCGAGGCGTACGGGACCATCTACCCCATGGCCCGGGAGGCAGAGGCGGTGCGCGCGCAGGTCGCCGCGGCGCGCGACCTGGGCCTGCGCAACTTCAAGTTCTCGGCCGATCCGTGGTGGATGGACGACCTGGAAGCCACCGCGCGGCTGCTGCAGGCGGGCCGGGCCGAGGCCGGGCAGGCGGCCAAGCTGATCGTCGACGCCCAGATGGCCTACCGCACCGCGGAGGAGGGGCTGCGCCTGCTGCCGGTACTGCAAGAAGTCGGCATCTGGTTCCTGGAGGCGCCGCTGCCGCTGGACGACGTTGCCGGCCACGCGCGCATGGCCGGCCGCGGCGTGCCGCTCGGCGTGGGCGACTTGGGCCTCACCCACGTGGACGAGTTCATCGAGGCGATGGACCATGGCAAGGCCGACATCTGCCAGCCCGACATCACCCAGGTGGGCGGCTTCACCCATATCAGGCGCATCGCCGCCGCCGCGGCCGAGCGCGGCAAGCGGGTGATCACCCACGGCTACAAGACCAACATTGAGATCGCCGCCAACCTCCACTTCCTGGCCAACCACCGCGACGCCGAAGTGCTGGAGTATTCGACCAGCTCCTCGCCGCTGCGCTGGCGGACCACCCGGGAGCGCATCCCCATCGACGCCGACGGGACAGTGGCCGTTCCGTCCGTGCCGGGCCTGGGCGTGACTCTCGACTGGGAGTTCGTCGCCGCCCACCGCTACAACTGACGTGGCCACGGACACGACGGGCAGAAGCGGCGTCAGGCGCCGCCGAGCCCTGTAATCAGGATCGGCCGGCGGATCGCAGCCTCGCTCCGGTACTCGCTTCGTAGATCGGGACCCCCCATCGGTCGATGTGGGCCTTCAGCGGTTCGTAGTCGATCTGCTCGTACGCGTGAACCTCGCACTCCTGAGGGATGGCGATCTCGTCGAGGTCGAGAGAGAGCCGGCCAAGCCGGTGGCGGTCGACGATCCCGCGAGTGGCCAGATCGATGTCGGATCGTTCGGTTGCTCTTCCGGTGGCCCGCGAGCCGAACAGGATTACCTGCTCCAGGTCAGGGTAACGTCTGAACACGGTGACGAGATCACGCAGCGTTGCGGCAGGGAGTTCGACTTTGTTCACGACTCACCCACCTCCTGTTCAGCAATCAATCTCCTCCTCGGGCATGTCCACTCGGCTTGCAGAGTGCCTCGATGCAGCTTGCTTGTCCAACTCCGCGAAGTCTCGCGCATGGCGCGGCCGGATCCGCTGGGCGGTTCAGCCCGGTCCGGACCTCAGAGACGCGACGCGCTCCGCCTGCCAGGGCTTCCGCTCGCCGTAGAACGAATCCCGCGGCTTGCTCGGGGCCGCCGGCGTCGCCACCTCGCGAATCATGATCAGCAGGTCGCTGAACGCGCCGCCCAAACGCAGCCGCCGTGGCCACCGGACGCCCTCGACGAAGCCGGCCGATTCGGCCAAGCCGCGCTGCTCGTCGTCCTCGGCGGCGACCCTCAGGGCCAACTGGCCGATGCCGAGCGCAGCGGCGCGCTCGGCGGCGGCATCAAGCAGGTCTGCCGCACGGTCGAAGTGCGCGCGGCCGATGCGAAAGCTCAACTCAGCCACGTGCTGCTCGCAGAAGGTGTCGGTCCTCCGGAACGCGACCGCGCCCACCACGCGGGAGTCGCTTGCCTCCAGGACCAGGAACGCACCGTTGCCCCACACTCCGGTGTCGTCCTCGATCGCGCGCATCACCCGGATGAAGTGACTCTCGTACCGCGTGTCCCGGAACGACTCCGATAGCGGATCTTTGAGCAGCCAGGCGGGATCGGGGTGGTTGTACAGGACGCACAGCCGCGCCAGGTCGCCCCAGTGCGCGTCGCGGATGGTCGTCGAACCGGCGTCGAACCACCAGCGGTCGAAGTCTCCAGCCCCCGGAGCCAGGAAGCGCATGCCGTCGCCGACGTGGTAGCGGAACCCGTGGCTCTCGTACAGGTGGCCGGCCACGGGGTTGGCCGTACACAGGTAGAGCGCCCGCCCTCCCTGCGCGGTGAAGTGGTCGACGAGGGCTCCCACCAGCGCCGAGCCGACGCCGCGGCGCCGGAAGCGCTCCTCGGTCGAGACGAACTCCAGCGCGCCGACGTCGCGGGTGTCCGCCGGCGCGTAGTAGCACATGGTGCCTGCGACCTCGCCGTCGATGCGGCCGATGAAGTACGGCGCGTGCATCCAGCGGTTGAGCCGGCCCTCCATCAGGTCCTCGCGGATCAGCGGCCACGAGCGGAGCCGTTCCCAGCCGCCGGAGCGGTCGCGGGAGCGATCGAACGGCGGCTCGGCGATCTCGATGGCCAGCGTGCTTCCGTCGCGCAACGGCACTTCGTGGGCGGGGGAACGGCTCATGCGGATGAAGATGCCGGATTCGGTCGCCGCGGGTATACTCCGGCCTCCGGCGAGACCGACAACTATCCCGGTGGCACCCCAGCACGGCGGTTCACCACCGGGTCTCCGCCGCAAACCAGGGACAGAGAATCCGAAGACGATGAAGATCCATGTACAGGGAGCCGATCTGCGAGGACGGTTCCAGCTCCGCGACGCTCTCGTTGACGCGCTGGCCGAGCGCTACCGGTCGGCCAGGCGCGTCTACTTCTCCGCCAGCTTCGAGCAGGAACGGCGCCACGGCTCCGACTGCTTCATGATCACCGCCGACGAGCTGCTGGACTGGATGCTCGAAGACACCGAGATCCTGGAGCGCAACCTGCACGCCGATCCGGCTCGTGACGGCCTGCTGAGCCGCGCCCTGGCCGTCCTCGAAGAGGAGCGGCCGCTGAACGGGGAGCCGTTCGCCGGCGACGAGATCCGGTACCTGCGCGGGCTCAACCTCTCGACCCTCAGGCCCGGCGTGGTGATCGACGGTCCGCCACCGGAAGAGGCGCTGCACCGCCACGTCCGCGCCCTGCACCGGGCGCTCGGCCGCCTGTTCTTCTACACGGCCGGCAGAACCGAGGCGCGCGTGTGGGACGTGAGCGGCGGCGCGGCGATCGACGAAGCTGCCGGTCAGATCCACAGCGACCTGGAACGTGGCTTCATCCGGGCCGAGGTGTTCAACGTCGGCGAGCTCGACCGGTTCCGCACTCCTCAGGAGGCGAAGACCATGGGCCTGCTGCGCGTGGTGGACCGCGGCTACCGTATCGCCGCCGGTGACGTGATCGACGTCAAGTTCAACGTGTAGAGGCGTTGCGCAATCCGGACGGCCTGTTCGGCGGGGTGTTCGACGGGATCTAGCGTTCGGGGCCGATCTCGGCGGCCGGTCCCATGCGGTCGAACGGGATCGCCTGCATGCCGGCCTCGTAGGCGAGTGAACCGGTCGTAAGCCGCAGGTCGTCGTTCGGCTCGTCGGCGAAACCGGGATCCACGCCGACCAGGTTGCCGTCATCCGGCAGCAGATGCGGGTCGACGTCGCGCAGTGTGAGCAGCCAGCGGCCTCCGTAGCAGAGGTTGCTGACGATCACGTTGCCGGTGGGCGCGAAGCCCTCGCCTGCTTCGTACACGGCATCCAGCTCGGCCAACTGCGGGTACCGCTCGGCGTACGGCGGCTGGTGGTGGTTCATCTCCTCGAGCCGGGGGCGCATGGTGTTGTAGACCATGTCCCGCCACTGCTCGGTCAGGCACTGGCCCCGGCCGTCGAGCTGGACGGCGGGCTCGCAGTGCACGAACAGGTTGTTCTGCACCCGGTTGTCGCGCCCGCCGCCGATCAGCACGGCGCGCGTGCAGCGCAGGAAGACGTTGCCGTAGATCGTGGTGCCGCTGGCGCAGTCGTCCAGGTAGACCGCCCGCACCCCGTGCCGGCCGTAGCCGAAGATGCCCAGGTCATGGAAGAAATTGTGCCGCACCACGTTGCCCCGCTCGGTCCAGTCGCGCCCCATGTAGAAGGCGCCGGCATCGCCGGTCTGCGTGCAGACGTGGTCGATCTCGTTGAGCTCCACGACGTGGTCGTTGCCCGTCAGCAGCACGGCGGTGTGCGGCGCGTCGTGCAGGTGGTTGTGCGCCACCCGGTGGCCGACGCCGTGCAGATCGACCGCGGGCGTGTAGGTGAGCTGCAGGCGGCTGAAGTGGTGGATGTCGCAGTTCTCGACCACGTGGCCGCCGGGAGTCAGCGTGCGGCGGTCGCCGCCTGAGAGCGACACGCCGCCGGCGCCGGTGTGATGGATCCCGCACCGTTCGATGCGGTGGCCGGAGCCCCTTTCCACCCTGATGCCGTACTCGCCGGTGTTGCGGACCTCGCAGCAGCAGACGGTGGCGTCGCGGCCGCCGCTGATGGCGATGCCGTCGCCGCGGCAGCACTCGACGGTGATGCCGCGGATCCGCACGTGCGAGGCGCCACGGATGGCGACCACCGGCTCCGTCAGGATCGACACCGTGACCGCCACCTCCGGCGGTGACGGATCGCCCGGCGGCCAGAAGTACAGGAGACCGGCCCGCCGGTCCAGGTACCACTCGCCCGGCGAGTCCAGCTCTTCCAGCACGTTCAGGTAGTAGTAGCGCTGCCCGGTGGTGTAGCCGTAGGCGCCGGGCTGATCGGTGGTGACCAGGCGGGCGTCGAGGTCGATGGACTCGATGCGCTGGTAGGAGTCGGCCCAATCGTAGGTCCAGTAGCCGTGCACGAGCGCCTCGGCCGGTTCGCGCCAGCCGCGCGGCCGGTCGCCGAAGTACTCGAAGCTGCGGTTGGGCTCGTCGCTGCTGGCGTCCCAGGGCACGTCGTCGGTGCCGCTGCGGCCGGGCACGTCGACGCGGGCGACGTTCACGAACGAATGGTCGGGCCAGCGCGCCAGAGTCATGCGCCGGTCCCGGTGGAACACCTCCAGGGCGGTCGGCCGCCGCCCGCGGCCGAAGCCTGCCGGCTCGAGGGTGCCGTAGTCGCTGATGCCCTGCGCGCGCAGGTCCGCCACCAGCACCTGGCGGCGAGCGGCCGGCGACAGGCGCTGCCACGCCTCCGCGGTGGCGCCGGACGCGGCGATCGGCCGGAACCCCCACACGCTGCGTCCGCCGATCAGCCGCACCTCCTCGCCCGGGAAGGCGCGGTAGACGACCGGTGCGTCCTCGCTGCCGCCGTCCTCGGCGCCGAGCTCGAAGGAGACCTCCCGCTGGTAGCTCCAGCCGCGCAGCCACACCGTCGCGCCGCCGGCCGCCCCGGAACGACGCCGCTCCCGCAGCGCATCGCGGGCCGCCTCCAGGGTCGCGAACGGCCCGTCGCTGCCGTCCCGTGTCGGATCGGGATGACGGCCGCTCCAGGCGTCGTCACCGGCGGGCGATACGTACAGGTCAAGGCTCTCAGGCATGCACAAGCTCCTCGCCGCTTGGACTCAGTCGTCGTGTCTCCGTCGCTTCAGCCAGCCGGCGAGCATGTCGCGCTCGACCGTTCGCCGACCGTGTTCACGGCTCTGCGTTCCCCTGCGCCAGAGTTTCCGCCACGGCTCGCCCGCGGTCGGTCAGCCGGTACTGCTGCAAACGGCTGCGCGGCTTGTCGGGCAGAGTGTACTCGATCATCCGCTTCGCCAGGAGTCGCCGCACTACCTTGTTGAGCTGGCCGGAAACCCCCTTCTGTCCCAGGTTCTTCGACAGCTCAGCCTTTGCCATCGAGCCGCCGGTCAGCAACGCGAGCAGTTTCACCTCCAGTGACTCTGGCTGCGACTCTGGCCGTGACTCTGGCCGTGACTCTGGCTGCGACCCGTTACCCGCGTCTCCGGCTGCTACTACCGCCTGATTTCCGAATTGGCCCTCTACCGTGGTGCCTCGATTGTCCTCCTCGATCCTTCCAGTCCCAGCTCGGGCCGTACCGGCCCTCTCTCCGGAGGCGCCGCCTGCCACGGCATCGGCCGCCCGGTAGGCGGCGGAATAAGGGAACTCCAACCACAGTCCGCTGCCGGGCTCGATCTTCCACTCCGGTGCCGGATTGCCAGCGTCCTCGCAAGCCGTGGCGATGCGCCGAATGCCGCGGCCCCACGCTTCGATCATTCCGGCCCGGAAGAACGCATAGGCGATTGCGGGATTGTAGGGCACCGACGCGTGCTCCCCGGTCAATCGCTCGACCGACCAGTCACCCGGCAAGCGTCCGGGATTCCACAACACGATCCGCTCGTCGTACACCCGGATCTGAATGGGCACGGGATCGGCGTAGTCGCGATGGATCACCGCATTGATCACCGCCTCGCGCATCGCGTCGCGCGGTACCGGAAAGGTCTCCACGCGATAGACGCCGTCGTAGGAAACCAGAGCCCGCGAATACTTCGAGTAGAGCAGGTCCATGGTACGGTCGACCTGCGCGAACAGGTCGCCTTCGATCACGTCCTGATACAGCAACTCGGCGCCGCGGAAATACCCGATCTTCACGTAGGCATCGCGCACGAAGCGTCCCGGCTCCGGATGGAACAGCAGCATGGCCGCCCGCTTCAGGTACTCTCCCTCCCGCAGGCGCAGCTTCTCGATCACGCCGGCGTCGGATTCGTCGAGGATGTCCTTGCCCAACCGCCCGCTGGCGGCGGCGCGGCGGCGAAACTCGTCCAACGTACGCCCATCCAGGTCCTTGAGTCCGACGCCGGGCAGTGGCGAGTCGTCCCACGCCCGGCCATGCTTCCGCAGTAGAAAGCGGCTCAACGCCGCGCCGCGCAGCACCTGCTTGGTACTGCCGCTCCGGTAGTGGAATTCGCCTTTGTAACTGATCGGGTTGGGGTACGGATCGACCACGATCTGCAGGTACTCCCGGCCCGACTCCGTCTGCAGGTTCACGTCCACCATAATGCCCAGCAGCGCCTGCGCCTTGTTCGGAATCTCATCGAGCAATCGAAGAACGTCCTTCACGCCGACCGCCTCGCCCCGGTCGTTCCTGCCGATTTCCAGCACGCCACCCTGCGCGTTGGCGAACCCGCATACCCACTTCAGGTAGTCGTCCCGCCACGATTCCTTCCACTCGACGTTCTGATTCTCGCTCACGCCGCCTTCTTCTTCGTCGCCACAAGATCGTACGGGTCAGGGCTGTCTGACATCACACGCTCCTCGCGCTTCGGCTCAGTTTATCACCGACGCCGATGCCCCGAGGGTAACTGTTCAGGCGTAGGGTAGGTTCGTTCGACAGATTTCGGCAACCGGTCG
>JAPPNY010000259.1 GCA_028818385.1 Spirochaetaceae bacterium
ACGTAGCGGTAGTCGGGCCGGAAGTCGTGGCCCCAGCGCGACAGGCAGTGCGCCTCGTCCAGCACCCAGGCGCCGATCTCGCGCTGGTCCAGAACCCGCCGCAGGGAGCGCGAGCGAAGCTGCTCCGGCGAGATCAGCAGGATGCCGGCGTCTCCCAGCCGGATCCGGTCCAGGGCGTCGCTCCGCTCCGGCATCGACAGCAGCCCGTTGACGGTCACGCAGCAGCCGATGCCGCGCTGCTCCAGGCCAGCCACCTGGTCCGCCATCAGCGCGACCAGGGGCGATATCACGACCGTCAGCGCACCCGTCTTGTCGTAGCGCGACAGCGCGGGGATCTGGTAGCAGAGCGACTTCCCCGTCCCGGTGGGCAGGATCCCCAGAACATGCCTTCCCGCCATCGCCTCCTCGACGATGGCCTGCTGCATGGGCCTGCCGTCGGCATCCGCCGGTTCGGGACGAAAGCCGTCATGGCCGAACCAGCGTCTCAGCTCCCGGCCCGCATCATGGCGCCACCGGCACCAGCCGCAGGCCGGATCCGTGCACGCGGTGTCCCTGAGGCGGCGCACCAGCCGCCCCGCCTGCGGAAACTGGTGGCGGACCCAGGGCGGCATCACCGAGTTGCCGCCGGCCACGGAAAGCCACGCCAGGGCATAGGCCAGCGGCCAACGGAGCCGGTGGGCATCCGCAACGACATCGCGAGCCCACGTCGCGCAGGCGGCGTTCCGCAGCAGCCGCTTGATCGCCGCCTCGGCCTCCGTCCGCGGTGGCCGGTCCCGCCCTCGAAGCCGGCGGAAGAGCGCGTCCAGGGCGCCGTCCACGCCCCCGGGCTCGGGAGTGCACAGCCAGTGCCATGCGGCGGTGAGGTCCGGCGCGGCGTTCGCCAGCGCATCGCACTCGTCGCCGTAGAGCTTCAGCGCAATGCGGGAGTCGAGCTCGGGATCGTTCACCCGGCCGCGCTTCAGACCGCCGTCCTGGTAGTGCTTGACCAGACTGTGATAGGGGTTGCGGGGGAAGGCGAGCGGGCTGAGACGCAGCGTGTCGATGGCCGGGAGTTTCAGAAGCCGGAGTGCCGGCTTCGCCGCCGCCAGGTGGGGCAGGTCGAAGGCGATCAGGTTGTGCCCCAGCAGGAAGGAGGCGCCCTCGGCGAAGTAGTCCAGCCTCTCCAGTGCGGCGGCCAAACCGCCGCCCGGATGCGGCAGACTGCGGCCGGTATCCGCCCGTATTGCCCCGATGGCACAAATCCTGTCGTCCCTGCCGACCTCGAGATCCAGGGAAACGCAAGGCGGCCTGAAGAGGTCGCCATCCCGCGAGGCGGCCCCACCGGGGTCCGGCGGGGCGTCGGCCGCTCCGCTCCTCACGTGCCGTCCGGCTTGGGTTCCGGGTGCCGCTCGACTCGACTTCCCGACCATCCCTCTGGTCGTAAGCGCCGGGCGAGGGCAATGCTATAGAGGCTCTGTGAACCGCTCGAACGCATAGTTCTCGGTGGGATTCAATGCCGGGGCTGATTGCGCCCCGAGGTCGGCACATACGCCGACGTGGTCGGTGAGCGACTTGTCGCTGCAGTACCTGCTGATCAGAGATAGTGATTGGGCTGACAGGTCCTCACTGATCGCGATCTGGTCGATGACTCTGCGGCCGTCGAAACCCAGAGCACTGGTTGCAATCGTGATGCGCTCTGGCAGAGCAGCTCTGAGCGTACCGCGTAGCGAGCGGGGAGCGTAGCCGGTCTGTCCTACCTGCTGGTTGAAGTCCCCCAGTAGAACCAACGGGCTGGCTGGCATAGATCTGAGCACCTCGTTCAGACCGGCAAGATACTGCTTGTGGTCTTCCCATGGTTTACGGGTTACGCCATCGTTCGTCCAACGGACTCGTGCGTCTCGATAAGGAATACAGACTCCGACTACGGTGACTTCACCCTAAGGGGTCGTAGTGACGGCCGAAACGAATTTGCCGGGCGGCAGTGTGTCGACCCCTTGCGTGTCAACCTTCTCCCACGGCTCTTTCGACCACAGAACCACCTTTCGCAAGCTGCCGTCCGTCTTTGCTCGGATACCGTCCGGCTGCGAGTATGTCACAGAGCCCGAACGATCAGCCAACAGGTTGAAATCGGCCTCTGTGAGACACACGATGTCGGGATCGTAATCAACGAAGATGCGAGCCAGTATTTCGGGGCTTCTCCGGGACCGGGGTGTAGCCCACTCGACATTCCAAGCCACTACCTTCGCGGTGAACCCGTGCCGCTTCTTGATGCTGTCATACCGGCACAGTGGCCAACCTCTCATCGTCGTGGGTTCGCGTTCTGATGACATGCCAAGGAAGCTACCGCGCCGGATGCGGTGCTCGCAACGCAAGGAACGGAGGGCGCTGGCCGGTGCCATGACTGCTGCCACGGGTACGGGTTCCCTCCTCGGCGTACGTCTCGCGGTGTCGACGGTCAGCGCAGCTTCTATGAGGCCGTCGGATATTACCGACGGAATCGCTGGTAGCATTCGTGTCCGAAGCGATTGCGACCGCCATAGGATGGAGCACGGAGGCACACTCGACCCACCTTCGCCACCACGTGACGGTGCAACCGTTTTCCGCCAGCAGTGCGCGGCAATGTTCGGCCAGCAAGCGGCTCGCGGCGCGATCTGATCGCGCTCATACATGAGCTCCCTCGAGAGCCGAGAGTCCGGTCCCTCGTCGAATGGGTGTCCAGGACGAAAGCGCCTGCGTCGAGGCACGCAAGGGAGGCATGGACAGGATGTAGCCTGTTGGCTACAATTCGCGTATGTTCGAGATCCGCAAGACAGAGGGCTACGCCAAGTGGCTGGACAGCTTGCAGGATGCGCGCGCCCGGGCTCGCGTACTCGTGCGGATCGAGCGTCTGGCGGCCGGAAACCCGGGAGACGTCAGGCCCGTGGGTGAAGGTGTTTCAGAGTTGCGGATTGACTACGGGCCGGGCTACCGGGTGTATTACAAGAAACAGGGCCGCAGGATCGTCGTTCTGCTGGCTGGCGGGGACAAACGGACCCAGAGCGACGACGTCAAGACGGCGTTGCGTCTGGCACGAAATCTGTAGGTGGGAACATGACCAAGATCAAGACCAAGACCGCTACTTCACCGTACGACGTCGCCGAGCACCTTCGCACACGGGAGGAAATGGCCGCATATCTGGAAGCTTGTATGGAGGAGGCCGACGGCGATGCCGCGTTCGTCGCCAAGGCACTGGGCGACATCGCGCGCGCCAAGGGCATAGCGCAGGTCGCATGTGATGCCGGCCTGTCCCGTGAAAGTCTCTACAAGGCGCTGTCGGGAGAACGCAATCCTACGTTGGACACCGTTCTCAAGGTCATCGGCGCTCTGGGCTTGAAGTTTCGCGCCGAAGCGGTGCTCGATTCGGAGGCAGCCGGACAGGACGTATCGGCACGTCGCTGATTGTCGAGAGCTGGTCCGAAAATACCGGCCAGCAGCCGGTGCCCGTGTGACCGTCTTCGGCCAGCAGAGCGCGGCGACGTTCGCTCGTTCGTCGATCCTTCGACCAAGAGTGCTACCGGGCGAGCCCGGTATCTCAGGGGCTCTCCTCGCGTTCCTCCGCCACAAGATCGCTGACGCTGAGACCATCAGCGAGACGAGGCCGTGGCGTCGCCAGAAAGCGGTCGACGTCGAGCGGTGCCTCCAGGGGGATCGGCCAGCCCGCTGCGCACCAGTTCCGCCATCGCCTGGTCGTCCGTCAGTTCCGCCGGGTCGTAGGTGGTAACTTCAGGTATGCGCTGCTGCTCCTCGACTGCCAGCCATTCACGGATCGCTTCCTTGATGTTTGCGAGCGCCTCTTCAAGCGTGGTTCCCTGCGAGTGGCATCCCCGCAGCGCAGGACAACTCACCGCGTACCCTTCTTCAGACTCGATCCGGACGACGCGGTACTTCATGTGCCACCTAGCCTACTGTTCGCGGTGTCAGCCGACAACCACGCCATGAACCGGGCCAACATCGTCTTCATGCACTCGCACAACACCGGCCGCTTCGTGCAGCCGTACGGGCACGCGGTGCCGACACCGTGCCTGCAGCGGCTGGCGGGGCAGGGGGTGCTGTTCCGGCAGGCGTTCGCCGCCGCGCCCACCTGCTCGCCGAGCCGGGCGAGCTTCCTCACCGGCATGTATCCCCACTCGTGCGGCCAGCTCGGCCTGGCCCATCGCGGGTTCGGCATGCCCGACTACTCGCGCCACCTCGTGCATGGGATGAAGCGCGCCGGCTACCACACCGTCCTGTCGGGCGTCGAGCACACCGCGCCGGACCTCGCCGTGGTGGGTTACGACGAGGTGGTCTGCGGCCACGACACGAACTACCCCGAGACCGAGCCGGCCGACGCCGCTGACGCGGCCGCCGCGTTCATCCGCGGCAGACACTCCAAGACGTTCTTCATCTCGGTCGGCTTGAACGAGACGCACAGGCCGTTCCCGCCGGCGGATCCGGAGCATCACCCGGCGGAGGACGAGCGCTATTGCCGGCCGCCGGCGCCGCTGCCGGACACGCCCGCGACGCGCCGCGACACCGCGGACTTCAAGGCGGCCGCGCGCGTGATGGACGCCGCGTTCGCTCGCGTGCTGCGCGCGCTGGATGACGCCGGGCTGGCGGACGACACGCTGGTGCTCTGCTTCACCGACCACGGCCTGCAGTTCCCGCGCAACATGTGCAACCTCACCGACCAGGGCATCGGCGTCTTCCTGGTCGCGCGTGGTCCCGGCGGATTCCGCGGGGGACGGGTGATCGACGCCTTGGTCAGCCTGATCGACTTGGCGCCGACCGCGTACGCCGCAGCCGGGATCGACATCCCGGACTTCGTCCAGGGACGGCCGCTGCAGCCACTGGCCCGCGGCGAGGTCGACGCCCTGCACGAGGAAATCCATGCCGAGATCAACTTTCACGCGGCCTACGAGCCGGCCCGCTGCGTGCGCACGGCGCGCCACAAGTACATCCGCCGCTACGACGACTACGAGCGGGTCGTGTTGAGCAACGCCGACGACGGCCCGAGCAAGGAGGAACTGCTCTCGCAGGGATGGGCCGAGCTGCCTCGGGAGCGGGAGATGCTCTACGACCTGACGTTCGATCCAGCCGAGCAGCACAACATCGTCGCGCGCGGCGACGTGCGACGGGTAGCGGACGACCTGCGCCGCCGTCTCGATCGGTGGATGGAAGCTACCGGCGATCCGCTGCTCACCGGCAGCGTGGACGCGCCCGCGGGCGCGCGGGTCACCGATGCCATGGCCCGCTCTCCGGCCGACCGGTCACGGACGCGCACCACCGGTTGACGACGGGAACGGATCGCCAGTACAAGCGCCCGGAGGCTACGCTGATGGCACAGCAGACGAGACAGTGGAGTCCCGGTGACGCTGCGAACGCCTTCGTCCGTGTTGTCCTGTCGGATGCGGGGGCGCGGCTCGGGGGGCTGACGGATACTCAATGGGAAGAGACGCTCAGGTGGTTCGGCGGGCGGTGTGCCTACACGGAGGATGAGTTGGTCGAAGGCCGGATGGAACGCGACCATGCAATTCCAATGAACCGTACCCACTGCGGCCTTCACCTCTACGGCAACGTCCTGCCCGCGACCAGGGAGGCGAACCGTCACAAGGCGGGCAAGCACTACCGCGACTTCGTGGAGGATCCCGAACGACTCAGGCGAATCGAATCGTTCGCCCTGGAGTCCAGGTATTGGGAGCGGGCTTCGGTGTTCGGCAACCTTCAGCGCTATTGCGAAGCGCAGTACCGGTCGATCGTTGCGCTGAGCCAGGTGAGCGGGCAGTACCTCGCAAGCCTGTTGCCCGAAGACGTGGACGACGAACAGGACAGCTCCCTGGAGCCACCGCGCTCGTCCCCCATCACTCGGGGAGAGGGAGACGTATTGCCGATTACTCTGGATCCGCCTGCGGAGGAGGCATTCAAGGACGCGCTGCTACGCGAGCGAGAGGCCCGGATCTTCGAGATCCACCGGGATGGCCGGACGACCGAGCGGCGCTGGGCGGCAGACAGCATGTCCGAGTCGTCGAACGTCGTCGGGAACCTGCGAAGCCGCCCGCGGTATCGGAGAGGTGCCTGGAAGCGTCTGGGCATCCAGTCCCTGACCGTTTCCGTCAAGCAGCCGTAAGGGATCGGTCAGATGTTGCTCGACCACGTGCAGGTGGCGATGCCCGCGGGCCGCGAGGCCGCCGCCCGCGCCTTCTACGGAACGGCGCTCGGGCTCCGCGAGATCCCCAAGCCGGCTCCTCTGGCCGCGCGCGGGGGCGTCTGGTACGCGGTCGGCGACCAGGAGCTCCATCTGGGCGTAGCGGAGGACTTCTCTCCCGCGAAGAAGGCGCACCCCGCGTTTCGCGTTCCGGATGCGGTCGCGGTCGCGGAACGGCTGCGGGAGGCGAGCTTCGCGGCGCGCTGGGACACTTCCCTGCCCGGGTGCACCCGCTTCTTCACCGATGACCCGTTCGGCAACCGTATCGAGATCATCGGCGTCGCACCGCGCGGAAACGAACGGCATGAGGAAGAGCGGGACCCACTGACCGGTGTTCCGCTGATTCGCTCAGCGCGGCCGATCACCGAAGACGATGTTCGATCACTGGAAGACCACGGGTGACGCGACTGCACTACAGTACCCGTCCATGGACATCGGCACGCGCAAGCAGCTCCTGGTCGACGACTTCGTGGTCGAGGATACGTGGAACCTGAAGCGGGTGGTCACCAGGCCGGCCAAGCACCACGGCAACCCGCTGCTGGTCGCCGACCAGCCGTGGGAGCACAGCCGGCAACCGGGACAGAGCAACAAGGGGCTGCACGGCAACTCCGTGATGTACGACCGTGACGAGGGGCTGTTCAAGCTCTGGTACAACTCCTCGCACTTCGTCCATTGGAACAGCCCGGAGGACTGCACCTACACCTACTGGATCGGCTACGCCACCTCGCGCGACGGCATCGTGTGGGAGAAGCCGGACGTGGGCAGGTTCGAGTACGAGGGATCGACGGCCAACAACGTGGTCCTGACCGGCGAGTGGTGGGCCACCTGCGGCACCGTGCTCAAGGAGGACCACGAGCCCGATCCGGCGCGGCGCTACAAGCTGCTGTACACAGACATCTTCGGGGTCGAGGCGCCGGAGAAGCTGGTCGCGCAGCACCGGGCGGGCGAGCTGCGCGCGGGCGTCTGCATCGCGTACTCGCCGGACGGCATCCACTGGACGCCGCACGCGGGCAACCCCGTGATCGACGGCGAGTCCGACACCATGAACACCGTGTTCCGGGACGAGCGGCTCGGCCGCTATGTCCTCTACATGCGGCCGCCGGTGTACGCCGGGCGCTGGAAGCGGCGTGTGGCGCGCGCGGAGAGCCCGGACCTGCTGAGCTGGGGCTTTCCCGAGACGGTGGTCACCCCGGACGAGATGGACCCGGTCGAGGTGTACGGCATGCCGGTCTTCCCCTACGAGGACCTCTACTTCGGGCTGCTGCAGATGTACTACTCGGACACCTCCATGACCATCGACTCACAGCTCGCCTTCAGCCGCGACGGGAAGCGCTGGGACCGGCTGCCGACGCGGCAGACCTTCATCGAGCGCGGCATCGAGCACGGCCAGGCGCGGGAGTTCGACTGCGGCATGCTCTTTCCACTGCCGCCTGTCACCGTCGGCGACGAGCTGTGGTTCTACTACACCGGCCACAACGTCCTGCACAACGACACGGGCGCGCAGGAGAGCGCGGTGGGGCTGGCGACGCTCAAGCGCGACCGCTTCATCGCCCGCACGCCGGTGCGGCAGAGCGAGGGGGCGCTGGTGACGCGGGCGTTCGCGTGCGAGGGGGACGGCCTTCAGATCAACGCCTGCGCCGCCAACGGCCGGATTCAGGCCGAGGTTCTCACCGAACGTGGGGAGGTGGTCGAGGGGTTCGGCCGCGGTGAGTGCGCGGCGTTCTCGGGCGATGCGCTCGCGCACCCGGTGCGCTGGAACGGTGGCGGCCTGTCGGCGCTGCGCGGCCGGACGATCCGCCTGAAATTCTACCTGAGCGAGGCCAGCCTGTACGCCTTTCAGATCACGGGGTAGCGTCGCCGGCCGGCGGCGGTCATCCGTCCAGGGTAGCGGCCAGCAGACCGCGGTTGTGGCGGACCACGTCCAGCAGGGTCGTGGTGCCGGCGGCGCCGGGGAAGTTCAGGAACGCCACCACCGGCGCCGGGGTGTGCATCTCCGCGAGCGGCGCGGCCACCGGGTTGTGGTGGTTGTCGATGATCAGCGCCACCTCCGCATCGGCCAGGGAGGCGAGCGCCGCTGCCTGCGGCGGCAGCGGTCCGAATGTCGCGACCACGTCGAAGCCCAGCTCGCGCGCCAGCGGCTCCTGGAACCGGTGCACCAGCGCGGGCGCCCCGGCCAGGCCGTGTGCCGCCAGCTCGGCGCGCCAGGCCGCGTATTCCTCGGCGATCGCGCGCAGGCTGGCCTCCGTGGACACCGGGGTGCCGCCGGCAGCGTCCAGCGCCGCCAGCGATCGGCGAAGGGTCGCCAGCGAATAGTCGGTGTCGATGCGCAGAACGGTCGCCTCCCGACCGGCCAACTCCCGCAGGCGGTCGGCCATCGCCTCGTAACCGGCGAAGATCAGTGCGTCCGCCGCGGCGACGGCGCGCAGGTCCGACGGCCGCAACTGGTATTCGGCCGGATGGCGCGAAGCGGCCGGTGCCAGCACGGTCACCTCAACGATGCCGGCCGCGCGCGCGAAGGCGGCCGTCCATTCCGTCGACGCGACCACGGCGCCGCCGTCCGCGCCGGCTGCGGCCGCGCAGCCGATCCACGCCGCCAGCAGCAGGTGTCGCAGCCGCGGAAACCGCAGGGCGCCGGCCGCGGCGGGCCGGCTCACGCGTGCCGCCTTCGGTGGGCGACGATCACCACCGGCAGCAGCAGGGCCGCCGCCAGCGTCACGCCGGCGCTGGCCGGCAGGTCGACCAGGAGCGCCACCGCGAACCCTGCCGCCGCCACGGCCAGCCCGGCCGCTCCGGCCAGCAGGAACAGGCCGCGCACGCTGCGCGCCACGGCCAGCGCCAGGATCGCCGGCAACAGCAGGATGGCGTCGAGCAGCAGCGCGCCGATCAGCTTCATCGCGAAGGCCACGGCGCAGCCTACCGCAAGCAGCACCGCCGCGCGCACGCGCCGCACGGCCACGCCGCTCGCGGCCGCCACCTCCTGGTCGAACAGGAGCGCCGCGATGCGGCGGTGGGCCACCGCCACGAACGCGATCAGCGCCGCTCCGAACACCGCGACGGCGATCAGATCCGTACGGCTGAGGGCGAACGGATCGCCCCACAGCACCGCGAACACCTCGGGCGCCGGTACCGCGGCGCGGTAGATCACCGCCGCCGCGGCGCCGATGGTGATCACCATCAGGAAGGCGGCCACGTAGCCCAGCCGCAGCCCCGCCGCCCTGGCCAGCGGCACGTGCGTGACCACCAGCAGCAGGGCGACGGCCAGGCCAGGCAGGAGCGGGTCCAGTCCGACCGCCAGCGCCACCGCGGCTCCCAGCAGGGCGCCGTGCATGAGGGTGAAGCGCAGGGTCACGAGCTCCAGGCGCAGCACCAGCACCCCGGCCAGGGGCAGCGCGGCACCGGCGATCAGCACGGCGGCCAGCCCGCGCGCGATCGGCGCCACGGCGAGCGCGTCGAGCAGGGTGCTCAAGCCTGCACGCGCCCGTCGCGCAGCTCGCCCACCGGCCACGGGACGCGCGCCCGAGCCTCGGGATCGTGGCTGACGATCGAAGGATCGTGTCTGACGATCAGGGGATCGTGGCTGACCATCAGGATGGCCAGCCCCAGCCGCTCGCGCAGGCGCTCCAGGAGCTCGATCAGCCCGGCGCGCGCCGCGGCGTCCAGGGCGGAGGTGGGCTCGTCCAGGAGCAGCAGGCGCGCGTCCTGCGCCAGGCAGCGCGCCACCGACACGCGCTGCCGTTCGCCGCCGGACAGCTCGCCGTAGCGGCGCCGGCGCAGGTGCCCGCACCCCGTGTCGTCCATGGCCGCGGCCACGACCCGGCGGCGCTCGGCGGCGCCCAGGCGGCGCGCCACGGTGCCGATCTCCACCACCTCGGCGGCGGTGATCGGCAGGTCGCCGGCGGGAGACTCCTGAGGCACGTAGCCGGCCCCCGGAGCCCGCACCGGGCGCCCGGCGAAGGTGACCGCGCCGCGCCGTGGCGTCAGGAATCCCAGGATCGCGCGCAGCAGCGTCGTCTTGCCGGTGCCGTTGGCTCCGGTGATCAGGAGCCCGTCGCCGCCGGCGACCTCCAGGCTGACGCCCTTCAGCACATCGCGGGTGCCGCGGCGCACCCACAGGTCGTCGACCCGCAGCGTCACGCCGGCCGCCTCAGGAGGGCTCGCGCCGCCGGCCCTCCATGAGCCGGGTGAACGTCGCGGTCGCCGGAATGTTGGCCAGCACGATGCGCAGCGCCGCGGTCATCGGCACCGCCAGCAGCGCGCCGATCGGACCCCACAGCCACCCCCAGAAGAACAGGAAGACGAACACCACCAGCAGCGACAGGTTCAGCGCGTCGCCCAGCAGCTTGGGCTCCAGGATGCTGCCGGTGAGGATCTGCGCTGCCAGCACGCAGCCCATCACCGCGATCGGCGTCAGCCCACCGCCGAACTGGGCGAAGGAGAACAGCGAGATGGCGGCGACGGAGGCCAGCGATCCGATGCTGGGGATGAAGTTGAGGAGGAAGGTGAGCAGCCCCCATACCACGGCGAAGCGGACGCCGAAGGCCAGCAGGATCAGGCTCGTGGCGGTGCCGACCGACAGGCTGATCAGGGTCTTGACGCCGATGAAGCGGCGCAGCGAGCGGTCGATCTGCCCCAGGATCGCCGGCATCGAGCTCTGCGGATGCGAGAACGCGTCGGCGAAGCTTCTGGTCATGTGGTGCTTGGCCGACAGGAACAGCAGCGCGAAGAAGAACACCAGCAGGAACGATGTGAGCCCGCGCACCACCGATTGCGCGGCGATCGCGACCTGCTCGAAAGACGACAGCAGCAGGCGCCGCAGCTCCGCCAGGGGATCGAAGGCGAGCTCCACGCCGGAGATGCTGGCGACGAAATCCATCGCCCCCTTCAGGGTCTGCTCGATGCGCGGCTGAAACGCGCTGAATTCCCGCGAGAACTCCACCAGGTTGACGGCGATGATCAGGCCGATGCCCGACAGCACTGCCAGCGACAGGACGCCGGTCAGCGGCACCGCCAGCCATAACGGCAGCTTGAGGCGGTCGTCCATGAAAACGAGCACAGGATCGATCAGGTAGGCCAGCATCAGCGCCACCAGGACCGGCGTGAGCACCGGCTGCATGAGCTTCAGCGCCACGCCGACGGCGACGACGACGATGATGAACAGCAGGACGTTGCGGGTCCGGGCGGGGTCCACGTGCCGCGGAGCATAGCCCGGCAACCGTAGGGATTGCAGGCGTACGGGTTACACTGGTCGACGCCATGGCAAGCGTCTTCACGCGAATCATCGCCGGCGAGTTCCCCGCCCACTTCGTCTGGCAGGACGAGCGGTGCGTGGCGTTCCTGTCGATCAACCCGCTGCGCCCCGGTCACACGCTGGTGGTGCCGCGGGCCGAGGTCGATCACTGGATCGACCTGGATGACAAGACCCTGAACGCGCTGATGGGGGTGGCGCGCACCGTCGCCCGCGCGCAGCAGGCGGCGTATCGGCCCACCAAGGTCGGGCTCTTGATCGCCGGGCTGGAGGTCCCGCACGTCCACGTCCACGTGAGCCCGATCGACGGCATGCACGACATGGATTTCGCCAGCGTCGGCCCCAACCCGGGCGACGAGGCGCTGGCGGCCGAGGCGGCACGCATCCGCGCCGCGCTTCCGGGCTGAGCGCGCCGGACATGGACGGCATGGCACGCCTGGCCGACGGCACCTATCGCGGCCGCGGACTGGCGCTGGGACCGGCGCCGGACGGCCGGAGCGTGGCGATCGTCTACTGGATCACCGGCCGCAGCGAGCGCAGCCGCAACCGGCGGCTGGTGGAGTCGACCGACGGTACGGTGCGCACCGAGTTCATCGACGCCGGGCGCGGCGATGACCCGTCGCTGGTGGTCTACCCGTTGCTGATGAGCCGGGGCGCGGTACAGGTGGTGAGCAACGGCGAGCAGACCCAGCCGGTTCTGGACGTCCTGAGCGCCGGCCACACGCTGGAACGTGCGCTTCAGGAGTGGACTGCGGAGCCGGACGAGCTCTCCACGCCGCGCATCACCGGCGCCGCCGACACCGGGGTGCCCGGTGCCTGCCGCCTGGGCGTGGTCCGCGAACGAATGGCGGACGGGCGGGCGGTGACCGAGCGCTGCGTCTTCGCCTACGACGGGCTGCCGCCGGGCAGCGGGCGCTGCGTCACGACCTATGCCGGCGGCGCGGGAGATCCGGCGCCGTTCGCCGGAGAGCCGCTCTGCGTGCGTTTCGACGCCGACCCGGAGGCGACCTGCCGGCGCTTCCGGGAAGCGCTGGCCGGCCCCCTGCTGGTGAGCGTGATCGCCCGCTTCGCCGGGCCCGCAGGGTCGCGCACGGCCATCGCCAACGTGCAGGGCTGACCCGTGCACGCGATCGTCGTCGGCCGCGCTCCCGAACGCTCCCTGCGCTGGGAAGAGGTGGACGATCCGGCGCCCCCGCCGCCCGGTCACGTGCTGGTCGAGGTGGCCGCCACGGCCGTGAACCGCGCCGACCTGCTGCAGCGCGCCGGCCGCTATCCGCCGCCCCCGGGGGCGCCGGACATCCTGGGACTGGAGGTCGCCGGCCGGATCGCGGTGCTCGGCCAGGGGGTCACGGACTGGTCGGCCGGTGACCGCGTCTGCGCGATCGTGGCCGGCGGCGGCTATGCCGAGCGCTGCCCGGTTCCCGCCGGCAGCCTGATGCGCGTGCCGGAACGGCTGTCGCTGATCGAAGCGGCGGCGGTCCCGGAGGCGTTCCTTACCGCGTTCGTGAACCTGTTCCAGGAGGCTGGGTTGCGGGCCGGCGAGTCGGTGCTCGTGCACGGCGGCGCCAGCGGGGTCGGGACCTCCGTCATCCAGCTCGCCGTCTGCGCGGGCGCGCGGGTGGCGGTGACCGCCCGCGACGAGCGCAAGCTGGCGGTCTGCCGGCGGCTGGGCGCGGAGCTGGCGATCGACCACACCCGGCAGGACTTCGCCGCCGAGATCGAGCAGGCGTGGGGCGGTGTGGACGTGGTGCTCGACATCGTCGGCGCCGGTTACCTGGAGCGCAATCTGCAGGTGCTCGCCACCGGCGGCCGGCTGGTGCTGCTGGCGACGCTGGGCGGCGCGCAGGCCACGGTCGACCTGGCCGCGCTGATGCGCCGGAGGACCCGGATCATCGGCTCGGTGCTGCGCAGCCGCTCCGAGCGGGAGAAGGCGGCGATCACGGAGGGATTCGCGCGGCGGTTCCTGCCGCTGTTCGATGAGGGGAGGCTCGCGCCGATCATCGACCGGACGGTGCCGATCCGGCAGGCGGGTGAAGCCCACGCGCTGGTCGAACGCTTCGAGAACGTCGGCAAGATCGTCCTGTCGGTCCGGTAGCGATGGCGCAGGTAACCTCGAGCGGCGCGGCCCTGTACCGGAGGATCGACGGCGCCCTGCACTTCCTGGCGGTCGAGTCCCGTTCGGAGCGCGGCTACTGGGGGCTGGTCAAGGGCCACGTCGAGTCCGGGGAGAGCATCGCCGAAGCGGCGCGGCGCGAGATCGCCGAGGAGGTGGGGCTCCGTGACGTGAGCTTCCTGCCGGGGTTCCGCGAGGAGGTGCGCTATCGCCTCCCGTCCGGCGACGACAAGGTCGTGTACTACTTCCTGGCCGACGCAGGCACGGGCGAGGTCCGGCTGCAGGCCGAGGAGATCGCCGACTGCCGCTGGCTGCCGTTCCCGGCGGTGTGCGAGCTGTTCACCTTCCCCGAGGCGGGCCGGGTGGTCGAGCGCGCGGCCCGC
Organism: Spirochaetaceae bacterium; assembly: GCA_028818385.1. The sequence continues at coordinate 13,941 of JAPPNY010000259.1, forward strand.
TACCTGGAGGCCGAGGGCGCCGACCGGGAACCAGACGAGCACGCGCTCACGCGGCCTCACGTCGCCGCGCTGGACGAGATCCTGGGCCGCCGGCTGGACGTGCTGGATGACGGGTTCGTACGCGTCATCGACTACCTGGGCAACGACGCCGCGATCGTGCAGGCGGCGCGCGTCTCGTATGGGGAGGGCACGCGCCGGGTGAGCGACGACCGCGGGCTGATCCGCTACCTGATGCGCCACCGCCACACCACCCCGTTCGAGATGTGCGAGCTGAAGCTGCACGTGCGCGTGCCGATGGACGCCTGGCGGCAGTGGATCCGCCACCGCACCGCCTCCGTCAACGAGATCTCGACCCGCTACTCGATCGCGATCGACGCCGCGCAGGCCACGGCCCCCGCTGAATGGCGCACGCAGGCGTCCGGCAACCGGCAGGGATCGGGCGAGCCGCTGGACCGCTCGGTCGGCGAGCGGCTGAGTGGCGCCGAGGCAGCGCTGCAGCGACGGGCGCGGGCCGTCTACCAGGAACGGCTCGATGCGGGCGTGGCGCGCGAGCAGGCGCGCAAGGACTTGCCGCTGTCCACCTATACCGAGGCGTACTGGAAGATCGACCTGCACAATCTGCTGCACTTCCTGTCGCTGCGCATGGACGACCACGCGCAACTCGAGATCCGCCACTACGCGCAGGTGATCGGCGCGGAGGTGGTCGCCCGCTGGTGCCCGCTGGCGTGGGAGGCGTTCTGCGACTACCGCCTGCACACGACCAGCCTGAGCCGGATCGAGACCGAGCTGGTCGCCTGTTTGACCGCCGGCGACCACGAGCAGGCGGCCGCGATCGCGCGCGCGGCGGGCTGGCTGGCCGAGCGCACGGGGCAGCCCGGCCGACTGGCCCGCAATCGCGAGCGGGCGGAGGCGGAGGCCAAGCTGCGCGCGCTCGGCCTGCCGCCGCCGTGGGCGGACGGACCCGCGGGTAAGGGGCGGCCGGCTGCCGGCGTCGACTGAGGAGGAAGCGATGGAGCGTTCACGACGGGGAGTGCGCGTGCTGCTGGCAGCCGCGGCGGCCGGCCTGCTGCTGGCCGGCTGCGGCGGCAAGGGCGGCGACGGTGGCAGCCCGGTCCAGGCGGACCTGCCGATGGCCCCCGACTTCTATTTCGAGGCGTACCAGGGCGAGAAGGAGCTCGGCGGCCGGGAGCTGCACCTGAGCGACGTGGTCGCCCTGGGCAAGCCGATCATCCTCAACTTCTGGGCTGCCCAGTGCCCGCCGTGCCAGGTCGAGATGCCGGAATTCCAGGAGTACTACGACAAGCATCGCAAGCAGGTGCTGATGCTGGGCGTCGACGTCGGCGCGATGCAGAATCTCGGCCTGCCTCAGCACGCGCTGTCGCTGCTGCACACGCTGAAGATCACGTACCCGGCGGTGACCACCGCGGACGAGCACGTCGGGAGCGCGTACCAGATCCTGGGCCTTCCGGCCACCTATTTCATCAACTCCGCGGGCCAGATCGCCCACACCTGGACCGGCTTGCTGACCAAGGAGAAGCTGGAGGAGCTGGCCGGCGCCCTCATCGAAGCGGAAGGGTAGGGGCACGGTGGCGACCGCGCGGACCATGGACCCGGCCCCGCCCGCGACCGGCGGGTGGCGGCGCGTCCTCTGGTACTACGTGGTGCCCGCCGCCGCGGTGGTCGCCCTGGTCTATCTGCTCACGCGCGTGCAGGCCAGTGCCGAAAACGCGGCCACCGAACTGGCCCGCTCGGTGAGGCTCGGCACGGCATTCGGTGCCGGTATCGTGGCCTGCGTCAACCCGTGCGGCTTCATCATGCTGCCCACCTACTTGTCGCTGCAGCTCGGCACGCAGGAGAGCGGCTATGGCGCCGCATCATGGCTGAGCCGCACGCTGGCGGCGCTCCGCATCGCCGCGGCGACCACCGTGGGATTCGTGGCGGTGGTGGCGCCGGTGGGCGTGCTGGTCGGGCTGGCCGGGCAGGCACTGGGTCCGGTCCTGCCGTACGCGGCCACGGGGGTCGGAGCCGTCATGGTGGCGCTGGCGCTGTGGCTCCTGATCTCCGGCCGCAAGATCGGCATCGCCGCGGCCAGCCGCGTGCACGTCACGCCGCGGCGCAACACCCTGAACGCGCTGCTGTTCGGGATGACCTACTCCATCGCGTCGCTGAGCTGCGCGTTGCCGATCTTCCTGCTCGTGGTGTCGACGGCGCTGACCGCCGATGGGTGGCTGACGAGCCTCGCCCAGTTCGTGAGCTACGCGCTGGGCATGGGGGCGGTGATCACCGTGGTCACCGTCGCGGCGGCGCTGCTGCGCACCACGCTGGCGCAGCGGCTGCGGGCGCTGATGCCGTTCGCCAACCACGTCGGCGTGCTGTTCCTGCTGGGAGCCGGCGCCTACCTGGTCTACTACTGGGTGGCGGTGGCGCCGGTCGGACTGTAGGGCGGAATCGGCGGCCGGCGGTAGCGCGGCGCGCGCCGGGGTAAGGTGCGCGCGTGCTGACGCTGTTCCTTCCCCTGGCCCAGGTGGAGGTGTGGCTGCCGGGCGTGGTGGTGCTCGGCTTCTCGGTGGGCGTGCTCACCGGGCTGTTCGGCGTCGGCGGCGGATTCCTGCTCACGCCGGCGCTCAAGGCGCTGTTCGGGGTGCCGTACCCGGTCGCGGTGGGCACCGACCTGGTGCAGATCTTCCTGACCGGCACGGTGTCCGCGTACCGGCACCGGCGGGCCGGCAACGTCGAGTTGCGCCTGGGGCTGGTGCTCGGCGCCGGAGCGGTGGCGGGGGCCGAGGTGGGCCTGCGAATTCAGAACGCGCTGGAGTCGATCGGCGAGGTGAGCGTCTCCGGCGGCGGCATCACGCTGCTCGACCTGGTGCTCGGCGGCCTGTTCGTGTTGCTGCTGGCGTCGGTCGCGGTGATGATCTGGCGCGAGACCCGCGTGGGGCGCGCTGACGTGGACACGCGCGCGGGGCGGGCGCTGCGCCGCATCCGGCTGCGGCCGATCATGGACCTTCCGCGTTCAGGTCTGTCCGGCATCTCGGTGTGGGTGCCGCTGGCCATGGGTTTCGGCACTGGCATCCTGACCGGGCTGATGGGCGTGGGCGGCGGGTTCATCAACTTTCCGCTGCTGATCTACGTGCTGGGTGTGCCTACCCACGTCGCGATCGGCACCAGCGCCGTGCAGGTGGTGCTGGCTTCCGGCTACGGGGCGGTCCGCCACGGCGGGCAGGGGCACGTCGAGCTGCTGCTGGTGCTGCTGCTCACCGCGGGGTCGGTGCTCGGCGCGTTGCTGGGCGTACGCCTCGCCAGGCGGTTCAAGGGGCCGCGCATCCGCCGCCTGTTCGCGGCCGTCCTGCTCCTGGGCATCGCCACCATTGTCTGGGACCTGAGCCGGCAACTGCTCGTGGGTTAGAAGACGCTCGGTGCGGTACGGGTTAGTAGACATCTTATAGGATGTCATCCATAATGGTGCCGGTTGAGGCTGGTGTTGGATACGAACGTCATCGCTTCGGCCTTCCGGAGCCGGAACGGAGCGAGCAACGCACTTCTGCGGCTGGCTGCGGAGGGCCGCGTGACCATGCTGTGTTCGACCGCGTTGTTCCTGGAATACGAGTCGGTACTGAGCCGCGATTCCATGCGAGAGGTTACCGGTCAGACGCTACAGGACGTTGCCACGGCCATGGCCGGGCTTGCGGAATTGGCCGAGCCGGTGGACGTGACGTTCCTGGCGCGGCCGATGCTTCCGGATCCAGACGATGAGATGGTACTGGAGGCGGCGCTCAACGGCGGCGCGGATGCGATCGTGACCCACAACAGCAGGCATTTTCAGTTTGCGCACACCTCCGGTATCGACGTCGTGTCCCCTGGCGAAACCATCAGGAGGTTGGCGCGGTGAGCGTGTCACGCCGGTATCGGTACCCCCTTCACCTGCCCGAGTCGCTGAAGGCAAGTGCCATTCGACTGGCGGAGCGGGATGGCGTGTCTCTCAATCAGTGGATCGTTGCTGCTGTAGCGCAGAAGATCGGGGCAGTCGAGTCGGCCGAGGGTTTTCTCAAGGACCGCGCCGCCGGTGCGAGCCGCGATGGGCTATTGAACCTGCTCGACAACGCCCCTGATCGGCCGCCGGAGCCGGGCGATCAGCTATTGGAGTCCAGCGAGATGGAGGAACGAACTCAGTGACGGCAGGCTGGCACAGGACCCTCAGTGACGGCAATTAGGTCTCTATGAGAATCGCGACGTGGAGTATCAACGGGGTCCGCACGAGAAAGGAGCTCCTCCTTCGCTGGCTGGACGAGCAGAAGCCCGATGTGGTCGCACTCCAGAAGATTCGGTCCTCGGAGGAAGTCTTCCGGAGAGAACTTAGGTCGATTCTCAGTGAGGATCGTTTCTCCGGGTCTGGATCGGCGGAATATTGCGCCCGTGTTTGGTGTCGCGAGAACGAGTATGGTGTCGCCATTCTCAGCAGGAGCAAGCCCGAGGTTGTCCAGGAGGGCTTGCCCGGACAGAGGAAACTCGGCCCGAGATTCCTAACCGTAGAAGTGAACGGGCTACAGGTTTCGTCCGTCTACGCTCCGTACGGGGATGATATCAGGCGCAGAGCCGATTGGTTGGAAGCCCTGTCGGCGCACGTCCGATCTCGCGGTTCCGGTTCCCAGAAATGTTTGCTCTGCGGGGACTTCAACGTTTCGGCCGAGAGACGGGGCCGGACCGGGAATTGAGGTGGTCCCGGAAAACTGGACAGGTGGTTAAGGTGTAACCCTGGCCAGGA
>JAPPNY010000129.1 GCA_028818385.1 Spirochaetaceae bacterium
GGGGGGGGCCGGGCGGGGGCCGGGCCGGGGGGGCCCGGGGGGGGGGCGGGGGGGGGGGGGCCCCTGGGGCGGGGGGATAAACTGGCCCCGCCCGCTGGCCCGGCCGCTATCGCCAGCCGGCGTGGTCGAACACGCGCACCGCGTCGGCGTTGAGCTCGCCCAGCCGGTGCAGCGGCAGGTCGTCGGCCGTGAAGTCGCCCCACGACTGGAGCAGCGGCGACGGGCTCACCGCCGGGTTGACCGGGTACTCGTGGTTGGCAGCGGAGAACAGCTCCTGCGCCTCGGCCCCGGTCAGGAACTCCAGCAGCTTGACGGCGTTGTCGAGGTTCCCGGCGCTCTTGGTGACCCCCGCGCCGCTGACGTTGACGTGGGCGCCGCGCCCGTCCTGACCAGCGGCGTCCTGGTTCGGAAAGAAGACCCGCACCTGCGCGCCGACCTCGCGCTCGTACTCGTCCCCGGAGTTGATCAGCAGACCGACGTAGTAGGTGTTGACGACCGCCAGGTCGCCCTCGCCAGCGGCGACCGCCTTCATCTGGTCGCGGTCGTTGCCCTGCGGGGTGCGCGCCATGTTGGCGACCATGCCGGCGGCCCACGCGGCGGCCTCTGCCTCGCCTTCATTGGCGATGATCGAAGCCAGCAGCGACTGGTTGTAGATGTTCGACGACGACCGGATCAGGATGCGCCCCGCCCACATGGGGTGGGTGAGGTCGGCGTACGTGGACAGCTCGTCCGGCGACACGCGGTCCGGGTGGTAGACGATCACGCGGGCGCGCTGCGTGAGGCCGAACCAGTGGCCCTCGGGGTCGCGCAGGTGGGGCGGCACGTTCGCGTCCAGCAGCGCCGACGTCACGGGCTGCAGCAGGCCCATCGACTGGGCGCGCACCAGGCGGCCGGCGTCGACGGTCATCAGGATGTCCGCCGGGGATGCCGAGCCTTCGCGGGACAGCCGTTCGATGAGCTCGTCAGCCTTGCCCTGAATGACGTTGACCTCGATCCCGGTCTGCTCCTCGAAGCGGTCGTAGAGCGCCTGATCGGTGTCGTAGTGACGGTGCGAGTAGACGTTGACCTCACCGTCGGCGAGTGCCGTGCCGCCGGTCGCCAGGACGAAGGCGAGCGACACCAGTAAAAGGAATGTGCGTCTCATGCAGAGACCTCCTGTAAGGAATGTGATCGGGGGTAGTGAAGTAAGTTGAATTAGTCTTGTCAAGGGTAGTTAAGTATGTGAATATGAATTAATCGAATCGACCCAAGGGAGGAGATCATGGGCGAGATCGACGGGCGGCCGCATGCCCGGCAATCAGATATGGATCAGGCAGACATGGATCAGGCAGACGTGGGCCAGGACGCGGGGCACGCCGTCCCCTGCGGGTGCGTGCGGGCGCTGCGGGCGGGGCCGGAAGCGGCTCTGCCGTGCGCGTGCGTCCGGGGCAATCGGGACCGGCCCTCTTCGAGTGCGGTTCGCTCCGCTCACTCTTCGCACGCGACTGGCGCCGGCGCCCCCATGAGCGATAATGGTTTGGAGGACGAACGAGGTGAGTCGAGCTGAGGGACACGGGGGCGGTGGCGGCGGGCCGCCGATCGCCGGCAATCCCGCGTCATTCCCGTCCGACGCGGAGCTGGCGCGCACGCTGGCCATCACCCGCGATCGCGCGACCGTTTGCACGCTGACCGCGGACGGCTACCCCTACGGGAGCGCCGTCTCCTACGTTGCGGACGATGCCGGTGCGCCCGTCGTGCTGATCTCGGAGATGGCCGAGCACACCGCCAACGCACGCGGCGACGATCGCGCCAGTGTGCTCATCACGGCTGCGACTCAGGAGCACGCGGATCCGCTCAGCACCGCACGCCTGACCCTGGTCGGCCGGCTGCGACCGCTGGAGGACCCTGGGAAGCGGCGGGATGCCTACCTGGAACGCCATCCCTACGCGTCCTACTACGCGGACTTCAGCGACTTCGGTTTCTGGCTCCTCGACGTCGAGCGTTGCCGCTTCGTGGGCGGCTTCGGTCACATGAGCTGGGTCACGGCCGACGACTACCGGGCCGCCGCCGCCGATCCGCTGGCGGAGGCGGCCAACGGGATCGTCGCCCACATGAACGACGACCACGCCGACGCCAACCTGCTGTACGTGCAGGCGCTGGCCGGGCTGGCGGATGCCACGGAAGCGTCGCTGACCGGCATCGACCGCTACGGGATGACGCTGCGCGCGCGGACGCCGGCAGGGCCGCGCCTGGCGCGCGTCGCCTTTCCGGAGGCGCTCCGGCGTTCCGATCAGGCGCGCCCGGCGGTGATCGAGCGGCTGGAGGCCGCACGCCGGGCATCCGCGGGGTCAGGCTGAGCTGGATTCACGCGGCGGCCGCGAACCGGTAGGCGAACAGGGTCGCGTAGGTGATCCGGAAGTTCAGCCGCACACGCCGTCCTGCCAGCGCGCCGAGGTCGCGTCCGCCCCAGCTCACCGGCACGTCCACGCCGGACTCGACGCGGCGGTCCCAGTCGTCGTGGCCGAAACCGGCGATCGGCGCGGTCTCGCCCAGGATCGCGACCGACACCGGGCCGGCCGCCGCGCCGATGTTGAGCAGCAGCCGGGGGCCGCCGACCGTCACCTCCGTGGTGGTCAGCACGCCGCCGCCCGGCCCGGCGCGCAACCCGGCGAAGCGGTCGCGCGGCGCCCGCAGCAGCCCGATCGCGCTGCGCAGCGGAGCGCCCTGGAGCGGCCGGTGCGCGTACGGCCGGCCGGTGTACCACATCAGCATGCGGTCGCCGTCCACGACCGGCGGCGACATGCTCATCGCCACCCAGGTGCTGTCCCAGGCGTCCGACGGCCCGGTGTGCAGCCAGGTTTCGCGGGCGCACGCCCGCTCCCATCGGTCGCCGTCGCGGCTGGAAGCGAGCTGCACGTCCAGGATCTCGTTGGTCGGATCGTAGCGCTCCAGCAGACCCAGATACTGGTTGCCCCAGTTGAACAGCGGCATGCCGTAGAACTCGCACGCCGGATCGTCGGTGTCGTCCGCGTCGAACACGCGCGTCGTCGGCGTCCACGACAGCAGATCCGCGGAGCGTGACACCGCGATGTCCCGGCGCACCGCGAGCTCCCGGCGATCGATGGACACGTCGCGGTCGCTGCGCGAGGTCATCACGTATCCGCCGCGGATGAAGTCCTGCATCACCGCCGTGCGGTCGCCGCGGGGCAACGCGACCCGCTCCGGATGGAGCCGCCAGTCGAGGCCGTCGGCGCTGAAGGCGACCACGTAGCCGCGGCCGCCGGCCACGTCGTGAAAGAACGAGATGAACGCGAAGCGCCGTTGCGGATTCCGGTCGGGGTCGTACAGCACCGTGGCGGGGTAGAGCCGCCGCAGGCGGGGCTCGCGCTCGTCGATCAGGGCCAGGTTGTTGTCGGGACCGGCCTGCGGGACGCGGTCCAGCGCCGGCCGCTCCCAGCGCAGCCCGTCGTCGGACTCGGCGTAGCACAGGCTGGCCGACGGCACATCCGCAAGGTAGGCGCCCATGTACCACATGCGGTAACGTCCGCCGACGCGGTAGATCGACCCCCAGACCGATACGGAATTGCTCTCCCAGGGCCGCTCGGGGCGCAGCACCGGATCCGGGGTGACTCGCTGCGGCCGCTCGATCAGGCGCGTCAGCCCGCGTCGGCCCAGCACCTCGGCATCGTCCACGAGCAGATGCAGGTGCGGGTCGTGCATGTACGGACCAGCCTATCGAGGGCGGCAGGGCCAGGGAAGCCGACCGTGCGGCCCCTTGGCCGTCCGGCGCATTTCGCGGTAGACCTATCGGAAAGGAGGACGAACCTATGGCCGCTGCCTGCCCCGTGTGTGAAGCCGACGTGCCGCTGGAGGACGACGTCGTCTTGGGAGAGTTGATCGAGTGCCCGGAGTGCGGATCGGAGCTGGAAGTGGTCTCTCTCGATCCGCTGGAGCTGGACGAGGCGCCCGAGGAAGAGGAGGACTGGGGCGAGTGAACCCCACTCGAGGAGTGACCGTTGGTGTCCTGCACTCCCTGGTGCGCAAGGAGGAGAAGCTCCTGCTCGCTGCGTTCCGCGACCGCGGCGTGGAGGTGACGCTGATCGACGACCGCAAGCTGGTGTTCGACCTGCAGCGCCGGCCGGAGGTCGACGTGGTCCTGGAGCGCTGCATCAACCACTCGCGCGCGCTGCACGCCCTGCGCCTGCTGGAGAGCCTGGGCATCCGCTGCGTGAACAGCTACCAGGTCGCCGAAGTGTGTGGCGACAAGATCCTCACCGCCGTCGCGCTGCAGGAGCACGGCGTGCCGCAGCCGGAGGTGCGCGTTGCCTTTACCGACGAGTCCGCGCTGCAGGCGATCGAGGAGATCGGCTACCCGGTGGTGCTGAAACCGGCGGTCGGCTCCTGGGGGCGCCTGATCGCCAAGGTGAACGACCGCGAGGCGGCCGAATCGATCCTGGAGCACAAGCGCATCCTGGGCTCCTATCACCACTCGATCTTCTTCGTGCAGAAATACATCGACAAGCCCGGCCGCGACATCCGCTGCTTCGTGATCGGCGACCGGTGCATCGCGGCAATCTACCGTTCTTCCGCGCACTGGAAGACCAATACCGCGCTGGGCGGCACCGCCGAGGGTGCGCCGGTCACCGCGGAGCTGAGCGAGCTGGCCCTGAACGCGGCGCGGGCCGTGGGCGGCGGGATGGTCGGCGTCGACATCCTGGAGAGCGACGACGGCCTGCTCGTGAACGAGGTCAACTACACGATGGAGTTCAGCAACAGCATCCACACGACCGGAGTCGACATCCCGGCCCACATCGTCGACTACACCATCAGCCAAGCGACCCACAGCCAAGCGAACCGGTGATCCGCGCCTCCATCGTCGGCGCCTCCGGCTACACCGGTGGCGAGCTGCTGCGGCTGCTGCTGTTCCACCCCGAGGTGTCGGTGGAGCAGGCCACCTCCGAGCGGCTTGCGGGGAAATACGTCCGCCACACCCATCCCAACCTGCGCGGCGCCACCGATCTGAAGTTCGTGTCGGCCGCCGAGCTCGCCCCGTGCGACGTGCTGTTCCTGTGCCTCCCGCACGGGCGGGCGATGGACCGGATCGACCGGTTCCGCGGACTGGCCGAGCGCATCGTCGATCTCAGCGCCGACTTCCGCCTGCGCGACCCGGAGGCCTACGTCCGCTGGTACGGAGGCCCACATCCGCGTCCGGAACTGCTGGCCGACGCGGTGTACGGAATGCCGGAGCTGCACCGCGACCGGCTGCCGGGTGCGGCGCTGGTCGCCGGCTGCGGCTGCAACGCGACGGCGACCATCCTGGCGCTGCGCCCGCTGGTGGCCGCGGGCGTGGTCGAGCAGGCCGTCGTGGAGGTGAAGGCGGGGTCGAGCGAGGGCGGCAACGAGGCGAGCGCCGCAAGCCACCACCCGGAACGGTCGGGCAGCGTGCGCTCCTACAAGCCGACCGGCCACCGGCACCAGGCCGAGATGCTGCAGGAGCTCGGCGGCGCTCTGCGCCTGAGCTTCTCGGCGACCGCGGTGGAGATGGTGCGCGGCATCCTGGCCACCGCGCACGTGTTTCTCTCCGAGGACTGGGACGGGGCGTCCTTGGACGAGAAGGCGGTCTGGCGGATCTTCCGCCGCGCTTACGCGGACGAGCCGTTCGTCCGCATCGTCAAGGAGCGCCAGGGCATCTACCGGTTTCCGGAGCCCAAGATCCTCACCGGCAGCAACTACTGCGACGTCGGCTTCGAGCTCGACGCCGATGCGCGCCGCCTGGTGGTGATGAGCGCGCTGGACAACCTGATGAAGGGCGCCGCCGGCCAGGCGGTGCAGGCGTTCAACGTCATGCACGGGCTGGACGAGCGCGCGGGGCTGGGGTTTCCCGGCCTGCACCCCGTCTGAGCGGCCGAGCGCCCGCCCGTGTGCCGCCTGCTCGCGGTCTCGTCCCCGCAGCCGTTCGACCTGCAGCGCTACCTGGAGCCCTTCGCGGAGGTCGCCCGCACCAGCAGCGAATACCAGGGACACGGCTGGGGCTGCGGCTGGATGACCCCGGGCGGATGGCGGCTCTACCACGACATCGCGCCGGTCTGGGAGGACCCGTCACCGCCGCGCGGGCGCACGCGGCTGTTCGTCGCGCACGCGCGCAGCGCGTTCCGGGACGAAGGGATCGAGGTGGGCAACAACATGCCGTTCACCGACGGGCGATCGCTGTTCCTGTTCAACGGCGAGTTGCGCGGCGTGCGGATGAAAGAAGAGGGCCGCATCGGCGCCGAGAAGGTGTTCAACTTCATCCGCCGCTTCGACCGCGGCGATATGGCGGAGGCGATGCGCAAGGGGCTGGCGATCATCGAGCGGCGCACCCGGTTCGTGCGCGCGATGAACATCATCATCGCCGACGCCGGCGCCATCCGGGTGACCAACCGCTTCAACGACTCGCCCGACTACTTCCAGATGCATGTTTCGGCATACCCGGAGCGGCTGATACTCTGTTCCGACCCGTTGCCCGCGAGCTGCGTATCCGGCGCTTCCGCCGGTGGCGAGTGGCAGCCGCTCGCCACCGGCGAGGTGCACACGTACCGGACCGACATGGCCTGGACCGACCGGCCGGACCAACAAGGCAGGACCTGAACGCTGAATATCATCAAAGTGGGCGGCGGCAGCGCCATCAACCTGCCGGGAATCGCGGCCGACTTGGCAGATCTGGCCGAGCCGGCGGTGGTCGTGCACGGCGCCAACGCGCTGCGCGACGAACTGGCCGAGCGTCTGGGCGCACCGAAACGGGTGCTGACGTCGGTGTCCGGCTACTCCAGCGTGTACTCCGACGACCGCGCGCTGGACATGATCATGCTGGCCTACGCGGGGTTGCGGAACACCCAGCTCGTCGAACTCTGCCAGAGAGCCGGAGTCAACGCGATCGGCTTGACCGGCCTGGACGGCCGCCTGATACGCGGCCGGCGCAACAAGGGCATCCGCGTGCGGCGCGAAGGCCGCACCGTGATCGAGCGTGACCGTTCGGGCAAGCCGGCCGCCGTCAACGGCGCGCTGCTGCGCACCCTGCTCGACGGCGGCTACACGCCGGTGGTGAGCATCCCCATCGCCGACCAGGACGGCATCGCCATCAACTCCGAGAATGACGATATCGTCGTGGCGCTGCATGCCGAGCTGCGTGCGCGGCGGGTGATCCAGCTCATCGAAGCGCCGGGGTTCCTGGAGCACGCCGGTGACGAGTCGTCGGCGCTGCGCGAGGTGGACGCCGCGGCGCTCGACCGGTTCGAAGCGCAGGCCGACGGGCGCATCAAGCGCAAGCTGCGCGCGCTCAAGGACTTGATTGCCCAAGGCGAGGTTGAGGTCATACTGTGCGACGGACGCACCGAACACCCGGTGCGTGACGGCCTTGCGGGGCATGGAACCAGGATCGGATGAACACTCAAGAGACCGAGCAACGCTACGCGTTCGAGGTATACCCGAAGCGGGACCTGACCCTGGTACGGGGTGAAGGCGCCCTGGTCTGGGACGATGCGGGACGCAGCTACATCGACTGCGCGGCCGGCACCGGCGTGGCCTGCCTGGGGCACGCCCACCCGGTCGTCGCCGAAGCGCTCGCCCGGCAGGCGCGGACGCTGATCACCTGCGGGGGCGTGTTCTACAACGACCGGCGCGCGGCGCTGCTGGCCCGCCTGGTGTCGGTGGCGCCGGACAGCCTCACGCGCGCCTTCCTGTGCAACTCCGGCACCGAGGCGATCGAGACCGCCTTCAAGTTCGCCCGGTTGGCGACCGGACGCACCGACATCGTCGCCGCCGCGCGCGGCTTCCACGGCCGCACCATGGGCGCGCTGAGCGCGACCCACAACAAGAAGTACCGGGAGCCGTTCGCCCCGCTGGTCCCGGGCGTGACGCACGTGCCGTACAACAACCTCGACAAGCTGGCGGCGGCGGTCACCGACCGCACCGCCGCGGTGGTGCTGGAACCCGTCCAGGGCGAAGGCGGGGTGCACCGCGGCGCCGACGACTACCTGGCGGGCGCACGCGAGCTGTGTGACGAGCGCGGGGCGCTGCTGATCGCCGACGAGATCCAGACCGGGTTCTGCCGCACCGGCCGCATGTTCGCGGTCGAGCACGCGGGCGTGCAGCCGGACGTCATGTGCGTTGCCAAGGGCATCGCCGGCGGCCTGCCGATGGGGGCGGCGCTGTTCAGCGACAGGGTCAAGCCGGCGGTCGGCATGCACGGCTCCACGTTCGGCGGCAACCCGCTCGCGTGCGCGGTGGCGGACGCGACCATCCGTTACCTGGTCGAGCAGGACCTGGCCGCACGGGCGGCCGAGTCCGGGGCCTACTTCGCGGAGCTGTTCGAGCGATCGCGTCCCGCCTGCGTGCGGCAGATCAGGCAGTTCGGGCTGATGATCGGCATCGAGCTCAAGGAGCGGTCGCAGCCGCACCTGGTGTCGCTGATGGAGGAGGGGGTGCTGGCGCTGCCCGCGGGCAGGACGGTGATCCGGCTCCTGCCGCCGCTGGTCATCGAGCGCGCGCAGGTCGAGGCCGTGGTGGCCGCGCTTTGCAAAGTGCTGGCGCGGTGAATAGGTTATCTGCATGAGAGTCGTCCATCGCATCGCATTCGTGCTGACCGTCGTCGGGCTCGCCGCGACGCCGGCATTCGGCCAGACGGCGGAGGACGTGACCACCGTCGTCGGGCTCAACCTGCTCGGCCCGGTCGTGGGCCTGTACAGCGGGTCCTTCGAGCAGGCGATCGACGACGACCTGAGCATCTTCGTCATCCCCACCTACTTCAACGCCAAGGCGGGCGTTTTCGACGCGCTGGCGAGCCTCGCGGACATTCAGTCGGAGGACTATGACCTCTGGTACCTTGCGGTCGCCGCGGGCGCGAACTACTTCATCGACGGCACGGCTCCGGCCGGCGTGTTCGCCGGCGCGTGGCTGCAGCCCGGTTACGCGCGCGCGCGATTCGAGGCCAGCGCGCTTGCAGACGACTCCCAAGTGACGCTCGAGGCCTCGACCGTGACCCTGACCGCCGGCGCGCACGTTGGCTACCGGCTCATCTGGGGTCCCGTCGCGATCACGCCGCGCGTGGGCATCGGCTACCAGCTCGCGCTGAGTCCCGTGTCCGGCTTCGACACGCGCATGAGGAACCTGGTGGACAACGTGAACACCGGGCTTCGGTTTCCGTGGGGGGTCGACGTCGGGATCGCGTTCTGAGCACTTCCTCCGGGTTGCGCATTTCTGAAAAGAACTTTATAATGTAAAGCATCCTTGGCCGACCGGAAGGGAGAGGCAGGTCTTCATGGATGCACACGGCGGGGCCGCCGGTCCGATCGAACGTCTGGAGCGCATGCTCCGCTCGCCGCTGGTGCGGCTGCTGGCGATCGGTGGACTGGCGCTCGTGCTGCAGGTTCCGGTGCTCTTCATCGGCGATCTGGTGCGCGAGCGCCGGAGCACCCGGGACGCTGCGGTGGAAGAGATGGGCTCCACCTGGGGCGGAGTGCAGCGCCTTGCCGGACCGTTCCTGGTCGTGCCGTACCGGGTTCCGTCGGCAGACGCCGATAGCGTGCCAGCGGAGGCGGTGGCCACGTTCCTGGCCGCCGAGCTGAGCGTGGCTGCCGACCTCAGTGCCGAGCGCCTGCGTCGCGGGCTGTTCGAGGCGCCGGTGTATCGGGCGGCCATCGTGCTGTCCGGCACGTTCGAGCCGCCGGACTTCGCGCAGTGGGCGGTGCCTTCCGGCGAGGTGCTGTGGGAGCGGGCAGAGCTGGCCTTCGACGTGTCGGGCGTGCGGTCCATCCGGACCGGTGCGCGGCTGCGGTGGGGGGAGACGGATCTCGAATTCGAGCCGGGGACCGGACTGCGCGCCGGCGGCACCGGCATCCACGCGCGGGTCGGCGGTCCGTGGCGGAGTCGAGACGGCCTGACGTTCCAGGCGACGCTGGATCTGGCCGGCAGCGCAAGCCTGCGGGTGGCCCCGACGGGCCAGGCGACCGCGGTGGAGGTCACCGGCGACTGGCCGCACCCGAGCTTTCGGGGAGCGTGGCTGCCGGCGGAGCGCGAGCTCCGCGACGACGGATTCAGCGCGGAGTGGCACATCTCCCACCTCGGACGCGGCTTTCCGCAGAGCTGGCGCGGGACGACGTACGGCAAGGAAATCGAGACTGCCTCGGTCGGCGTGGATCTGCTGACTCCGGTCGATCCGTACCGGCAGTCGGAGCGCAGCCTGAAGTACTCGCTGCTGTTCCTGGCGCTGACGTTCGGGGTCGCGTGGCTGTTCGAGGTGCTCGGCGGCGCGCGGCTGCACCTCGCCCACTACACGCTGATCGGCGCGGCCATGTGCCTGTTCTACCTGCTGGAACTGGCGCTCAGCGAGCACATCGGCTTTCCCGCGGCCTACGCGCTGGCGGCTGCGCTCGTGGTGGTCACCAACGGAGCGTACGCCCGGTCGCTGCTCGCGCCGCGCCGCGCCGCGCTGCTGGCCGGCGTACTCTGTGTCCTGTATGCCGGCATCTACGTGCTGCTGCAGCTCGACGACCACGCCCTGCTGGCCGGGGCCGGCGCGCTTTTTCTCATCCTGGCCGCGATCATGTACGCTACGCGCGCCGTGGACTGGCATGCCGCCGGCTCGAAGCCGGAACGGGCAGGAGGAGGAACGCGATGAAGACCGCGCAGCAGGCGCGCAGCGAGGGGCGGGGCCCCGCGATCTGGCTGGCCGGCGACCCGGCCGACCTCGGCGAGTGGATGGAGCGCGGCGCGGCCGGGATCGTCACCAACACGGTCGTGCAGAACCAGTTGGTCAAGAAGTACGGGACGCTCAAGGAAGTCACCCAGCGCTACCTGGACATGACCGACAAGCCGGTCGTGGTGGAGATCGACGGCCACAGCACGGCCGAGCTGATCGACGTCGGGCACGCCTTCACGGTCATGTCGGACCAGATCATCATCAAGGTACCGTGTACCTCCCAGGGCCTCGGCGCCTTCCGGGCGTTTGCGGCCGAGGGGGTGGAGACTTTCTGCACCACGGTGTTCTCGCTCACGCAGGCGGCGGCGGTCGCGCAGGCGGGCGCCACGCACGTGCTGCCGTTCTGCGAACCGGTCAAGCAGCTCAACGACGATCCGGCCCGGCTGGTGCGCGAGTGCCGGTGCATGTTCGACGGCTGGGCGCAACGTCCCTTCGTCACCGCGGCGCTGGTGCGGTCGCTGGACGTGGCGTACGCGGCGCTGCGCGCGGGAGCGGACGGCATCATCATCTTCTGGACCACGCTCAAGGAGATGATGGACCACCCGCTCACCACCGAGTGGAACAAGACCTTTCTCGACGAATGGAACGCCATGCACGCCGACGGCAAGCTCGACGGCGTGCCGGTGGCCGACTGAGGCAACCGTGGCGAGCCGGTTCGACACCGGTGTGCTGGATCGGGCGCTGGCGCGCAAGCGACAGGAACGAGAGCGCGTGCGTCGTGCGGTGCAGACGCGCGCGCTCCGTCTGCTCGATGAGTCACCGGTCGATGTGGGTGAGGCGATCCTGTTCGGGTCCGTGGTGCGGCCCGGACAGTTCGACGCCGAATCCGATGTCGATGTCGCCATTCCTGCGGTCGCCCCGCGGGCCTACTTCGTACTCATGGGCCACCTCGAGGACGGGCTCGGGCGTGACGTCGACGTGGTCACGATCGACTCCTGCCACTTCGCCGATGCGATACGGCGAACCGGACTGCGATGGACCGGGACTCGCACGTAACGCTGGCCGCACAGGTTCGGGCCCAGCTTGACGACATCGCAGCGATCCACGAACGAATCACGGAACGGGAACAGGTGCCGGGTGACGCCGGTCTCGATAGCGTGGCGCTCCAGTTGCACAATCTCTACAGCGCCGTGGAGGTGCTTCTCGAAACCATTGCGGCGACGTTCGACAACCACGTCGGTAGCGAGTCCGGCTACCACAGAGCGCTGCTCCGCACGATGCGGGTGGCCGTGCCGGGAGTCCGCCCGGCGGTCGTCACGGCGGAGACGGCTACGCTGCTCGATACCTTGCGCAGGTTCCGACACGTGGTGCGACATGCGTACATCGCGGCCATCGACGAACGGCAGTTGCACATCGTCCTGGAGGACGCCCGTGCGGTCCGCCCACTGCTGCAGCGCGACGTCGAAGCGTTTCTGAGCGCGCTGGATCCAGGAAGCGGGTGATGCACGACGGGACGCTGTACGACCAGCTCGATGCCACCTCGCAGGCGTGCATCGATGGGGTCACTTCACGCTACCGCTGCACGGTGCAGGAGGTGAGGGAGCTCTGCGAAGCGGCCCGCGATCTGGCGATGTGGGGCGAGCCGGGCATCGCCGCGTGGTGGGCTGGCGCTGAGGCAGCGGACGCTGAGGCGGCGGTCCCCCCGCGGCTGAACCCGCGCGAGCGCAAGAAGCGGCTGATCACCGCGCTCCGGGAGCACCTGCAGCGGCTGCGGCGCGAACCGACCCGCTACGACCGCTCGCCGGCGAGGCCCGAGCGGCCGCCGGCGAAGCCCGAGCGGGCACCGCCGCGGTTCGTCGACGCGCCCGCGGAGACATCGGTGTTCGGCGACTGCCCGGTGCGCTCCGACCGCACCCTGTGCTGCAACCTGAAGACGATCGACGCGGTGCAGAACTGCTCGTTCGGCTGCAGCTACTGCACGATCCAGACCTTCTACGGCGACCGGGTGACCGTGGACCGCGACCTGGGCCGCAAGCTGCGCGAGATCGATCTGGACGACCGGCGCTTCTACCACATCGGCACCGGCCAATCCTCGGACTCTCTGGTGTGGGGCAACCGCGCCGGCATGCTGGACGAGCTGTGCCGCTTCGCGGCCGAGCATCCCAACGTGCTGCTGGAGCTCAAGACCAAGTCGTCCAACGTCAGCTACTTCCTGGACCGACAGGTGCCGGCGAACCTGGTGTGCAGTTGGTCGCTGAACACCGCGGCCGTGATCGAGCACGAGGAGCACTTCACCGCTTCGCTGGAGCGCCGCCTGGCCGCCGCGCGCCGCTTCGCCGACGGCGGCCGCCGGGTGGCCTTCCACTTCCATCCGATGGTCCACCACGACGGCTGGGACACCGAGTATCCGGCGCTCGCGGAACGGCTGCTGGACGAGTTCGCGCCGCAGGAGGTCGCCTTCGTGTCCATGGGATCGGTGACCTTCATCAAGCCGGTGATGAAGCAGATCCGCCGGCGCGGGGAGCCGACGCGCATCCTGCAGGCCGAGCTGGTCGCCGACCCGCACGGCAAGCTCACCTATCCGGACGATCTCAAGGTGCGCATGTTCCGCACGATGTACCGGGCGCTCGCGCCGTGGCACGGGCGCGTGTTCCTGTACCTGTGCATGGAGAAGGCGGAGATCTGGGACCGGGCGTTCGGCTGGCGCTACGCGTCCAACGACGAGTTTGAGCGCGCGTTCGGGGCGGCGACCCTGGGATGGCCGCCCGTCGCGGCCGACGGCGAACGGCAGAGCGCTTGAGAGGCGCTCTCGCGCCGTGAGCCGTATGCTCTCATGGCGGAAGGAGTCCGGCGTCCGCGTCGCCGGAAGCCGCGCCCTTGACCGGTTCAAGGTGCAGGCGCCGGGCGTCGTGGCTCTGCCGGGCGGCGGCTGCCGGCTGTTCTACACCGCGGTCGGGCCGGACAAGCCGTTTGCCGACTGTCAGGGCTGCATCCTCAGCGCCGTCTCCGCCGACGGCCTGACGTTCGCGGTGGAGCCGGGCATCCGCGTGGCGCCCGATCCCGTCCGGCCGGAGCTGTCGCTGCGCGTGCTGGCGCCCAGCGTCACGCCGATCGCCGGCGGGTGGCGCATGTACTTCGAGGGCCGCGGGCCGGCCGATCGGCCGACGGTGATCGCCAGCGCCGTGTCGGACGACCTGCTGCGCTGGCAGGTCGAGCCGGGCGTGCGGGTTGCCGGCTCCGAACGCTGTGGTGCGCCGCGCTTCCTGGCGCTGGGCGGCCTATCGTGCGGAGAGGGCGCGGGCCGGCTGTTCCATTTCCGCGCCGACGACGGACCGCCGCGCCGGAGTGCCGTGTATTCGGCGATCACCGAGGACGGGCTGTCGTTCACGCCGGAAGAAGGCGTGCGCATGTCGAGCCGCACCGGTGAGCTGGACTCCTCCGGCATCACCGCGGCGGAGGTAACCGCTCCTGAGGAAACCGGTGCTCCCTGGGTGATGATCTACTCGGCCTGGCAGGACGTGCCGCCCGGCACCGAGGTGCCGCTGCATCCCAGCCACGATCCGGACGCGGTCGCCAGCGGCCGCAGCGCCGACTTCGCGGCCGCCTCCATCGCCGTCGACCTCTGCGGCTACCGTTCGCGCATCCTGGCGGCGACCTCGGCCGACGGCGCGCGCTTCGGGCCGGGCAGCGTCGTCGTCGAAGGCGGCGGCCACGACAGCGGCGACGTCGACGCCGTACATGCCGAGGACATGGTGCTGGTGCGTCTTGCCGGCGGCCGCTGGCGCATGTACTACGCGGCCTGTGACGCTGCCGGCAACTGGCAGATCGCGAGCGCGATCAGCGCCTGACGCGCCGCTCCCCGAGGGGCATCGTCGGCCGCAGCCCCTACCAGTTCGTGAACGACCCGTCGGGCCGGCGCAGGTGGGGGGCCTCCCAGAGCTTCAGCGGGGTCTTGGCAACGGGCGCTTCCGGATCGAACTCGACGCCGAGGCCCGGCCCCTCCGGCACCGCGTAGGTCACGCCGTCCAGCACCGGCATCACCGGGAACATCTCCCGGTCGAACAGGGCGATCTTCTCGGGGCTGCGCTCCTCCAGCCACGCATACTGCGCCGTCGCGGCTGCCAGGTGCAGGTTGGCTGCGGTGCTCACCGGCCCCAGCGGGTTGTGCGGCATCAGGTCGATGTAGTGCGCCTCGCACCAGCCGACCACCTTCATGGCTTCGGTGAAACCGCCGACGTTGCAGATGTCCAGCCGCGCGAACGCCGGGATGCCGGCTTCCAGGTACGGCAGGAACTGCCACTTGCTGGCGAACTCCTCGCCGATCGCCATCGGCACCTGCGTCATGCGCTGCAGCGCCTCGTACGCGCCGGGCGTCTCGTCCCGGATCGGTTCCTCCAGAAAATCGATCGTGCCCGGTGGCATGGCCTGGCAGAAGCTCGCCGCCTCCGCGACTGAGAGGCGGTGGTGGTAGTCGATGCCGAGCGCGGCGCGGCGGCCGATCGCTTGCCGCGCGGCGATCAGGGTGTCGGCGGCCGCGCCGATCGACGGGCGCGGATCGAAGATCCCTGCGGTGTCGTCCACGGGTACCGGCAGCCGGACGCAGGGCCAGCCGGCGTCGACCAGCCGCACCACGTCGGCCACCGCGTCTTCGCCGAAGCCGTGCGTCGTGGTCGCGAAGCACGGGACGCGGTCGCGGTGCGTGCCGCCCAGGAGCTGGTACACCGGCACGCCCAGGGAGCGGGCGACCAGGTCGTGCAGGGCGATATCGATCGCCGACAGCGCTGCGGTGAGCACTCGCCCGCCCTCGAAGTACTGACTCCGGTAGACCTCCTGCCAGATGGCTCCGATGCGCCGAGGGTCGCGGCCGACCAGGAACTCGCTGAAGTGGCTGACCGCCCCTCGGACGGCGAGTTCACGGCCGGTCACGCCCGACTCGCCGAGCCCCACGTGGCCGTCGCTCGACTCGATCCTGACGATGCAGAGGTTGCGGATGCCGCCGGGGACAATATGGGTCTCGATGCGCGCGATCTTCATGAGGCGAGTCTCTCCCGCGGCGACCCTGCCGGCAACCGGGAGTCGATGTTACGGCCCGGTCTTGCCGAACACGCTCGGTATGGCGCACCGTCCGCTCCGAACCGTGCCCCATCGACTTCTCCGGTTCGCCCTGCAGCGGACCTACCGCGAACCGCGCATGTTCCGCGCGCCCGCGCGTCTCAAGCGCCGCTACGACGCGGTCGTCATCGGCGGCGGCGGACACGGGCTGGCGTGCGCCTACTATCTGGCGCGCGACCACGGCGTGCGCGACGTGGCGGTGCTCGAACGGAGTTACATCGGCGCGGGCGGCACCGGCCGCAACACCGCCATCGTCCGCTCCAACTACCTGACTCCGGAGGGGGTGAGCTTCTACGAGGAGAGCGTCCAGCTCTTCCGGCGCCTGTCGGCCGACCTCGACTACAACCTGTTCTACAGCGAGCGCGGCCACTTCACGCTCGCCCACACCGACTCGGCCGTGCGCACGATGCGGTGGCGGGCGGAGGTCAACAAGCACCTGGGCGTGGACAGCGAGCTGGTCGACCGGGAGTTCATCGCCCGCACCTGCCCGCTGCTCGACCTGGACTGCGGCCACGACATGCCGGTGATGGGCGCGCTCTGGCATCCGCCGGGAGCGATCGCCCGGCACGACGCAGTCGCCTGGGCCTACGCGCGCGGGGCCGACCGGCTCGGGGTGGAGATCCATCAGCACACGCCCGTGACCGGCCTGCGGCTCGAAGGCGGCCGGGTCACCGGCGTGGAAACCGACCGGGGCGTGATCGAGACCGACCGGGTGGTCAGCGCCGTCGCCGGGTACACGCCGGCGATCACGGAGATGGCCGGGATCCGGACGCCGCTGGTCATCCATCCGCTGCAGGCGTGCGTGACCGAGCCGCTGAAGCCGTGGCTGGACGTGATCGTCGTCTCCGGGTCGTTCCACATCTACGTCAGCCAGTCCTCGCGCGGCGAGATGGTGATGGGGGCGTCGCTGGACCCGTACGAGGTGCACTCGACGCGCTCGACGCTGGAGTTTGCCGAGGGGCTGTCCGCCCACGTGCTGGCGGTGTTTCCGCATCTCGGCGGGGTCAAGGTGCTGCGGCAGTGGGCGGGTCTGGCCGACATGACCCCGGACTTCTCGCCGATCATGGGGCTGACCCCGGTGGACGGCTTCTTTCTGGACGCCGGCTGGGGCACCTGGGGGTTCAAGGCGACCCCGGTCAGCGGCAAGACCATGGCCTGGACCGTGGCGCACGGGAAGCCCCACCCGCTGATCGAGCCGTTCCGGCTGTCGCGGTTCCGTGAGTACGAGCTGGTGGGAGAGAAGGGGGCGGCCTCCGTCGGCCACTGAGATGAAGGGCTTGGGATGAAGGGCTTGGGATGAAGGGCCTGGCATGAAGCTGCTACGCTGTCCGGTGAACGGCGAACGGCCGTTGCAGGAGTTCGACTACGGGGGCGAATACCGCCCGCAGCCCGACCCCGACGCGGTCTGTGACGAACGCTGGGCGTCGTATGTCTTCGACCGGACCGGCGCCGCCGGCATGCGGCGCGAGTGGTGGTACCACGTGCCCAGCGGTACGTGGTTCATCGCCGAGCGCGACACCGGCACCGACCGCGTCGTGCAGACCTACCTGCCGGACCGGCTGGCATGAGCTCGCCGACGGGCCGGCGCCTGCCGCCACAACCAGGCGAGTGGATCGACCGGTCGCGCCCCATCTCCTTCCGTTTCGAGGGACGTCGCTACCGGGGGCTGCGCGGCGACACCGTCAGCTCGGCGCTGCTCGCGGCCGGCGTGCGGGTGCTCGGCCGCAGCTTCAAATACCACCGGCCGCGCGGTGTGCTCAGCCTGTCCGGCGCGGATGCCAACGTGATGCTGCAGGGATCGGCCGGCACCAACCTGCGCGGTGACCAGACGCCGCTGACCGATGGTCTGGATGTGCGCGCGGTGAACACGCTCGGCGGCGTGCGCAGGGACCTGCTGTCGGTGCTGGGCCTGTTCTCCGCCTTCACGCCGGTCGGTTTCTACTACAAGGCGCTGCACACGCCGCGGGCGCTGTTCCCTCTCTACGAGCGGGCGCTGCGCAGTCTGGCCGGGTTGGGGCGGATCCGCGCCGACCACCGCGCGGCGCCGTCGCCCAAGGAGTACGCCTTCTGTGACGTGCTGGTCGTGGGCGCCGGGCCGGCCGGGGTGGCAGCCGCGAACGCCGCGGCCGCGAGCGGGGCGGAGGTGGTGCTTGCGGAGTCGAGCGAGCGGCTGGACGGCTGCGTCGGCGAGTCGGTGCAGAGCGGCGTCGACTGCCGTTTCGGCACCACCTGCGCCGGGGTGTACGACGACCTGTGGGTGGCGCTGGTCGACGACCGGAGGCTCACCAAGGTGCGCGCCCGTTCACTGGTGGTCGCGGCCGGCTGTGAGGATCAGCCGGCCGTGTTCGGCAACAACGACTTGCCGGGCGTGATGCTCGGCGAAGCCGCGCGCCGGCTGGTGGAGCGCTATGCGGTTCGCCCGGCGGAACAGCCTCTGGTGCTGACCGCCGGCAGCGGCGGCTACCGGCTGGCGGACGACCTGCGCGGTCGCGGCATCGGCATCGCCGCGGTGGCGGATCTCCGGGAGGAGGAGGCGGGGCACCCGCCGCGAAGCGATCTGGAGGCTGCCGGCATCCCGGTCTTCCAGGGCCACGCGGTGGTGGAAGCCGTGCCGGCGCGGGGCGGCGCCGGCGTGCGGGCGGCGCTCATCCGCCCCGTCGACGCAGGCGGCCGTCCGACCGGCGCGGCGCGCACGGTCGCCTGCGGCGGCATCATCGTCTGCGTCGGCCGTTCCCCGCGTGACGGGCTACTGCGGCAGGCCGGCGGCGCGATGGCGTACGATGAGCGGCTGCACCGGCACGTGCCGGACTCGCTGCCGGACGGCGTGTTCGCCGCGGGCAGCGTGGCCGGAGCGGATGGCGGGACCGCGGCGGCCGACGGGCGCCGCGCCGGCCATGCGGCGGCGGCCTGGCTCGGCCTGGCGC
>JAPPNY010000211.1 GCA_028818385.1 Spirochaetaceae bacterium
AGCAGCCGTGGCTGGACGGCTACTGCGTGGCGAAGGGCGTGATCCGCCAGTTCGTCGCCATGCCGCTCGGAGCGGGCTACACGGTCGAGGAACAGCTCACCGGCGCCGCCGAGCACGGCGGACTGCAGATCATCGCCTTTCCGATGAAGCGGAAGCGCTACGAGCAGATGCGAGAACAGGAGGAGCGGTGCCCGAAAGCGGACTATGCAATGGCAGCTCCGGCACCGTCGGATGAGATGGGCTTGGCGCCCGGTGGACGCATGAAGCAGGAGATCTACGACGATCCATACGGTTGGACGCCTGGGACCAACGGCACGCGAGCCGCTGCTTCGTCAGCATCGTCAACTCCCGGCAGTGGCGGGCAATCACCGGAGAGCGCCCGCCCAATACACCGCCCACCGCAGCCCAGTACGCGAAAGCCGGGTTTCCGTGGTTCGACTACTACTCCGAAGCGGACTCGGTCGACGCCACCGACGCGCTGAAGGGTGTGTCCAGTGTCGCCAACCTTGGTGCGCAGATGGGCGAAGCGCCGCTTCCCGAGAACGACACGGCCTCGGTCGACAACGTCGTCCCGCTCGGCGCCGGACGGCCTGCACCAACAAGCCGTCAGGTGCGGGAGATGCCGTGAGCACGCCCTCCACGAAGACCGGCGCCATGACCGGCGCGAAGTTGCTGCGCTACGCCGCCCAGCGGCTGGCGGTCACGCCGAAGCCGCATCGCAGAACGCCATCTCCCAGCCGTGGAACACCGCGATCAGGCCGACGAACCGCACGCCCGGAAACTGCCGCGCCAGCCGTTCGTCGGCCAAGTACCGCCGGAGTTGCGCCGTCGCCTCCGCGACCGCCGCCGCCACGCCGGCATCGTGTGCCGACTCGCTGCGCTTCAGGTACTTGAGCTCGATCAGATAGCCGCGCCGCAGGTGCGGGTAGCGGGCCACCAGCGGCTCCAACGCGATGTCCGCGTGGCCCTTGCCCAGCTCCGCCTCCGAGCGGAATACGAAGTAGTCGGTCACGCTCAGATACGCGGCCAGGAACCCCTGGATCACCTTCTCTCCGCCGATGTAGTCGCGGATTCCGGTCTGCCGCGCGATCGCCTCGCCGAGGAACTCGAACACCGGCCGCCATTCGCCGCGGTTGGCCATCCCCATCAGCAACTGCTCGAACCTGAACAAGTTGACCGAGAACACCCCCACGTCGCGGTAGGCGTCGCGCAGGTAGCCGTACATCAGGCGCTTCACCGTCTGGTTCGGGATCGCCAGCCGCGGCATGCCGTCGACTACCTCGCGGATACTCAGCAGCCCGAAGTAGTGCAGTAGCGACAGGAAGTTTTCCGGCCTGGTGAGGTCCTTCAGCGGAAAGCCGGGCCGGATGCGGGTGTCCGCCTGCTCCTCGCCGATGATGTCGCGCAGCAGGTCGAGGTTGCCGTTCAATCGCTTGCCTACCACCAGCAGGTGGCGCAGCTTGCCGTAGTCGATGCGCACGTTGGTGTCGATCAGTTCATCCGGCACCTCTCGGTTCGGGATCGAGTGCTTCAGGTAGTAGAGCACCATGTCGGTGTTGTACAGATCGGTCTCGGCTGCCTTGGCGAACCGGTAGCCGTTGTACCACTCGTCCATCAGCGCCATGGCTTCATCGACGTCCTGGTCGAACACGCCGTGCTCCCGGTAGATCTCCACCAAGCGCCGCACCTCCGCCTCGGTGAAACCGACCATCTCGTTGAAGTCCGGTTCCAGGCTGATGTTGGTGCCGATGTTGAAGCCCGAGGTCACGTCGTCCATGGTCACCGGCGACACGCCGGTGATGAACAGCCGCTCCACACCGCCGCCGGTGCGTCCCGCCCCCGACTTCAGGGTGGCGAAGAAGTTGCGGTAGAAGCCGCCGCCGTGCGTGAAGTCCTCGTACGCCTCCGCGCCGTGATGCGCCAGAACGGTGTTGGCGAAGTTGTCGTACTCGTCGATGATCACGTACAGAGGGATGTCATGGTCGCCGGCGTACCGGAACAGCTCGGCCAGCCTGGTGGCGATCGAGGCCGGCGCCAGGATGCGCTGCCGCACCGCTTCGGGAAACAGGTCGGGATGGCGCTCCAGCGTTCCCCGCAGCTCTATCAGGCAGTAGGTCTCGAACTCCCGCTCCAGGGTATCGAGCGCGTCGTTGACGGCCGAAAAGTCGAAGCGCAGGGTGACGTAGCGGCTCTGGTTCCCAGTCGGCGCGCGCCCGATGTCGGTGCCGGCGAAGGTGGCGTCGAAGCCGTCCGCCCAGAACCGGTCGTAGTAGTTCTCCAGCACCGACGCCCACAAGGACTTGCCGAAACGGCGCGGGCGGATGAGAAAGACGTAGCGCTCCTGCTCCAGAAGCCGCAGGAAGCAGGTCTTGTCGACGTACAGCCACCGGTTGCGGCGGATGCGTCGGAAGTCAGCCTCGCCATAGGGAATGCGCGGGTAAGCGGAAAGCATGGTCACTGCGCCGCCTGCACGCTGCCGATTCTATCGCGTCGCGGCCCGACCGGCAATGAACGATCAGCCGCCAACCTGCCCGGTCAGGCGTACTCGTACCGAGGCGTCGTCGTCGTAGGCTTCTGTTGTTCCTGAAGCAGTACTTCGATCCTGCGTACCGTGTCCGGCGCCAGAAGCACGTCCCCGCATACGGAGCAGACGTCAGCCGGCACGTGGTCGATTACTACGACCTGACCAGCGTGCCGCACCGTGTGTATCACTCTATCTGACTTGTAGATGCCGGGACATCCTTCAATGCTGCACTTCATTGCGAGCGCGTCCTCGGAGTCCGGGTGACCCACGCGACAACTTGGGTCGTAGACCGCAACGATGCTGAAGCGTGGGCGGTCCGAGTCATTTCGGCGAAGGAACCTACCGTCGATCGAGCGGGTGTCGTTCGGTCGCTTCCATCTTCCTCTTTGGCCCGGGATTCAGCACTATCCGATCAGACTCCTGCTCGCGCTTGCGGAGTGCTTGCGCGATGCGGGCAAGGTCGTGCCCGTGTTCCGCAGCATGTGCCTCACGATGCCGGCGTATCTCCTCAACGATGGGATCTTCAATCATCCGAGTCTCTCTCCGAGTTACGTGAGTCGTAGATCGTCTGAGACTTCGGATAGCAACCGGTTGATTCTGTCCACCGCCTCCGTGTCAGAAAGACCCGTTCCTTCGAGCTCAACACCGACGTTGAACCTCAGCGTATTGCCGATGGCGGCCTTGGTAAGCTCGGGAATCTGATCGGCCAAGTCCTGGATTCCGTTGGCTTCCAGAGTCGCCTCGGCGGTGAGGAGCCCCGGCCGTTTCCCTTTGTCCGGCTGTGGTCCGCCGTCGCCCGACTTGTCGTGGGCCGGGACTGCCAAGGTCACATGCCGCGCGCCGGCGAAATCACTAGGCCACGGGGCGCCGTCGGCGCCGATCTCGATCCAGTGGGCGCGGATCGCGTCGTCGATGACGGCGCGCACTGTCGGCCAAGGCAGGGTGACGCCCTTCCTGGTCGAGAGTGCCGTGGCGATGGCTAGGGCGTTGGTGGTGCCGTCCTGCCAAGCCTCGGGTATCGCCTCTGTCATGATCTCGTCAACGGGAATCCGTGCGGGTGGCGTCCGCAGCGTGGCGGCGGCGCTGAGCACTCCGGCCGGCACCGGCTCACTCAGGATCGACGCGGGTCCGCTGCTCAGCCAGACCAGTCCCTGCTCGACCGCCTGCAACACGGCGACGTCGACCTGGGCCGGCTCGCACTGGGGTATGTCGAGGATCTCCTCGTAGCCCTCTCGCGGGAGCGTCACGGCGTGGTCGCCAGCGAAGTAATCGTACACCCGTTGAACGCTGACTTCGTCGGACTCCCAGAGTCCAGGGAGACTCCCCGGTTGAAGCAGGCCGGGATCAATCCCAGTCAGCGTTGCGCCATTCGGCAGCAGCAACTCCAGACCGGCATCGGCGAGCGCGGGCTCGTCGATCGCCGTGCGCCAGAACGTCTGTACCGATCGATCCGGGCGCATGAGCCGAGCGACCCAGATGCCGGCCTCGACGCCGTCGGTGACCGTGTCGAGTATCTCCCGTGTCCGCAGCATCTTCGGCAGCTTCGGAAACTGCGCGAACGCGCCTACCAGATCCTTGACGCGGCGCGATTGCTCATCCTCGCGCCACAAGTCGTAGGGGCCGCCGGGCAGCATCGCCTCCGCGCTGATGGCGGTCTCCTGGATGCGTGATCGTCGATCGGCCTTGACGATGGTGAACAGCGGTTCGTCGCCGACCACGACGCGGAAGGCGTGGATCGTGTCGCTCTCGTTGACGGTGACCACCACGCAGTAAGCGGACCTGATCGCATCCGGGATGCGCTTTCTCGCCGCCGCCGTCTCGGTGGCGAGCATCTGCTCGCGGAGCGGATCGATCGGCTGCTCCTGCAACTGGGCGCGGACCTCCTCCCAGCCGAGGTACTCCCGGACCCGCGTGCGCGCGGCATCGAGACCGTCGCGCGACGGCACGACGAGGACGACCGCGTTGCGGTAGACCCGTTCACGATCGGGCGCCGTGGTCTGCTCGATGAAGCGGCGCGCCTCGGCGCTCGGCCGACCCGCTTCCGAGGCCGCGTGCGGTCCGAGCACGGCGTAGTGGAACTCGCCGTCGTCGGCGATGTCCCTTGGGCGTGCCGGCAGGGTGTGCACTTTCGCGCCGGCCGCGGCCGCCCCGGAGATGAGCGTCCGCTGTTTCTCGATGGTGTCGACGAGCTGCGATTCGACCAGCGCCGGGGGCACCCGGTTGCGGCAGGCGTCGTGGTGCATCTGCCGCAGATTGGGGCGATTGCCCAGCCGCCACGCCTTGGGCATCTGACGGCCCGAGCCGGCATCGGCGCCCCGAGTCGCCACTTCCGCCTCGTCCAGGAACCAAGAGACCTCCGTCCAACGGTGCAGCCCCGTCTCCAGCTCGATCCGGTCCGGGTTCCCCGCCCCGAGCAGTACCAGCAACTCCGGCGTCAATGCCTTCTGGCTGATAGGCTGACAGCTCAGGAACACAGCGATCACCGCCTGCTCCATCTCCCGATGGTGCAGGCGCGCCGCGTCAGACTGGATCGCGCGCGCCTTGGCGAGCTCGCCTTCAAGGATGGGACCCCACTCCTGGTGCGCTCCGGCGTCGGTGTCCACGCTGGCGAACGAGGCCAGCTCGCTCGCCGCCTCTGCCAGATCGTCACCGCCCGGCGCGCTCAGAAACACGTTCGGCCCGATCAGGGGGCTGGTGTCCCACCGCTCCGCATCCCGCAGGGCGATGGCGAACGTCCGCAGGATCCCGCGCGTGCGCTGGAATCCGTCGATCTGCGTCCACCGGGTGTAGAAGATCTCGGTGAGCTCCGGGTGGAACGGGTAGCTGTGCTGATAGCGTTGCTCGGTCGCTCCCTGCTCCTTGGCGGTCCGCTCGTCGAGCCCGGCGATGCTGCCGACCGCCGCCGCCACGTGCGGCCGGAACACGGCCGGATCGCGTATCGACTCCGGCGTGAAGAAGCGCCGCCGCAACACCTGCGCCACGTCCTCCTTGCTGACCGGACTCGCGTCTTCTTCCATCTGTCGACCGAACACCTCGGACACGTCGCGCAGCAACTCGTTGCCGAAGGCGTCGTGCTGCCGGGGATCGGAAGCGAGCAGCGAGGCGACCATCGCACAGCGATCCACCTTGACCACCGCCTGCGTGAGGTACTGGAAGAAGCTGATCAGCCGTCCTCGCCAGCTCGAGTCGGTCTCGACTTGGGCGCGGAGATACATCAGCACCTCATCGAGCAGCACCAGCGTCGACAGACCGTCCTCCTGAGGCTTCGCGAGTAGCGCCGCCAGCAGCGGTTCCGCGGGCGGCGACTCCCGTTCGGCGTCGTCGCCGTCCGCGTGAATCAGCCGCAGTCCGTCCGCCCCCGCGAGCTGCCATGCCAGCACGCTCCACGGATACCTGAGCATCCGCACGGTGCCATCCGGGTCCGGCGTCTCGACGCCCGCTTCCAGGTCGATCTTGTCGAAGCACAGCGCGGCAACACGCGCCTGAGGCATCCTGAAACCGACGTGCGCCTCGAACTCCTGCACCGCCGGCAGCGCGGCGATCTCGTCCGGGTCATGAACCAGGTGACGCAGCGCCACCAACGTGTGGGTTTTGCCGCCGCCGTAGTTGACGGCCAGCTTGCGATACGCCTTGTCGCTGCGTCCGGCCAAGCGCAAGCCCACCTCCTTGACCAGTTCGCGCAGATTGAACGTCGGATAGGTGAGCGCGAAGAACTCGGCCGGCTCCTCGTACACCGGCCGCAATCCCTTCTGCATCACGACGTCGTACAGGTCGGCGGCAAACACCGCCAGCGCCAGCTCGCCGGTCTTCAGGTCGTCGCGCAGTTGGACGACTTCGTGCCAAGGGGTCAGGGCTCTTCGAGAAGTACTCATGGTGTGGATGGCTCCTCACTTCATAGGGCACGGACCGCAGCCTCAAGTCGCCGCGCAAGGCAATCGAAGTCCTCGGGACACTTCTGACGGATCGCGTCGATCCGGCGCGCCGCCTCCATACCGAGCGGCTTTCTTCCGCCCCCCGGAGCATCGGAGAAACCGCGCTGCCGTGCAAGCGGATCGAAGTAGCGTTCCTTTACGTGGACTTCCGCACGTACATCCGACCAGAGCCACTCACCAGGGAGCGCCAAGCCTGCCAGTACCCAGGTCTCGAGCTCCTCCCAAGCGTTCTCGGCCAGAAATGCGCGCCGGTCCGTTCCAAACTCCCGCTCCATGTCGCCGAGCCTGACATGCCGGCCGAGGTTGCCATCGCGGTCCACACACAACACGATGAGGTGTGCCATCCCGCCGTGCCGGCTCATGACCTCGGCGATACGATTCGACTTCAGAGCTTGGTCGACGCCCCCGAGGAGCGGCGCACGACAGATTTCGACACGGACATGTCGCTTGCCAATGGTCTGAAACAACCGAGAGAGCAGCGGACGCAGAAGATACTGGTCCTTGCGAAAGTCCTCTGGGATGACGAGAACCCTCACGAGCGATCTTCCCCTTCTCCATCATCCTCGGCGAACGCGACTGCCGTCTCCATCCATCCTTCGGCAAGGAGCGAGCCCAACCCTCCACCAGACACGCGCAACTCGCGGGCGTTGTGCAGGTTGGCAACCGGACGGACGACGGCATCGTGCGAGTCTTCGGGACGGCTGACAACCGAAACGTATTCGAACGTGCTGTCATTCGCGTGGGTCAACAGCTCTGGCGAGTGAGTGGTCGTCACGACCTGGATGCCGCGTTTCGCTACCTGCGTTTCGATCAGTTCCAGCAACAGCGACTGGCGCGCAGCGTGAATGCCCACGTCCACCTCCTCGAAGAAACACAGACCGGGCGGTTGTTCGCCGAGCAGGACCGCCAGCATCGCCAGGAAGCGCAGCGTGCCGTCGGACGCGCTGTCGGCAGACACCTTTGTTCCGTTCGTCTCGCAGAGCATCAGGTGGACGAGACCCCTCGGATCATGCGGAAACTCGAAGTCGGATACGTCCATGGGCGTGAGTTCCTGCAGCCATGCTGCAAGGATCGATCGCCGCTCGGCATCAGCGCAGAGTGCCTCCAGCACGGCCGGCATGCCATCTCCCCGGTCTCCGAGCGGAGTTCCGGGAAACGCACCACTCCGCATGAGCTCCGGCGACAGATCCCAAAAGCGCATATCGGCAAGGACCTGGGGTACGCGCAGCTCCGCGGCTTCGACCAGTGCTTTGCTTGATCTGGGCGCGGAATCAAGTTGTGTCAGAACGGGCTGTGCCGGGTTGAAGCCGATCTTTCCATCGCCACAACGGACCCAATGCGAACTATCCTCAACCACTGTCGTCTCGTACAGCGTCCGTTCCTGCGCGCGAAGTGCTTCGCAAACCACGTGGAAGCCGAGAGGATCGGGATTGAACCCGATCTCAATGGAATAGGACACCGGCTGGTCGGACGCGGTCAGTCCGACATGGAACGAGAATGTCGACGGAACCCGCCGCGACATGGGATGAGCGAGACGGGCGATCTCCATCGCGGCGCCGCGGATCGGATCCCATTCTCGTTGTCCGCCTGCTCCCCATTTCCCGCCGACCACCTCCATCAGCGTGTAACCCCGCCCGATTCCATGCAGGAAGCGGAATGCGTCGCGGATGTTGCTCTTGCCGCTTGCGTTGGTTCCGACGACTATCGTGAACGGTCCAAGCCCCACAGTCTCGTCGACGAAGTTCTTGAAATTGACCATTCGAATCGACGTGATCATTTCCTTCGTCCTCGACCATTCGGCCTCTGACCCAAGTCTTGAGCGCTATCGGGAAGTCGACTCCACTGCCGGTTCCTCCGCGCAAGCCGCAGCTCGTAGATGCCCTGCAGCCTCAACCAGTACTCGGCGCTGGTTCCGAAGAAATCGGACAGTCTCAGCGCCACATCTCGGGTGACCGCGACGTGCCCGTCGAGAATCGCGGTGACGTTGCTTGCAGGCACCTTGAGTCGCCGCGCGAACGCGGCGACGCTGATGTCGAGCACCCTCACCTCTTCGGCGATGTGTTCTCCCGGATGGATTGCGGGCACGGCCATGGCTACCCTCCGAGTCCCCAGCCCGTCGAATGATAGCGAAACGTGCCGGCCGACCCACGAAGTCGCTGACAATACCGTGAAGCAGTCAACTAGTTAGCAACTCCTTCTGATGATAGCCCAACCCGCCGCGGGCGGCTGCGTGGTTGCTCAGGGCTTCCAGCAGCGAACGCTCGTCGGACCCGGCGTCGGCCAGTTCGATGAGGGCCTGCAGGATGCGGTTGAACAGCGCACTGCGCAGCAGGCCACGGTCGTCAAGGTACTCGTCGACTTTGACCTGATCCCCGGCCCGCCACAAGTGCATCAGTCGATGCACCTGATCTATGAGCGGCGGTGGTCGCCCGCCCGGCGCTTCCAGGCCGAGGTTGCGTCCCCGCCTCCTGCTCCACGCCTTGAGCCTGACCTTGGAGCCACCACCCTCCGTCGGCTCCTCGTCCTCGGCTGCCTCTTCTTCTTCGGGCTCGTCCGCACGGGCACGTCCCGCTTGAGACAGCAGGTCGTACCGGTTCACCAGGGCGGCGTCGGAGAGATTGCACGACAGCGCATAGAGAATGCAGCCGCCGACCGGAGCCTCCCCCATCCCGAAGTCGTGACGATGGAGCAGGTAGTACGTGGTCACGTCGTCCAGACCAGTCGCGGCTTCCCAATCGTCGTTGTCCGTGAGGACGCGGCCGACGACGAAGTCGACCACCATCCGCCGGACCTCGCGCAGGAACTCCGAGACCGTCATGCGCTGGTTGGGCGCGTTGGCCTTCTTCACGACCGGGTATCTGCTGAACGCTTCCAGGGCCGGCCCGGTCGCCGCCCACACGAAGTCCGGCCCGCGAATGCCCGCGTCCCAGAAGTCGCGAAGCTTCCGGGTGATGTTCGCCCGCATGTCCTCAAGGACGCTGCTGTCCCAGCCGGGGCGGGCGGCGGCGCGCTTCTTGCAGACGATCCACACAGAAGACGACAGGGCCGCCGAAGCGATCGCGCGATTGCGGTTTCCTCGTTCCGTCTGAATCGGCCACGATGCGTTGACGACGAAACCCGCACGAATCAGCGCGGCTACCAGCGTCTCCCATGCGTCGGGGTGCTTGTTGGCGAATACGACGACCAGTCGCCCTTCCGACCGGAGCGCCGCATGACAGGAGCCGAACGCTCGCGCCATGCCATCCTCGTAGTTCTGCTTGGACCGCTCTCTGTCGCCGTCGAACCGGCTCGCGTCGTCGATCAGCTCGCCGTCGCCGGCGTCATGGTCCCACTTCGGGCCGAGCGCACCGGAGAACGCCGAGTCGATCTCGGCGGACAAGCCGTACAGCGCACGGCGCAACCAGACGTGGAAGAAGTCCATCAGGTCGGAATACGGAATCGCGTCGTAGTAGGGCGGGTCGGTCACCACCAGATCGACGTCGGCGATCCGGCAGGCGGTCGCGGACCCCAGCACGACGGTTCCGCTGCGCGGCGTGTCGACACTGCGCTGGAGATGGTCGCAGACCTTGAACACCCAATCGACGGATTGCAGGAATCCGCCCGTGGTGTCCGTGAGCGGCGCGTACTCGCAGAAATCCCAGGTGATGGGCAAGGCGAATCGCGCGAACGTGTTCCTGATCTGCTCGAGATTGTTGGTCCAGGTTGCCAGCGCGCTCCCCCGGTCGGCCATGCGGCTGATGATGGGCGCGCACATCGCAACGATCGACTCCCGCCACGCGGGCGGATACTCGGCGAGTTGCTCCGGCATGCTGCGCAACGCTCGGATAAACGCGCCGAGCGCCAGAAGCTGGCGATTGGTAAACAACTTCCTCCAAGTGTCCAGACCGTACAATGGGACACGAAACCCCAGAGCTTCTTTGCTCGCCAGCGGCTCCTCCGGCAAGCCAAACGGAATGTCTCCATAGATGGTATGGAGCTGCTCTTCGGTCACGTTCGCCGCCTGTCGCTCGCGGTCGGTCGGGAGGCGGTACTCCTTGCCCCGAGGGCCGTCGACCACCACGGCCGTCATGACCGAGCCCAGCCGTCCTGCGCGTCCTTCCAGGCGAATATCCTCCATGGTCATGATCGTGCGGCAACGCGGGCAGGTTGCGCCCGTGCGCGACATGGTGCCTGCTCCGATGCGCTTGTCGTGTTCGCGTCGCTGCGCCGCATTCCCGCCGCTTCGCGGCACGTCGGCCTGGACCCCGAAGACGACTCCCGCGTGAGCGGTGTCGGGCTCCATCGTCAGCAGGACGCGCTTGCGGTCCTTCCTGCACAGCCAGCGGGTCTTGAGAAGCGGCAGCGTCGCGCGGCACTGCTTGCAGATGACCGTGCGCGCGTGCAGATAGACGACCGTCGGTTTGGCAACCCAGCGCGGATTGCGCGGGTCACCGAGATACGCGGCGTCGAATTCGGCGTTCAGCGGATCGAGTTGTGGTTCCCCCTCGTCATCCGCCTCAAGGAGCCGAGCCGGGCGCGGCTCGTACTCGCGATCGGGCGTCAGCGGTACGAACTCAGCGTACGTCGGGTAGTGCCGCTCCAGTTCCCTACGTGCCCGCGCAAGCACCCACCGACCCCACGCCCGCACGTGCCAAGCAAAGTCCGCATCGAGCAGCGGATCGTCACGGCTGATCAGGTCGAGCTGCATCCCCACCTGCGCGCCGTGCCCGAGCCGCTGGAGCAAGGTCCGCAGAATCGCCCCCTTCGATCCCCGCGCCTTCAGAAACGCGGCCATGAACTCCGCGTCGCGTGTTGCGAACTCCGGCAACGGATGCGTCCGACCCGAGAGTCGCTGCGGGTATTCCAGCGTGCATTTGAGGATGAACCACGCGACGGGATTGACGTCGACGGCGGTCGCTTCGCACCCGAGCCGCATCGCTTCGAGCGGTATGGCGCCGCCGCCCGCGAACGGGTCCATCACCAGGGGCGCCCTTCCGCCGAACGTCTTGCGAATCTCCTCCCGGAACCACCGCAACCCGTCGTCGCTCTCGCGCCTCCAGTGCAGCACCCCGTCGGCAGTCTCCTCCTTCGCCTTCTCCACCACGCGCCCGTTCACCTGCTTGCGCTCCACGTTTTCGACCACTCGACCCGCCATCCGCTCCAGGATCGCCTTTCGGCACTCCGCACTCCCGGAGTCCGCAAGCAGCGTCGCAATCAGCGCCGCACGGCATGCCGCCAGCGGCCGCCGCGCCGGCCAGATGTGCAGCGTGGAGAGGTGCCCATGCCGAACGTTCTTCTCGTGCACGGCATCCAGGGACACTTGCTTGAGTGGAAACGCGACCTCGATGAGGCGCTTGGGCACCATCATCCGTCCACTGAACGGCGAAGGATGTCGACCAACTCCTGTCGAAGTCGTTCGGGATCGTCCTTGGACCAGAGCAGCGTCGTGCAGTGATTGGTGTCGAAATGAGACCCGCTCGACTCGAACTTGCCGCGTTCGCACAAATAGATGACAGCCTTGCCGAGCCCTTCCGCGTAGCCGGCCTCCCAATAGGCCCCATTGTTGTCATGGCTGAGATCGGCAATGACGAACTTCGCGCTCTTGATCCGTGCGCGCATGATGTTGTCGATGATCCCCGCCTGAGCGGTGCGCATATCGATAAGATCACAACCCGTAGCATCTTTGACTGCCGGCTTGACGACGTCCTGCACGACATGGTTCAGCCCCAATTCGTCATCCTCTCCGGCGTCGAAGAACTTCATGGCAATGAAGCAATAGTCTCCGTCTTCTCCTTCCTTATGCTCTGCGGAGAACCGTTTCCATCCATCAGAAGTTAGGGTGACGTTCCTATATGCCTTGTCGGCCAGTGTGCTTACGTCGACAAGGCTTACCTCCCCTCCGGAGAATAGATCGAGGATTAGATCGTGTGCCACTTCGGAGCCAGGAACTTCTATTCTCTTCGCCAACTCAGCCGCAGAGAGATTCGTTATCCGGCTTCCGGTCTGCAAGACCTGATCTCCGATGTACCGGATGACATCCGACTCCGCTGCCAATGGATCATACATGAATTTGTGCTCGTGTATCGTCTGAATCCGAGTTTGGCAAAACGACATCTATCTTGAGGCTGACCGCTGGCAGCCTCTTCATGCGTTGGTTGGCGGGATCAATCTCGATGCCGACGGGCTCCACCGCGGTAACGCCGAGCAGCGGTTCGGCACCGGGCTGCCCGAGTATGATCGCTCCGCCGATCCCGCACATGAACTCGATCTCCGAAACGGTAGTGCCGGGTTTGATCTCGCTGCCGGCCCCGAGCTCGTAGACACGCTGGCCGCGAGACCGCACGCCGATGGCCTCCAGATGGGGACGCGGACCCGTTTCGGCCAGGAACAGCGCTTCCCAGGTTCTTTGTGGCTCGGCGGGGTTCCGAATATTCGCGGGGACCTGTGTCGCTTCCATCTCCTCTCCTTTAGGTCATTCGGCCGCCTCCAGGACGGCTCCCGGTGTAACGGTATACGCAAGCGACTCACGGCTCCGAATGAGCAGTGTGGCGAACGGGTCGCGCACGCGCATCAGGCGGGGGCGGGGGGTGGCGCAGTCGTAGACGACGTAGAGCCAGTACTGGTCGCGGAGATTGCAAGCCTTGGCCCATTCGTTGTCGCTCACTTCGACGCTGCCGTCGGCGGCGCGTCCCTTGACCTCGATACAGCGGCGTTCGCCATCGGGCCGATTGGACAGCAGGTCGAAGCCGGGCCAGTCGGACAGCCCGGCCTGCCGCGCCTGAGCGGGCCGCGACACGTCCTTCACTTCGGCGCCGGATCGCTCTTCGTAGGCGGCCGCGACCTGTATGGCGAGCGCTTCCACCTCGGCGTCGAAGCGCTCGGCTTCCTTGCGGTCGCGGGCAGGTACCACGAGGGCGTGAAGCAGAAACTCCACCTCGCCGGTCTGGATGGAGTCCGCTTCGGCGTGCAGCTCGGCCAAGCGCCGGGCGCGGGTGGCCATCAGAGTGCGCTGGCGCTCCTTGACGTCGATCAGGTCCTCCTGCGCACGCGCGGCGCCGGCGCGAGCCTGGGCGGTGAGGCGGGCGCGCATCGCGGCCAGCTCGGCGGCCTGGAAGTCGAACCCCCGATTGACGAACTCCACGCGGGACGGGAGGTCGGCGGCCAGCCGCTGCCGATGGGCGTGCGCGAGTCGCTCGCTCACGTCCTCGCGAGCGAATTCGGCGGCGTCGCTGAGCATCCCGCGAGCGAGGGCCGCGAGCGGCGACCGGCTCGGCGCATGGCCTTCCGCACCGCGCAGCAGCAGCAAGCGCTCGACCGGCGACTCCTCCACAGGGCCGTCGCTAGCTTGGCGCAGTCCGATCAGGCGTGACTCCAGCAACCGCGCGGTCGCTGACACGCCAGCGCCCTCGTCGTCCGGGTGGCACTGCTGGACGGATACCAGGGCGACGTGGAACAGGTACGCCTCGGTCGCGTAGGGGTCGACGAACACGGCGCCGCGCAGGGCGTCGCCGCCGAACCGCCCGACGATCGCTGCCGAGATGCCGTCGAACACCGGCTCGCCCGGGTGGAGCCAGATCGCGTCCTCGCGGTTCGCGGGCTTGTACACCGTCAGCCGATTCCGGGCCGCCTCCGGGTACGCCTCCAGAGCAGGCAGCAGGGCGTCGGCGGCACGGGGACGGCGGGGCGCCAGCGCAAACGTCCCTTCCAGGTCTCCCTCGACTCTCACGTCGAGCAGCGGAGCGGCCTTCTCCACGAAGCGGCGCACGTAGCCCGGCAGGAGCCGAAGGTAGTGTTCGTGCTCCGCTTCGCCCGCCAGCTCGGCAAGGCGACCACGCACGTCACCGCCGTCCCCGTACAACACCCGCTCGCGCTCGGTCAGGGCCAGCACCTGCTCCTCGGTAAGACGGCCGTCCAGACGCTCGGAGGCATCGTCGCCATCGGCCGTGACCGCCTGTTCCAGGTAGTCCCGCACGGAGACGTCCTCGAACAGCCGGCCCACCACGTCGAACACCTTGTCCGACCGCAGCCTCCTGCGGATCGCCTCCAGCTTGTCGAGCAGGGTCTTCAACACCCGGCCTTCGCGGGTGCCGCCGGCGACCAGATTGACGATGACGACCGGATCGTGCTCCTGGCCGTAGCGGTGGATGCGGCCCATCCGCTGCTCCAGCCGCGCCGGGTTCCAGGGGACGTCGTAGTTCACCATCAACCAGCAGAACTGCAGGTTGATTCCCTCGCCTGCGGCGTCGGTCGCCACCAGGTAGCCGGCGCCGCCTTCCGCGACGGGGCGGCGAAAGAACTCGACCTGCCGGTCGCGCTCCCGATAGGGCAGGCCGCCGTGAATGAGCGCAACGCGACCGGCGAAGCCCAAGCTTTCCAGCCGGCGCACCAGGAACTCGGCGGTATCGCGATGCTCGGTGAAGACGATCAGCTTCTCGTCGCCGAAGCGCGGATCGCGGAGCACCTGCCGCAGCGTGTCGAACTTGGACTCGTCTCCCGCTGCGAGCCGGCTCCGGGCACTGTCGAGGAGCGACGCGACCTTGAGACGCTCGGCCTCCAACTCGCCGAGGTTCACCGCCACGGTGGCCCCCAAGGCGCGGTCCTCGAACCCCTCGTGGCGCTCGCCGGCGCCGTCGGGTCCGGCATCCTCATCAGCGGTGCGCGTCTCGAACTCGTCGTCGAGACCGTCGAGGCGCCGTTGCCTCCGCAGTAGCTGCTCCTCCGAGAGACGCCCCCCTCGGATCTCGGCGATCAGCGCCTCGATCTTGTCGTGGCGTCGTTCGAGCGAGCGCATCAGGGCATACGTTGAGCTGGCGAGCCGCCGCTGGAACACGCTCATGGCCAGACGCGCGGCGGATCGGTTCAGGACGCGTGCCCGGTTGTAGTAGTGGCGGATGTAGTCGGTCGTCGCGTCGTAGAGCTCCTGCTCGCTTCCCGGCCCCTGCGACAGCTCATAACTCAAGGTGTCGCAGTTCCGCTGCGGGTACAGGGGCGATCCGTCGAAGCGGACCATCTCCTCCTTCGTCCGGCGGATGAAGTGCCTGCGGCGCGACTCCTGCGGGAACCGGTCGAACGCGTCGCCGGTCGACAGCGTGTCGGGAAGCAGCAGACGCCACAGAAAGTAGTAGGGGTCGTCCTTGCCCATGTGCGGCGTGGCCGTCAGCAGCAGGAGATGCTGCGCCGACCAGGGCAGCGACCAGCGCTCGCTGTCGGAGCCCGCTCCTCCGATGGCTTCCGCGAGCCGGTAGCGGCCGGTTTTCCGTACGCGGTAGTCAGGCTCGCGATGGGCCGACAGCTTGTGCGCCTCGTCGAAGACGGCCAGGTCGTAGGCCGCCGTGGCCGGGTCGGCGAGCCAGCGGAACGAGCGCTCCCCGGCCAGGGTGTCGATGCTGATGATCACCAAGTCGCTGTCCGGGCCAAGGAAGGGATTGCCGGAGCGAGCGTCGGAGCCGCCGACGATGCGGAACGGGAGCCGAAACAGGGTACGCAGCTCCCGCTCCCAGTTGCCGACCAAGCCGGCCGGCGGGACGATGAGCACGCGGCGGATCAGCCGCCGGGACAGCATTTCGCGCACATACAGGCCGGTCATGATGGTCTTGCCGGCGCCGGCGTCGTCGGCCAGCAGGAAGCGCAGGGGAGACTGCCGCAGCATGTGCTCGTACACGGCGATGCGCTGGTGCGGCAGCGGATGGATCAGCGACGTCTCGGTGGCGAACGCGGGATTGAACAGGTGCCCGTACGCGAGACGATGCGCCTCCGCAACGGCCGCGACCGCGTCGGGATCGGCCGAGAAGTCCAGGCTCGGCGGCGCCTGTGACGCGTCGTACGCGGCTGGCTGCTCGGCGATCCGCTGCGTGGTATCGCTTTCGAGCTCGATGATCCGCCGCCACGCCAATTGGTTCGGGCGCGACTGCTCGTTCTCCCATCGGTTGACCGTGGCGTACGACACCCCGATCAACTCCGCCAACTGCCCCTGGGTGAGCTCTCTGACGCCTCGGATGGTCTTGATCCTGAGCGGGTAGTCGGGTGGAATCTCGGCCGATGTAGCGGATGCGTACTTCATACTCTCAACGGAAGACTGTGCCGGCGTCAGCATACAGTACACGACGTGATCCGCCAATGAGGTTGTAGCATATGTTACATCGAAGATGCTCCTTGCGGATCTTCGCAAGCTGTGGGAACCCGACTCATGTCATCGGTGTCGGCGATTTCAGGGTCGGCGAGTACAAACGGCGTTCGCCGCGTCCGGGCTGGAACCGTACGGTGCTGGAGCGGGCCGTCGACCCGGATCGGGCGCTCGATCGACACCCTACTCGCCAGCCAGCCAATCGTGAACCATCGCCATTCTGTGGGTGCCGTAGCTGTCCAGCACCGGATGAATGTCGAGACCCTCAGGCACTGCTTTGGCGATCTGGTAGAGGCACCTGCGGAACTCTGCCGCCCGGTGGCGTAGGAAGCACGTGCCGAGCACCTCGCCGGTCGCCACGTCCAGGGCCGCGAACACTGACGTGGTCGTGGTGGCGGCGGTAGTCTTGGGTACGCCGTTCCGGGAGCCCCGGACGCATGGACAGCGCCGGCTCGCTGTGCCCCAGGGCATCCACCACCGCGCGGCTCGACATCGTCGTCCCCAATGGCTCCGGGCCGCGCCTCGTCCAGTAGAGCTCGGCGCGAGCGCGCGACTCGACGCCATGAACGGCGCGAGTACGGGCCGCTGCTGCTGCGACGTCAACTTCCTTGCTCGTGCTTACCAGCCGTATCCGACCCACTTCTGTGAAACCCGGTCCCCGTTACTAGAGCGCGGTAGCGTGCCCAGTGTTCCGATGACATGAGGCCTTCGACAGTCGATATGTACCCCTCCTCAGTGTGCCTCGTATCCGGTGCGCTTGTGATCCTTGATTTGAGGGACTTCCACAACTCGCCCTGCTTCCACTGTTCAAAATCGAAGTCTTTTCCCAAGCCATCAATGTAGCCCGCGTCGTTGAGGGCAACGAGCCCCACGAGTTGCGGAATCATATCCGTGACTGAACTATCTCCGGCCAAGAACCGCGCGTGATTTGCAAATCTTTTGACACCCCGAAGCGTCCTCTTTTTTTCTAATACGAGAGGCTCCCACATCGCAAGCGCCTCGCGGAAATCCCGGGTTTCTTTGATACCACTATCGGGTTCCTTTCGTAGACTCCCAACCAAACTGGAAAACATAACTATCGTCAAGATGAAGCCAACGACTCCCACGGCTATCCAAGTCACGATCGGACTGAGCCTCGCAGGTTCGCCAAGTCGTCGTCATCAACGATGGGGACCTTGACATATAGATTGATCAGCTTCTCAAGGTAACGGTCTGCGTAGGAGTCTTCATCCTCAGCAACCTGGGCGTTGTCGTTTCCGGTCTGTTCGTTCTGTATCGCGTCCCTCCCGGGCTGCCTTCGTTTCGGTGCGTGTTCCGCGACATCCCGGTGGTATAAGTCGACTGCCCGCTTGACTTCGATCTCGTCTATCCCTAGCAGAACGAAGCACTCGCCGTTTGATGTCAGGAAGTTTACCGCTT
The DNA here is from genome assembly GCA_028818385.1 of Spirochaetaceae bacterium. The sequence goes on from JAPPNY010000211.1 coordinate 17,978, forward strand.
CCAGGATCTCGACCGTCTGCGTAGGCCTGCAGCGATCCAGATCGTCGATAATAATCACCAAGCGTCGGTCATCAAACACTTTACACACTTCGCCAAAGGAGCGGCCGAACTGATATCGGAAGCTGAGCCGATCCCGAAACCGAGGAAACTGAACCCACGCCGCGGACGCACGCACCAGACTTGCTGGTGAAACGTCAAACGCTTTTAGGGGATTCCACCGACTCGCCAAGACCCACAGAACACCAGCCAGAGGGATCAGGCGTGGACTATTCCTCAGAACGTCGTCCCATGTGGCAGACCCAGACATAATGTTTGTCAACGTATCCGGATTCGACACGATCACCCCAATCCAGACGAACATGATTACGATCAGGACGATGAACCGGATGACTGCGAGTGGGTGTTCCCGTGAACGGTCCATCAAGAGCTTAAGGCGGAACTCGGCGTTGGCAAAAAGAGAACGAGGTGTCGCATGACGTCTGATGGACTCCATTAGCCCGGGTTATTCGCGCTCCAGCCCGAAAGTTGGCTGAATTGAGGATTCGAG
>JAPPNY010000167.1 GCA_028818385.1 Spirochaetaceae bacterium
GTGTTTCTCCCATGCCAACGCCGGTCCGACCCGGCCGGTGAGGAAGCTTGACACTGTACGGCTTGGCCTTTCTCCTACGGGCAGCACACCGGGAGGGCACACGCACGTGGCACAGGACAAGAACGAGAGCAAGTACGTCTACTTCTTCGGGGACGGGTCCGCAGAGGGGCGGGCCGACATGAAGGAGCTGCTCGGCGGCAAGGGCGCCAACCTGGCCGAGATGACCAGCCTGGGCATCCCGGTGCCGCCGGGGTTCACGCTCTCCACCGAGGTGTGCGCGGCGTTCCACGAGAACCGGCGCACCTACCCGGACGGTCTCCGCGAAGAGGTGGCCGCACACCTGCAGCGTCTGGAGACCCTGATGGGCCGCACGCTCGGCGGCTCCCGCGACCCGCTGTTGGTGAGCGTTCGCTCGGGGGCGGCGCAGTCCATGCCGGGCATGATGGACACGGTTCTCAACCTCGGCCTCAACGACGCCGCGGTGGAGGGCCTGGCCGCCCAGTCAGGCAACGCCCGCTTCGCCCGCGACGCCTATCGGCGCTTCATCCAGATGTACGGCGACGTCGTGCGGGAGGTCCCGCACGGCGCGTTCGAGCACGCGCTGGAGGAGGCCAAGCAGCGCAAGGGCGTGACCGAGGACACCGACCTGGACGAGTCCGACCTCGACGAGGTGATCGCCGCCTACAAGGAGATTTACTCCACGCACACCGGCGAGGCGTTTCCGCAAGTCCCGCTGGACCAGCTCTGGGGCGCCATCGACGCCGTGTTCGGGTCATGGAACAACGACCGCGCCATCCGCTACCGCCAGTTGAACGACATCAAGGGCCTGCTCGGCACCGCCGTCAACGTGCAGTCGATGGTGTTCGGAAACTCCGGCGACGACTCCGGGACCGGCGTCTGCTTCACCCGCGATCCGTCGACGGGCGAGAACGTGTTCTACGGCGAGTACCTCCAGAACGCGCAGGGCGAGGACGTGGTGGCCGGCATCCGCACGCCCGAGCCGCTGACGGCGCTGCGCCGGCGCCATCCGGACGTGTACCGGCAGCTCGAAGAGGTGCGCACGGGCCTGGAGCGCCACTACCGGGACATGCAGGACCTGGAGTTCACGGTCCAGCACGGCGACCTCTACCTGCTGCAGACCCGGTCCGGGAAGCGCACCGGCGCGGCGGCGGTGACGATCGCCGTGGACATGGTGAGCGAAGGGCTGATCACCCGCCAGGAGGCGATCGAGCGGGTCGAGCCGCAGCAGATCGACCAGCTCCTGCACCCCGGCATCGATCCGGCGCGGCGCGGCGAGCTGGGCGAGCCGGTCGCCACCGGCCTCAACGCGTCCCCCGGCGCCGCGACCGGGCGCGCCGTGTTCACCGCCGACGAAGCCGAGGAGTGGACGGCCCGCGGCGAGCGCACGCTGCTGGTGCGGCGCGAGACGTCGCCGGAGGACATCGGCGGCATGGTCGCCGCGCAGGGCATCCTGACTTCGACCGGGGGCATGACCTCGCACGCCGCGGTGGTGGCGCGCGGCATGGGAACCCCGTGCGTGGCCGGCTGCACGGCGCTTGCCATCACCGCCAAGACCGCCAGCGTGGGGTCGGTGCGGTTCGGCGAGGGGGACTGGGTGACGATCGACGGCTCCACGGGCGAGGTGTTCCTGGGTGAAGCGCCGCTCACGGAGCCCGAGGTCTCGGGTACGCTGGCGGAGTTCCTGTCCTGGACCGACGAGGTGCGCACCCGCGTGCAGCTCGCCGGCCAGCCGCGCGGCTTCGGGGTGCGCACCAACGCCGATCTGCCGCGCGACGCGCAGGCCGCCCGCGAGTTCGGCGCCGAGGGCATCGGCCTGTGCCGCACCGAGCACATGTTCTTCGACGAGGGCAAGCTGGCGATCTTCCAGGAAATGATCGTGGCGGAGGACGCCGACGCGCGGCAGCAGGCGCTCGACCGGCTGCTGCCGCTGCAGCGCGCGGACTTCCGCGGCATCTTCCGGGCCATGTCGGGCTTTCCCGTGACCGTGCGGCTGCTCGATCCGCCGCTGCACGAGTTCGTCCCCCGAACGCAGGAAGACATGGAGCAGCTTTCCAGGAAGACCGGCGTGCCGCTCGAACGCCTGCAGGCGCGCATCCACGGCCTACACGAGCAGAACCCGATGCTCGGCCACCGCGGCTGCCGGCTCGGCATCACCTATCCGGAGATCTACGACATGCAGGTGCAGGCGATCATGGAGGCGGCCTGCGCGGAGGCGGCCGAGGGCATCGAGGTGCTTCCCGAGATCATGATCCCGCTGGTCGGCACCGAGGAGGAGCTGCGCCGGCTGCGCGAGCATGCCGAGGCGGTCGCGCAGGCGGTGCTGGCGCGCTCGGCAACGCCCGTTCCCTACCAGATCGGCACCATGATCGAGATCCCACGCGCGGCGCTCACCGCGGAGCGGATCGCCCGCCACGCCGACTTCTTCTCGTTCGGGACCAACGACCTCACGCAGCTCACCTTCGGCTACAGCCGCGATGACGCGGGCGTGTTCCTGCCGGAGTACGTTGCCGAGGGCGTGCTGGAGCACGACCCGTTCCAGGTGATGGATCCCGACGGCGTCGGCGCGCTGGTGGAGATCGGCGTCGAACGCGGCCGGAGTGCCAAGCCGGAGCTCAAGGTGGGCATCTGCGGCGAGCACGGCGGCGATCCCGCCTCGATCGACTTCTGCCTGCGGCACGGCATGAACTACGTCTCCTGCTCGCCGTTCCGGGTGCCGATCGCCCGCCTGGCGGCCGCGCAGTCCGCGCTGCAGGCCGGGGTGGTGGTTACCTGAAGGTCGAAACCTTCTACCTGAAGGTCGAACCCTTCAGCTCGCGCTGCGTCTCGTAGATGGAGCCCGAGCGGATCGGCGGCGGCTGCGGCAGGCGCACCGGGGTCGAGATCATGCGCACCTCATTGGAGGCCTCGCCGCGCACGAAGGTGGCGCGGTACTGGTCCCAGCTCATCTGCCCGCCCGCGATCCAGATCGGGTAGGCGTCGCCCGCGCAGTACATCAGCAGCAGCAGCCGGCGTGACGCCTGCGAGGCGTTGGGCAGGGACCCGTGCAGCGTGCGGACGTGGTGGATGGAGATGCCGCCGGCCGGCACCTCGATCGCCTCCGCGTCCTCGGCATCGAAGCCGTGCTCGGTGACCGCGCCGACGAAGGCGCCGTCCTGGTTGTGGTCCAGGATCGGCCCGCGGTGCGATCCCGGGATCGCCAGCAGGCAGCCGTTCTCGCGCGTCATGTCGTCGATGGCCAGGCCCACCGCCAGCACGTCGTCGTTGGTGTGCGGGTAGAAGGCCCAGTCCTGGTGCCAATGCACGGGGCTGCCGAACTCGCCCGACTTCATGTTGAGCTTGCTGCCGTGCGTGCGCACCGCCCAGGTGCCCAGGAGCTGGCTGGACATCTCGACGATGCCCTCGTCGCGCAGCGCGCGATCGTACGCCTCGTGCACGAGGTGCGGCTCCTTGATGCGCCGCAGCTTGGGCTCCTCAGGCGTGTGGTCCGGCTCCAGGTCGTAGACGTCGGTATGCTCCGTGGTCTCACGCGAGCGCTCGACGAAGTCGTCGGTGACCCGCTGCAGCTCGGCCACCTGCTCGTCCGGCAGGACCCCTTCGACCGCGATGTAGCCGCGCTCGTGGTACTCGTCGATCTGAGCCTGCGTCAGGTTCCGCGTCAGTTCCCGTGTCAGCCCCTGTGTCTGCATGGTCAACTCCTCACCGCCCGACCGATAATACCCCTCCGGCGGCCGGGCCGGCGAGTCGTGCCGCCGAGCGTTTGCATGCGTTGGCACCGGCCACGTACATTGCGCCGACCGTGGCCTCTCCTTCCCCTGTGCTGAGTCCCGCCGTGGACGTCGCGCCGCCATGCGCGCAGGCGCCGACCGCCGCCGAGTTCCCCGGGTGCACGCCCGTCCGGTTGCCGCGCGAGGACTTGGATGACTGCGAACTGCGCTTCGAGTATTGGGACGCGGTCAGCGAGACCGCGTGGGTGTGCGAGCCGGCCAGTCCGTATCACGAGTCGCCGTCGCGGTGCCTGACCGGCCTGGTGACCCTGATCGCCCGCATGCGCGGTGCTCCGATCAGGTGTTTCGGTTCCATGGACCTGCTGCAGCGCGACCGGCGCGGCGAGCCGCAGGTCATCATGCAGGCCGACGAGTCGGTATACCTGCATCCGGGGCGCGCCCGGCTGCCGGGGGCGAAGGCGATGATGCTGGGAGAGGACGACCCGCCGGACGTGGTGCTGGAGGTGGATCACACCACCGACGTACGGCGGCGCAAGCTGCCGCAGTACGAGTGGTGGGGATTCCCGGAGGTGTGGGTGGAGGTGCCGGACGCGCCTTCGGCGAGCCGCCCGCGGGACAGACGGTCAGGCCTGACGATTCACCTGTTGGAGAACGGTGCGTTTCGGCCGTCTGCGGCAAGCCGGGCGTTCCCCGGCTGGACGGCGGAGGAGATCCACGCGGCGCTGAACGAGCCGGCGTTCTCGGCCGCGACGAGCGCGGCGCTGGAACGGGTGGGCCGGGCGCTGGGCGAGCGGGAGGGCACCGGCCCGGACGACGATCCCCTGCTGCGTTCGCAACGGGCCGAAGCGCGCGCGGAAGCGCAGGCGGAACTGGCGCGCGAGCTGCTGACGGCGCGCGGCATCGCGGTCGGCGCGGACTTTCCCGGCGTGCCGGGGTTCGCCGACCTCCCCGTGCGCGTCATCGCTGCCGCGGCGGCTGCCTGCACCAGCCAGGCGGACTTCCGGGAGCGCCTGAGCCGCTGACGAGGCGACCGGCCGAACAGGCCGGCGCCGGTCCGCGCGTGGCGCCGGCACGGGGGAGATGACGTGGCGAGCGAGTGGCGCCCCGGTGGAACGGAGGAGCAGGTGCCTTCGCGCCGGGAACGGCGTCGGGTGGACGCGCGTCCGTACGACACGCGCTCGGCGGCACGCTGGATCCTGTCGCACCTGCGCCGCTACCCGCTGCTCACCACGGGGGCCGCGGTGCTGCACTCGGGCGCCTGGTGGGCGTACGGGCTGGCGCCGATCATGGTCGGCCGGGTCGCCGCGCAGATCATCGAGCCGGGATCGCCTGCGGCGCCGGAGGCCGGGATCCTCATGGCGTGCCTGTGGCTGGTGGTGGTGCTGGCAGGCGACGCCTGCCTGTCGATGGCGGCCAATGCCTGCACCCTGACGCTTGCCCACCGGGTCGAACGGGACGCGCGCGACGAGCTCTACCGCAACCTGCTCGGCAAGAGCCAGACCTACCACGACCGGCAGCGCATCGGCGACCTGGTGGCCCGCGCCACCGACGACTCGCGGATGCTGTCGATGATGATCCATCCGGGGATCCTCTTCATCAGCGACATGGTGATGGGCTTCATCACCCCGATCGTCTACATCCTGCTGCTGGACGCCGAGTTGATGCTCGTCCCGGTGCTGTACGCGATTTCCTTCGCGATCACCCTGCGCGCATTCGTCCGCAGGCTGGGGCCGGTGCTGTTCGAGCAGCGCCGCGCGCAGGGCGAGATGACCGCCGCGCTGGAGGAGGCGATCTCCGGCATCGAGGTGGTCAAGGTGTCGGTGCGCGAGGCGTTCGAGCGCGGACGTTTCGGCCGCACGGTGAGCGCCTTCAAGGAGCTGTTCGTGCGCTCCAACCGCATCGAGGGCTTCTACGTCCCGATGCTGATCTACGGCGCGCTGGCCGGGCTGGCGCTGCTGCACGGCGTGCTGGCCCTGCAGCGAGGCGTGATCGGGCTGGACGGCCTGATCGCTTTCGTCGGGCTCATGCACGCGCTGCGCATCCCGACCTTCATCTCCGCGTTCTCGTTCTCGATGCTGCAGGGCGGCATTGCCGGCGCCAAGCGCATCCTGGGGGTGCTCAGGCAGACCTCGGGCATCGACCAGAACGCCGCCGGCGTCAGCGCGCCGATCGAGGGGGCGATCTCCTTCCAGGCGGTGAACTTCGGCTATGAAGGGAGCGGCCCGGTCCTGACCGGAGTGGACCTCGACCTCGCAGCCGGGGAGACCGTGGCGATCGTCGGGCAGACCGGCTCCGGCAAGAGCTCGCTGACGCGGTTGGTCAACCGCACCTACGACCCCACGCACGGCAGCGTGCGCGTCGACGGCATCGACCTGCGCACGTGGAACCTCGAAAGCCTGCGGTCGCAGATCGCCAGCGTGGAGCAGGACGTGTTCCTGTTCTCGCGCTCCATCGCGGACAACATCGCCTTCGCCCGCCCCGGCGCCGCGCGCACGGACATCGAGGCGGCGGCGCAGGCGGCGGCGGCCGACGAGTTCATCACCTCGTTCGTCGACGGCTACGACACCGTGATCGGCGAGCGCGGCGTCACCCTGTCCGGCGGCCAGCGGCAGCGCCTGGCGCTGGCGCGCGCGTTCCTGAAGGACCCGCGCATCCTGATCCTGGACGACTCCACCAGCGCCATCGACAGCGCCACCGAGGACGAGATCCAGCGCGCGCTCACCCGCATCCAGCGCGGGCGCACCACGCTGATCGTCACCCACCGGCTGTCGCAGATCCGCTGGGCCGACCGCATCCTGGTGCTGGACGGCGGCCGGCTGGTGGCCAACGGCACGCACGCGGAGCTGCTGGCCGGCTCCCCGCACTACCGGCGCATCTTCAGCCGCTACGACCTCGACCTGCCGCCGCTGGCTCGAGGGGGCGCGCCCGTTTCGCCGAACGGCATCCCGGAGCCCCGCTGATGGGCTTCCTCATGGACGGCATCGAGGCCGAGGCGTACGACCGCTCGTACAGCGACCGGGAGCTGGTGCGCCGCATCCTGGCCCGGTTCCGGCCGGAGCGCAGGCGCATCCTGCTGGTGTGCGGCTCGATCCTGGCCGGCGCCGTGAGCGGCACGTTGCTGCCGATCATGGTCTCCCGCGCCATCGACGGCATGAGCGCCGAGCTGGCAGGCGGCGCTCCGGTCGCGCTGCGCTGGATGCTCGGCACGGCGGGAGCGATCATCGGCCTGAACACGCTGAGCTGGCTGTTCAACGCCCACCGGCGCGCGTCCGGGTCGCGCGCCATCGGCGGCGTGGTCGAGCGGCTGCGCAACGACGCGTTCGCGGCGCTGATGGGCCACGACCTCTCCTTCTACGACGCCAACCCGACCGGCAAGGTGGTCAGCCGCGTGGCCTCCGACTCGCAGGCGTTCTCGGAGGTGGTGTCGCTGACCATGGAGCTGGTCAGCCAGACGGTGCTGGTGGCGCTGGTGCTCGCCTACCTGTTCACGGTCGACGCGCTGCTGACCGGCGTGACCCTGCTGCTGGTGCCGCTGATCGTCGGCGTTGCGCTCGGATTCCGGCACGTCGCGCGCCGCACGGTCACGCAGTCGCGGCGCGCCCTCGGCGACCTTACCGCCCACGTGCACGAGACCATGAGCGGCATCGCCGTCGCCAAGTCGTTCCGCAAGGAGCAGTTGATCTACGACCGCTTCACCGGCGTGAACGACGCCTCCTACCGGCTGAACTGGCGGGCCGGCCTGGTCTTCTCCGGCATCTTCCCGCTGTTGTTCGCGATCGCCGGCGTGGCCACCAGCGTGCTGGCCTATCTCGGCGGCGTGCGGGTATCGGCGTCCGGGCTGTCGATCGGGCAGTGGTACCTGTTCCTGCAGGGAGTGGGCCTGCTGTGGTTCCCGCTCACCTCCATCGCCTCCTTCTGGAGCCAGCTCCAGCTCGGCCTGGCGGCCGGCGAGCGGGTGTTCGCGCTGCTCGACGCCGAGCCCACGGTGCGTCAGACCGGCTCGGAGCCGGTGGCCACGCTCGCGGGCCGGATCGAGCTCCGCGAGGTCGACTTCGCCTACCAGGAGGGGGAGCCGGTGTTCGAACGCTTCTCGCTTACCATCGACGCGGGCGAGACGGTCGCGCTGGTCGGCCACACCGGCTCCGGCAAGTCCAGCATCACCAGGCTGATCGCCCGCTTCTACGAGTTCCAGGCCGGCTCGATCCGCGTCGACGGCCGGGATATCCGCGGCCTCGACCTGGCGAGCCTCCGGTCTCACCTGGGCTTCGTCACGCAGGTGCCGTTCCTGTTCAACGGCACGGTGGCCGACAACATCCGCTACGGGCGGCCGGACGCGGGCGAGGATGAGGTGGAGCGCGCCGCGCGGCGGATCGGCGGCGGCGACTGGGTGAAGACCTTGCACGACGGGCTGGCGACGGCGGTCAGCGAGCGTGGCCGCAGCCTGTCCATGGGGCAGCGCCAGCTCGTGGTGCTGACGCGGGTGCTGCTCAAGGACCCGTCGGTTATCGTCCTGGACGAGGCCACCGCCAGCGTCGATCCGCTCACCGAGGCGCTGATCCAGGAAGGCCTGGACGAGGTGCTGCGCGACCGCACCGCGGTGGTGGTCGCGCATCGCCTGTCGACGGTCCGGCACGCCGACCGCATCGTCGTGTTGCGCGCCGGGCGGATCATCGAGGAGGGCGACCACGAATCGCTTTCCGCGGCCGGCGGTCACTACGCGGAGTTGTACGACACCTACTTCCGGCATCAGAGTCTGGACTACATCGAGCGCCGGCCGGTGCCGGTATGAAGAGGAACCTCACGTCGAATATACTGAGGCAAGCAGGTCTCAGGGAGGGACGAAGGTGAAGCTCCAGTACGCCGTAGTGTTCGAAAGAACCCCCAACAACTGTGGCGCATACGCTCCCGACCTGCCTGGCTGCATCGCCACAGGAGCGTCCATGGACGACACTCGAGCCACCATACGCCAGGCGATTTCGCTGCACATCGAGAGTTTGGCGGAGCACGATGAGCCGGTACCCGAACTGCGGATGTCCGTTGGCGAAGCTCGAGCCTTCCACCGCGCCAGTCTGGCGGACGCCGGAGCTTCGGACTCCGATACGGAACCACCTTCGGCATGGTCGAGGTGGAGGTCGTGCCATCAAGCACGGCTACCGCGTGATGATGCGCCGCGCGTTGCCGGCGTAAAGGAGAACCACATGGCACGGATCACGATCACGTACATCGGCCACGCGTCGTTTCGCTTCGAATCGGACCGGGGCACGGTCAGCTACTTCGACCCTTGGCTGGACGACAATCCCACCACCACGCTGAGCCGCGACCAGGTCGATGCCGCCGACATCGTGCTGGCCACCCACGGCCACGCCGACCACATCGGCGACAGCTACGAGATCTGCAAGCGCACCGGCGCGACGTTCATCAGCCACTACGAGCTGTGCGAGGTGGCCAAGGCCGTCGGCCTCCGCGAAGACACGCTGCTCCCCCTCAACCCGGGCGGCTCGGCGACCGTGGCCGACGTGGAGGTCACGATGACGCAGGCGCATCACTCCCACTCGCTGTCCGACCACGTGCTGCCGCACCCGCTGCCGCAGGGCGTGCTCTACCACACCGGCGGTGCGACCGCGGGCTTCGTGATGGCCTACGACAACGGCGTGACCGTCTACGACGCCGGCGACACCTGCCTGTTCAGCGACATGCAGCTCATCAGCCAGATGTACGGCCCGCAGGTGGCGATCCTGCCGGTGGGCGGCAAGTACACCATGGGGGTGCGCGAGGGCGCCCGCGCCGCCAGCCTGATCCGCGCCGACGTCGTCATCCCCTGCCACTACGGCCAGGAACTCGGCCAGCCGGCCGACATAGACGAGCTGGCCCGGCAGGTGGCGTTCCTGAGCCCGGGCACGGCCGTGGTGCCCCTGGAGCCGGGCCAGTCGGTGACCTACACCGCCAGCTCCTACGAGGTGAGCGGCTGAGCGCGGCCGCTACTTCTTCTTCGCGTACTGGTGCGTGCCCATGATGGCGCGCACCTCATCGAAGCCGCGGGCCTGGAGCAGCCGGCCGACCCGGTCCTCCTCGTGCTCCAGGAGCTTCTTCGCGTTGGTGACCACCTCCTCGAGCCGATCGCCCGGGAACTTCACCGCGCCGTTCTCGTCCATGTGGACGATCTCGCCGGGCGCCACGTCCATGCCGGACAGGCGCACCGGCACCTGCACGGCCTGCAGCGCCTGCGGGCCGTGGCCGGCGCACACGCCGCGCGTCAGGTACTGGAACCCCATGGGCCGGATCTCGTGGATGTCGCGCGAGGGGCCGTTGCTGATTGCGCCGACCGCGCCGCAGGCGCGCAGCGCGGAGGTCATGTTGCCGCCGGCCAGCCCCACCTTGTCGGCCAGATGCGGCGGGAAGCGCTGCTCGAAGCAGAAGATGGACGGCTTGCCGAGCCGGTCCGTCGCTTCCAGCACGTCCAGCAGGGTGAGCGCCGAGTAGCCCGGGTCCGCGACGCCGTACACGCAGGTGACCGCGTAGCCGGCCACCGGGCCCAGCTCCGGGTACCAGCACGACAGCCGGTTGTCGGTGTACCAGTTCGCCTCCCAAGGGTGGTACAGCTCCAGGCACAGGTCGTTGCCGGGGTAGGTGGCCACCACGTTGGTGACCGTGGGCGTGTCGATCTTCCTGAGCTCCTCCAGGAGGGCTGCGTCTGACATGGGTTTCTCCTCAGTTCACGGGGGCCCGGCTCGGAATCTCTCACGGCCGTCCGCGAGGCGCGGGACCGGACCGCCGCAGTCTATCCCATAGCCCGCGCAGCGTTCAGCACGGGTGCGCGGTGTGCGCGGATTGGATTCCCGTCAAGGCGTCGGCTCGCCGCTACCTCGGACGGGCGAGCGGCTCTCAATCGCCAGCACCCGGTGAGCCGGTTTCCGGCCGTTTCGGACGCGGGAGCTCGCGCCTGGCGTCCGTGAGCTCGCCCAGCACCTGAGCCAGCTCCTCCCGAAGGCCGGCGCGCAGTTCGCGCTGCAGCTTTATCGCCCACGCGGGTGCCGCCTCCTCGCCGGAGGCGGGACGCTCTCGGACCGTCTGGCCCTCGTAGCCTCTGCGCGCACGGGCCGAGTCCGGCGTTCGTGGCGGTCCGACGTAGAACTCCAGCCCGAGCGCGGACGAGACACGCTCCAGCGTGGTGCTCAGCGCGGCGCGTCCCTGCATGAGGCTGCGGAGCTGCCCGACGGGGATTCCGGTCCGGACGGAGAGCGGCCGCAGTCCCTCACGTTCGACATGCAGCCGTACCGCGGAGCGGAGATGGTCCAGCCCCGATCGTGTCACATGTAACACGATAGCGAAGACCCGAGCAGAAACCAACCGCGGGGGGTGACAGCGGTCGGAAGACGTGATACTGATAACACATGCGTGCGATGTATGACACGGAGTAACTCCCGCGCTCGAAAGGGTTGTCCGAGTGGACGCGGGAGAGCAATCCCGGTCGCGACGCAGGATCCTCCCTGTCTACGGCGCGCGGGGGTTTCAACGACCTGATCAGACGGCATCGACAAAGGAGGAGAACGATGCGAATCACCAACAGATTGATAGCGACGGCAACCGCCTTGGCTGCTATCGGAGCAGTGCTTGCCGGCTGCACGTCCCCGGTTGCGCCGGACGTCAGGTTCTCGGCAGAGAAGTTGACGATCTCGCTGGCGATGATGGTCGTCGGCACACCGGTGACGGAGACGTTGCCAGAGGCCATGGGAGGCGAGGAGGATCTCGTATACTCGCTCTCGGGGGCCGTCCCGGGGCTCACGTTTGATCCGGCAACCAGGGTGCTGAGCGGCACACCTACCACGCCGGGAACGTACCCCATGACCTACACGGCCAAGGACTCCGCGACCGGCGGCACCATGGAGTCGGTGACGTTCATGATCGTCGTGAACGCAAGGCCGCTGACGAACCAAGAGCGTATCCTTGGCACGTGGCAGAAGACATTCGATTGGTGGCACGAAGACGTCAACATAGGAACCTTCGTTGATGTTCTGACCTTCACGGAGACTCGATTCGTTTTCGTTCGATCTCACTTTCTCATGGACGGATCATTCGAAGGTACATGGACTGAAGTCGGGACTTGGACCATCACCGATGAGGAAATCGTCCGCAAATGGTACCATAACCATGACGATGACGACGAAACCGACGAGATCCTTGAAGAACTGCCGAAGCCCTATTGGCTGCTCAGCGATGATGACTTGGTTGTCAACCACTGGGCGGACAGCAGCGGCGAAGATATGGCTTTGGATAGGATGACTCGTGTTCCGGAGCTTCCGCCGGTCGGCGTTTGGATGATGAGGGAATGGGACAGTGACTCCGACCGGTATTTCACCGAAACCATGACGTTGGCGTCTGACGGTGCGTTCACGTGGTCGGAGCAGCATCCAAACGGGACGTGGACACTTGCCGCCCAGTGGGAATTGGACGCAGGCAACTACTTCATCAACCTCAAGAACGCAACCGAGACATGGACGGAGACCGGGGAAGATCCGGTGCCGGACGACAGGACGAGCGAGGCAAGCTTCCTGCGCTTCGCCTATGCTCCCATGTCAAGCAGCGAGCCAGGGGAGCGCATGATCGCGGTATCGTATTGGCGCGACGAGCTTGATGAACGGCGCTACGGGAACTACTGGCGCGAAATGACGCTTCAGCAATAGCCGAAACGCTCGGCGGTCCGCCTCGGGGCTCTTGCCCTTTTCGGACGCTGTTCCGACCCGTCAGTCGAGCCGGAGAAACCGGGAGCGGACCGGACAGCCATGCCGGCACTGGAGCGCTCACCGGCGGCGGCCTGCGAGCGGCGAACCTGATCGAGTTCGCCGTTCGCAGGCGCGCTTACGGAGCGACTCGGCGAAGCGTTCTCTACGAGGTCGTGGCGGAACGGCATCCACGGGTCGGGCGAGGATCAACGCGCCCGGCGGCGCTGGCGCTTCAACCGGCGCCGCGTCCCTGTCGGCGAACAAGGCCGAGAACTCCCGTTCATACTGCCACCGTTCCCGTCCCTGGTAGAGTACCAGCGGGACGATCAGCGGCAACCCTCGCTCGCCCCGTGGCGGCTCCGCCAGCGGAGCCAGACTTGGCGACAGCAGTTCAGCGTTCGCAGCGGCATCCACGGATCGGGCGAAGACCGATGCTCCAGGAGCACGTAGAGCAGGCCGGGCGTCCTGCGCTGACGTTCCGTGAGGCCGGAGGGAGCCGGTTTCTCACTCGCCACTGCCCGCTGATTCGGTGGCCGGCGGGTTCGGACGAATGGAATCGGGCTTGGTGCCCGTGAGCTGGCGCAGTACCTCAGCCAAGTCCTGTCGAAGGCCGGCGCGCAGTTCGCGCTGCAGCTTCGCCGCCCACGCAGGTGGGGCTTCCACGCCGGGGCCGGGACGTTCGCGGACGGTGCGGCCCTCGTACCCTCTGCGGGTACGGGCCGACTCCGGCTTGCGTGGCGGTCCGATGTAGAACTCCAGACCGAGGGCGGACGAAACACGCTCCAGGGTCGTGCTCAGCGCGGCGCGTCCCTGGAGGATGCTGCGAAGCTGCCCGACGGGAACGCCGGTGCGGACAGAGAGTGGCCGGAGCCCCTCACGTTCGACGTGTTGCCGTACCGCGGAGCGGAGGAGATCCAGCCTCGATCGTGTCACATGTAACACGATAGCGATGCTCCACCTGAACGACAACATGCGCGGTTGACGGGCCACTGCCCTCGTGTTATGAATAGCATACCGAGCTATGGATGACACGACGGAATGGCTATCGCGCCTGTGCGCGATCTTCGCCGCGCGTACCCGGCGCCGGCTGTCGACGGTGTCCCGTCTTGCGACCGGGAGCGGAGAGACGATCGCCCGCCTGAAGAGCGGACGCACCATAACGATCCGGCGCGCGGCGCGGGCGTTTCAGTACCTCTCCGACCACTGGCCCGACGACCAGGATGGCCTACCGAGATTCCGCGGCCCAAGGCGGTTCTCGGCACGGCCCGCCCACGGCCGCGCCCGGGCGCCGTCCGTGATGAGGTCGCCACGAGCAAGATCGCAACGGACGTGGCAGTTGAGGAGGTGAGCAGCCATGCGCGGGTCCGTTGAGTTGAGGGGAGCAGGGACGCGAGGCAGCGGAAGGGCCCGGTACTTCTCCACCTCCATGCAAAGGGACTTTCGGTCGACGAGTTGCGGTCGCGCTGCCCGGCCGATACCTCGTCGATCACGAGCCGCAGGTAGTCGTCGACCGGATTGCCGGTGAAGTGAGCCGACCGCCGGCCAATCCTACGTAGCGCTTGGTGGCGCCGCGCACAGGAGCGTAGCGGAGGCAGGTACAGCCGCTCGAACAGGGTCTCGGATTCCATCTGCAGTGCGCTGCACGCGCCAAGCCTGTGAGACACTACGCGTTCCGAAAGTCTTGCCAGTCGACTCCTAACTGTCGGATCGCGGCCCGAACCGTTCCCAGCTTCAGATCGCGACCACCCCAATCCGGGAGCACGGTCGCCCCGCCGGATACCGGATTGTGCCACTTGCGATGGGAACCGCCACCTCGTCGCTCGAGTTCCCGACAACCAAGTACCGTCAGTTTCCGTGCTACATCTCGATACTTCACGCGGTCGAGATCAGAGTCTCGAACCAGACCGGCCCACTTGTGTCCGGTATCTGCGTGCTCTGAGGCAGGGGCCGTCCGAGTTCCGCGTATAGCTCGATGACAGCGGCCAAGGCATCTCTGATGTTCTCCAACGTATCGCCAATCGTGTCACCTTCGGTTATCAATTCAGGCAACAAGGGAGACGTCACGGTGTAGCCGCCCTCGGGTTGCGGGGTCATGATGAGCGGTACTTTGTAGTCCACCAGCGGCTCCTTTCGTTCTCCTCGCGGCCGGTCGTGCGGAGGTGTCTACGATATCCCTTCGGCACGTCGGTTGACAACGAACGCAATGGTAGTAGACGGCAGTGGCTGGTTCCCTGCTCCCCTTTTGTGCATATGCCGCTACGCGGGAAACAGCTCCATCTGGCGCTGGTTGCGGCGGATCTCGTCGAAGTCCCGCTGCAGGATGCGCAGCACCGGCTCGGCGACGGGGCGAATCTGCCGCTCGATGTAGTGCTCGTAGTTCAGGAGATTGTCCTGCCGGCTGGCGGGCTCCGGGCCCTCGACGGTGATGACGTACTCGATGACGCCGCGCAGCTCTCCCGCAGCGGGGGCACCCCGCTTGCGCGCGGCGACCACGTGCGGCGGAAGCGCCCGGTACTCGCCCGCCTCCTTGCGGAGCGCCTTGCGGTAGACGAGCTGCCGGTCGCGCCTTCCCGCTGACACCTCGTGGATCACCTGCCGCAGGTAGTCGTCGACCGGATCGCCGGCGAACAGGCGGGTGTAGAGCGCGCGCTGGACCTCGTGTGCGAGATCCGTCCAGTCGCTGCGCACGACCTCCATGCCGGTGAAGTGCAACCGGCCGCCGGACAGGCCCACGTACCGCTTGGTGGCACCGCGTTCGCCGGAACGCAGGGGAGGCAGGAACAGGCGCTCGAACAGGGTCTCGAACTCCATCTTCAGCGCGCTCCGAACGCGCCACGTCTCCTCGATGTAGCCGGCCAGATCCGCGGTCAACTCATCCGCCAGCCGCTCTCCCTGCGCCGCTGCATCGTCCTCGTCCGCCGCGACGAACAGGCTGTCGGTATCGCCGTACAGCACCCTGAGGCCGCGCCGCTCCATCCAATCCTTGGCCCAGAGCAGGAAGTGCTGGCCGAAGCCCGTGATCGCGTTCGCCAGCCGGTGGTCGTGGAACCGGCACGACGGCGTGCCCAGCACGCCGTAGAAGGAGTTCATCAGCAGCTTGATGGCGTTGCCGGCAACCGCGTCCCCCGCCTCCCTGGCCCGTGCGCGGCTTTCGAACAGCCCGTCCAGCAGCTCGGTCAGGATGCCGCGCTCCCGGCGGAAGCAGGCGCCGTTCGGGGCGCGGATGACCTCGCCTTCCTGCCCCTCGGGAACGGGCTCGCGAATCAGCCCCAGCGGATCGATCTGGAAGGTGCGGATGATGCTGGGGTACAGGCTCCGGAAGTCGAACACCATCACGTTCCCGTGCAGCCCCGGTTGCGATGGCAGGACGTGGCCGCCCTGCTGGCCCTGCCGAGCCTCCGTGCCGTTCCCGCCTTGCGTGACCCCGACGGTGGGGGCCACCACGCCCCGCTCCCGCAGGCGCGACAGGTACAGGAAGTCGAAGGCGGCGATGGAAGCGCCGGCGCGGTCGGGCGGCATGCCGGTGAGCAGGCTGCGCTGCACCGTGAACGGCACCAGCTTCAGCTTCTCCAGGATGTCGAAGGCGAGCCGCGCGTCGGTGAGGTTGTAGCGCACGAAGCGCTCCGGATCCTGCTCGAAGGCGCGCTGGATCTCGGCGGCGTGATCGGCGGCGTGGAAGGTCTTGCCTTCGCCCAGGATGTGGCGGGAGGCGGTCTCAAGGCTGAAGTCCGGCAGGCGCAGCCCGACGGCGCGCAGGAGGCGGATTCCGTCGAGCACCGTCCTTCCCGGGATGAACACCGAGTCGCTGAACCGGCGCGCACCGCCACCGCGCTGTCTGAGCTCGCCCGGCGCGCGGCCCAGCTCCAGCGCCACGCCGGCGGCGGCCGCCCGCCGGATCAGCACCGGCACGTCGAAGTCGATGATGCTCCAGCCCGTCAGCACGTCGGGATCGAGCTCGCGGATCCTCCGGCAGAGGAGGGTGAGCAGCTCCCCCTCGTCCGCGCACGGTGTCGCGCCGCTCGGGCACGCGGCGCGCGCCGCCTCGTCCGGACACCACAGCAGCACCTCCCGCGCCCCGCATCCCCAGAGCGACACGGAGTAGAGTTGCTGCGCCTTGGGATCGGTCTCGATGTCGAGTGAGAGCGTGTTCAGCTCCGGGGTCCAGTCCGCCGGCTGCAGCCGCGGCTCGTGGAACAGCACCGTCCGGGAGAAGCCACCGCCGAGGGGAGCGGGATTGCCGTCGATGCGCATGGCGCTGCGGATGCCTCGATCGATGAGGTGGCGATAGGCGAAGCGGACGTCCGCCTCGTACGTGGGCATGCCGGCGCGGTGCAGCCGCTCCCGCAGCGGCGGAGCCTCCTGGGGGTGAGCCAGCTCCACGCGGCAGACGCGGGCGCCGTGCAGCGTGCGGAGTTCGGTCGGCACGAGCCGGGCGCCTGAGGCGTGCGCGCGCAACCGGTCGGAGTGCTCGACGTAGAAGTAGGGGACCGCGCGGCCGTCGCGCACGAGGAACGGGCGGCCGTCCTGGAGCTTGCCGTACAGATGGACGACGGCGCGCCCGTCGGCGCCGGAGTTGACGTACGTCGCGTTGAGGAGGTAGCCGACGAACCCGCTCACCGTGTTCCCGCCCGCTCCTGCGTGGCCATCGCCGTGCCATCATCCTCGATTTATCACTCGGCCGCTCCGCATGAAACGTTCGCGTCTTGCGGGCACCCATCGCCTATAGTGGAACTCGCCATGCGCATCACCGACGTCCGCACGTTCCTGGTGTACGGCGGCACGCCAGAGCGGGCCGGCTGGCGCCACTGGCTGTTCGTGAAGGTCCATACCGACACGGGGCTGTACGGCGTCGGCGAATGCTGGGGCTGGCCGCGGGTCGTGCAGACCGCGATCGAGGATCTGAAGCCGCTGGTCGTCGGCGAGGACCCGTTCCTGATCGAGCGGATCTGGCAGAAGCTGTACGCCTCCACGCAGGGCCACGGCATGACCGGCGTGGTCGGCTCGGGCGCCATCACCGGCATCGAGCTGGCGCTCTGGGACCTGAAGGGCAAGGCCCTGGACACACCGGTCTGGAACCTGCTGGGCGGCAAGATGCGCGACCGCATCCGCCTCTACGGCCACGCCTTCGACGAGGAGCGGGCGCGCGAGCTGGTCGACCGGGGATTCACGGCCATGAAGCTCTTCGGCTGGCGGGATGCGGTCAGCCGCGTGGCGAAGCTGCGGAGTGAATACGGGCCGGAGATCGACCTGATGGTCGACGCCGGCGGCGGGCCGTGGCAGACGCCGGCCGACGCGATCTCGCTGGGCCGGCGTCTGGAGCGCTACGGCCTGCTGTTCTACGAGGATCCGGTGTCGGCGGTGGACATCGACGGCCTGGCGAGGGTGGCGCAGGCGGTCGATCTGCCGATCGCGATCGGCGAGGCGTATCCCGACGTGTTCGCGCTCCGCCCGCTGATCGAGCGCGGCATCATCGACGTCGCGCAGCCGGACACCGGCCGCTTCGGCGGGCTCTGGCAGATGAAGAAGCTGGCGGCGATCGCGGAGGCGCACCAGGTGATGGTGGCCCCGCACCAAGGCTCGCTCGGCCCGGTGGCGGAGATGGCGGCGATCCACCTGCTCGCGACCCTGCCGAACTATCTCATTCACGAGTACCTCGTGAACGACGTCCCGCAGCGCTACGAGGTCATGACCGGGCAGCCGGTGATCGAGGACGGCCACATTCTGGTTCCGGACCGCCCCGGACTCGGCGTCGACTTGGACGAGGAAGCGATCAATCGATACCCGCCGCACGGAAACGCCATCCCGATCGACGAGGACCCGGACTACGACTTCCAGTACGTCGCCGCCCACCGCCGGCGCGCCGCTTGGCTTAGCCCGGATTATTCGCGCTCCAGCCCGAGAGTTGGCTGAATTGAGGATTCGAGGCGG
>JAPPNY010000126.1 GCA_028818385.1 Spirochaetaceae bacterium
GACTGCGCGTCCGCCGCCGGCTTCATAGGGGCTGGTTTCACCGGTCGCTTACATTGAGATAGCTGCCCTTAGTCGATGTTACAGCGCAACTAGAGCTCGATGTATACGCACTACTCCCGTACCCACTTCCGTCATAACACGATACGGTCGTTTGCTGCGGCGAAGGCTGTGCGGGCGCCGTAGGGGTGGTAGGGGACGCAGGTGCGGTGGGCTTTAGCATGTCCGGCGGTGTTAGAGAGTCGCCGTTATCGAGGCATCTCGCTTCCGCTTTCGCCCGTGCCTGCGCTTCCGTCGGTGCCGATCGTTCGATAGTGTAAGGACGGCCCGACGATTGATAGCAAGTGATCGTCACTCGCTTTATATGGCGCGCCGCTACTGGCAGGACAACGCCGACCAGCAGCACAACCACTGTCAGGGCACATACCAAGATCTTGAATCGTTTCATCGTTCGTTCTCCCTTTTTGTTTTCGTATGTGTGGGCTTGTCGTATGCGACCGAAAAGGCTATTTCATGGGCACACCCTCCCTGCCGGCCCGCTCGTCCTTGGCTTGACATGCGTAGGCGCGCGGGTCGGCGGTAGGGATCACGGCCCACGGGGGCGCCGGTATCTGCTCAGGTAGATCGGGGTGGGCCGTGTGGCTCACATCCCCAGGCGGCGCAATTCGTCATCGACGATCGCGGCCAGCGTCGAGAACGGCACCGCACCACCAATGAACCGACCGTTGACGAACATGGCCGGGGTTCCCGATACGCCGAGAGCATCGCCGGCGCGCACGTCGGCCAACACCGCGTCGTAGTGTCGGCCCGAATCCAGGCACCGGCCGAACGCGACCGTGTCCAGGTCCAGCCGCTCCGCTTTCGCTCTCAGAGCATCGACCGCCAGGTCGCCTTGCTCGGCAAACATCACGTCGTGTAGCTGCCAGAATCGGCCTTGCTCGCCGGCACATAGCGATGCTTCGGCGGCCGTCCAAGCGTTCGGGTGAATGCCGGTCAGCGGATAGTGCCGGTACACCACGCGCAGCTTGTCTCCGTACTGGCGCTGGGCCTGTTCCAATATCGGTAGCAGCCGGGCACAGTAGGGGCACTCGAAGTCTGAAAACTCCACGATGGTCACCGGCGCATCCGGTGGGCCGGCGGCCGGGAACCCGTCGGCAGCCACGTCGTAGCGCAGCGGTTCCAGCAAGTACGCCACCGAGTAGCGACGTTCCAGGGCGCCATATCCCGCTGCGCGGCGCTCGATGCGCTCCGCTACTGCGTCGGCCGTGATGCCGAGCCGGTCAGCTTCCAGGGCTCGCAGCCGCACGTGCACCAAGTCCCGCAGAATCGCTTGCAGCACCTCGTCCCAGCCGCGCTCGGCGTCAATCTGACAGCGCCGCAGGTCGGCCTCGTAGCCTTCAATCGCAGGCGCCGCAGCCGCGTACAGGTCGGCCAAGCTCAGGGCTTCGGCACCGTCGATCGTCGCCGCGGGCTCCGACCACGCGTTGAGCGCCGACGCCAGCAGCGCGAGCGTCAGCGCCGCGCCACGCGCTCCCTGCAGCGCTCGGACCGCCGGGTGATCCGGCGCGGATGCCGGGACCCTGAGAAAGCGTGGCAATCTACGGCGGGTCGTGGGTGGTAGGCGGGGCGTCGTCAGCAGCCGACAACTGCGATTGTCGGCAGTTATGCGGCCGATCGGTCTTGGCGGTCTGCTTGCCTAAAGCACGACAGGTAAGAGAAATGTCGGCGGGAGACCTACAAACGAGTGGGCGGCAGGTCGCAGCGTCTCGGAGCCCACGTCGATGCCGGTGATCGGCCCACTGGGCGAGTGGTTATATGGTGGCCGTCGGAAGTTTAGACAGCTAATTGACGCTCAGGGATATGAAAAAGATTCTCGACATCCCATGGAGATTATGAATAAAAGATGACACTGGCCGTTCTTACAAGTGTACGGTGGACCCCGTCATGCCAGCGAATACCATCTCGCCACCCCTGCCGGTGTCACACGATGACACTCTCCCACCCGGACTCCTGACGAGCCCCCTGGTGTTGAGGAGTATCGTCATGGCACTCGATCTCCTTGCCTTCATCGGCGTCGCGGTCGCCGGCGCCATAGCCACCCTGTCGGCGGTGTACGACCACGCGAATCAGCGGCGGGGCGAACCTCGTGGCCTCTCCGACGAGGACACGGAGCGCATCGAGGCTGCCCTCAAGACCGCCTACCGCGCGAAGAACACGCGCCGTGCCTACCTCGCTGGGTGGAAGCGGTGGCAGGCATGGGCTTGCGATCACGGCGTGCGGGCCCTGTCGGCCGATCCGGCGTCGGTGGCCGCCTATCTCGCCGAGCGGGCCGCGTCCGGCAAGACGCGGGCTACGGTGCGCTCGGACCGCGCAGCGATCGGCGCAGCGCACCGCGCCGTAGAGGCTGGCGATCCCACCGCCGACGAAGGCGTGCGGCGCGTGATCCGCTTGATGGGCACGGCGAACCACGGCAAGGGCCGGGGGCAGGTCCAGGGCCTGGATTGGGGCGGCGTCGATCGAACCGCTGTGCTGGCCGAGAAGAGGGGCTCACTCGCCGGCCTCCGCGACGCCGCGCTGATCCGTCTAGGCAGCGATGCGCTCTTGCGCGTGTCCGAGCTTGCGTCGCTCTTGGTGTCCGATCTGCGTGTACAACCGGACGGCAGCGGCACGATCACCATCCGGCACTCCAAGACGGATCAGGCCGGGCGTGGACACGTGTGCTATCTCGGCAAGCCGACCGTGGCGGCCATTCGGCGCTACCTGCAGGCAGCCGGGGTCAAGTCCGGCGCGCTGTTCCGCGGCGTGAACAAGGGCGGCGCCGTGCGCGAGCGCCTCGGCGTGCGGTCCATCCGCCAGATCATAAAACGGCGGGCGGCCGATGCCGGGATCGTGGGCGGGATATCGGGTCACTCGCTGCGCGTGGGGGCGGTGCAGTCCCTGGTCACCGCCGGGGCGAGCCTTGTCGACCTACAGCGTGCCGGCGACTGGACGTCGCCGCAGATGCCGGCGCACTACGCACGGAATCAACTGGCGGCGCGCGGCGCCGTGGCACGGCTCAGGTACGGGGTGGCAGCGTAGCGAAGGGCGACCGCCCAACCTCCCGGAAGGTGAGACCGCTGGACCGACGGCTTGCGAAAAAGTCGACGGAGTCCCGGTCGGGAGCCACGACGGCCTAACCGGCAAGGCGGTCACGCTCGCCTCCAGCTCGTCCGAAACTCGCCCAGGGGACGTCGAAGTGCCGCGTGCCGGTCATCGTGCCGAAGGGGAGTTGACAGCCACGCTGCGCTATGCTTGAATAGGGCTTGTGACTGACGAACGTGCTCTCATTGATTCGGGCCGAAGTCGTTCGTTGCGTGCCGACAATCGCAGTTGTCGGCACTAACTTGGCAGTGTCGAACACATGCGCTGTCGCTTGCCGACGGCGCTCCGAGGAGTGCAGCACGGAGGCATACACAGTGCCTTGGGGATGTGGTCCGATAAACGTCCTCACCGTGTCGGTGGACAGTTGGCGGCCGAACTCAGCCGGACCACCGGTACGATAGTAAACCCTGTGAGCCAGTTCGTTCGTCAGCCACCCGGTGACTGTGCAGTGGCGACGGGAACGCTGGGAGCCGCACTCGCGAGCATCCGCTCCCGACCATGGCAGCAGGCTACACGTTCAGCGGACGGATGGTGCGCCGTCGGGGCGGCCGCTCAGATACAGGTCGTGTGTCAGTGTCGTCGGCGCATCTGCGGTCTGTCAACCCTGCCGCCGGGCTGGTAGCGATGGCACTTCTGCGAGGCGGCCCTGACACGGCACTTGGGACTAATGTGGTTTCGTATCCGCTCAAGCGGCCGTCGATCCTCAAGCAGTACTACCGCCACCGCTATCTGTTCGTCCTGCTGGCAGCCGGGCTCGTCTGGACCATCATCTTCAAGTACGGTCCCATGTACGGGATCATCATCGCGTTCCAGAAGTACCGTTTCTGGGACGGCATCTGGGGCAGCGAGTGGGTGGGATTCCATCACTTCGTGCGGATGTTCAATGGCACCACCGACTTCGGCCGGGTCTTCCGCAACACCCTCCTCATCAGCCTGTATCGGTTGTTCTGGGGCTTTCCGGCGCCGATCATCCTGGCGCTGCTCCTGAACGAGGTGCGTCAACGCCACTTCAAGCGCACCGTGCAGACGATCAGCTACCTGCCGCACTTCCTGTCATGGGTCGTCCTGGGCGGCGTGATCCGGGCCATCCTGTCCCCTTCCGCCGGGGCGATCAACCTGATCATCACCGGCCTGGGCGGCGACCGGATCCACTTTCTGGCCGACGTCAACTGGTTCGTGACCGTCCTGATCACCACCGGCGTCTGGCAGCAGGTCGGATGGGGATCGATCATCTTCCTGGCGGCCATCGCCGGAGTGGATCCGCAGCTTCACGAGTCGGCGATCGTCGACGGCGCCGGCAGGATGAGGCAGGCGTGGAGCATCACGATACCGTCGATCATCCCGGTGATCATCATCGTGTTCATCCTGCGGGTGGGCGACATCCTGGAAGCAGGCTTCGACCAGATCTTCATGCTCTACAACCCGGCGGTCTACGAGGTGGCAGACATCATCGATACGTACGTCTATCGCGTCGGGCTGGCAGAGTTGCAATACAGCTTTGCCGCCGCCGTGGGGCTGTTCAAGAACGTGATCGGCCTGATCCTGGTAATCATCGTCAATCGCGCCGTCAAGAGCTTCGGCGATTACGGGATCTGGTAGGGGCGCTGGTGTGGCGGTCCGGACTACCGGAGAGAGGGCCTTCGGGCTGTTCAACAGCCTGTTCCTGATCCTGTTCTCCGTCACCATCCTGTTTCCGTTCGTCAACCTGCTGTCGGTCTCCCTGACGCATGGATCGAGCGAGTATCTCAGCAACGTGATGCTGTGGCCGCGTCCGTTCTCCACCAAGTCGTACGAGGCGATTCTCGGTGACAACGAACTCTACATGGGCTATCTCGTCACCATCATGCGCACCGTGGCGGGCACCTTCGCGACGGTCATGGTGCTACTGTGCGCCGCCTATCCGCTGTCGAAGAAATACCTGCCGCACCGCAACTTCTACACGTCGATCTTCGTCTTCACGCTGTTCTTTTCCGGCGGCCTGATTCCCACCTACATTCTGGTCCGCAGCCTGGGCCTCATCAACAACGTGCCGCTCGTGTTCATCCTGTTCCAACTGGTGCCGGCGTTCTCGCTGCTCGTCATGCGCAATTTCCTGATGACCATTCCGACGGAGATCGAGGACTCGGCCCGCATCGACGGCGCCAATGAGATCGTCACGCTGTTTCGCATCGTCGCTCCCATGTCCATGCCGGTCATCGCCACCGTCGGGCTCTGGAGTGCGGTGTGGCACTGGAACGACTGGTTCACTTCGCTCCTTTTTGTCACCGACCGGCACAAGCACGTGCTGCAGATCTGGCTGCAGCGCATCGTGATCACGGCCAACGACACGCTCACCATCGAGGCGGAGCAGGCATTCGACGAAGCGGCGTTGCGGCCGGTGCGGCCGGAGACCCTCAACTCGGCGGCGATCTTCGTCGCCATGGCGCCGATACTGGCGGTGTATCCGTTCATCCAGAAATACTTCGTGAAGGGGGTGATAATCGGGTCTCTCAAGGGGTAGCATCGCCCCGCCGGCCCCTTCGGGCCGAACATGGACCGCGCGGCTTGAACGCGAGTGATTCGCCAGCCGCGCGAAGCAAACACCAAACACAAGGAAGGATCGAAGAACATGCGCAAAATCGCACTATTGCTGGTCCTGGTGCTGCTCGGCGGGTTCGCCCTCGAGCTGGCGGCCCAGGAGTACACGTATACCAGCGCGGCGACCAACATGCATCGCCGGAACCCGGAACTGAACATGACCAAGCGCTGGCTGGACGAGTACTTCGACGTCCAGTTCGACTGGGTGACCACGGAGAACCAGTTCGAGAAGCTCAACGTGCTGCTGGCCGCTGGCGAGATTCCGGACATGATCGCCATGCGGATGAACCCCGTGCAGTTGGCGACCTACGCCGATCAGGGCGTCTTGGCCGAGCTGTCGGTGGACACCATCCGCGAGGTGATGCCGGAGTACTACGCTCACGTCGCATCGTTCGGCGACGAGCGGGTGTGGAAGTACGGCGAGATCGACGGCAAGCACATGGGGCTGCCGATCATCAGCCCGTGGAACATTTACCGGCGCGGCATCGCCTGGAACGCGCAGTGGCTGCACAACGTCGGCATCGACAAGGTTCCGGAGACGCTGGACGAGTTCGAAGCGGCGTACCTCAAGTTCCGCAATGACGACCCGAACCAGAGCGGCGCGAAGGACACCTACGCGTTCACCGCGCCGGGTGACCAGGAGACCGCCCCTGCCGGCTTCTTCCAGGAGATCTTTGGCGCCCACGGAACGTTCGCGTTCCAGTGGATCGAGAAGGACGGCAAGCTGCAGTACGGCTTCACCGATCCCGGCACCAAGGAGGCGCTGGCGCTGCTGGCCGACTGGTATGCCAACGAGATCATCGATCCGGAGTGGGTCACCGAGATCGGGCGCAAGGACGGCGCCAACGACGTCTCGTGGAAGTTCGCCAACGAGAAGATCGGCTACGTCTCCTCGCTCGGCTCCGACGACTCAGAGTGGGACGGCGGCGGTCACCTCAACCGCAAGTGGCACATGGCCCATCCCGAGCACCGCGCCTACATCTACGACGATCCCGACTGCTGGCCGGACAACTGCTCCGGCCAGGGGCACTACAGCATCATCGCCTTCACGGAGATCGATCCTGCCGCCCACGCGTCGGTGACCGACTACCATCCGTACGTGGCCGGCGAGCCGCCGATCGGACCACGCGGAGACGCCGGCATGTCCGTACGCGGCCTGCAGCCGCTGTACGTCACCTTCGGACGGCAGCTCGAGCGCGATGAGGACAAGCTCCATCGCCTGCTGCAGGTGTTGAACACCATCGCCACCGACCGCGCGCTGTACTATGCGGCGGCGCTCGGCTGTTTCGCCGGCGACACGACGAAGGTGTGCGAGGAAGCGACGCCCTGGGAGTGGGTGCCGTTTGACGGCTCCGAGTACGGCGACAAGTTCGCGCAGACCGAGGAGTGGCTGGCCGACCCGCGCCGCCAGGGCGAGCTGGGCGAGAACCTGGCCGGCGGTTTCTCGACCAACCCGTTCTGGGTCTACGCGCCGTGGTACAACGTGAGCCGCGGGGAAAGCGGCGTGCAGCGGCAGACGCTGTACGACACCATCGCCAGCCAGAACACCGTGGAGCAGCCGCTGAAGGTGGCGCTGCCCTCGCAGGCCGAGTACGCGGACGTCGACAAGGTGCTCAAGGAGTTCTTCTACAAGGTGGTCCTGGGCACACAGAGCGTCGACGACTACGACGACGTGGTCGCACAGTGGCGCCGCAACGGCGGCGACGTGTTGACGGAGGAAGCCAACGCGTGGTTCGACACCGTCAAGTAGACCGATCAGGCGTGTAGCCTGAAGACCTCGCACGAGGTCGACCGAGAGCCGGGCCGGCGATCTGCAGGCCCGGCTCTCTTCATGTATGCGCCCCGGCAGGGAATGGGCATTCGCGATAGACTGACTCCATGAGCAATGACAAACCCCTGCGCGTGGCACTGATCGGCGCCGGCAACCGGGCCAGCACCGTCTACGCGCCGATTCTCCCCCACCTCGGCGAGTGGCTGGACCTGGTCGCGGTGTGCGACCCCGTGGCCGAGCACTCCAACGCGCTGGCCGCGCAGCTTGGCGCCCGGCCGTTCCACTCCATCTTCGAGCTGGTGGACTCGCAGGTGGCGGAGGCGGCGCTGGTGGTCACACCGGTGCCCTCGCATCACTCCATCTCGTCCTTTCTCTCCGCGAACGGCATCCACCACGACGTGGAGACCTCCATGGCGGTGACTCTCAAGCAGGGCCGGGAGATGTCCGAACGCGCCAGGGACGGCAACGTCGTCCTGCGCATTGGTGAGAACTTCTGGCGCTTTCCGATCGACCGGATCAGCAAGACGGTGGCGGCCTCAGGGGCGATCGGCGAGGTACGGCGCGTGCTGTGCATGTACGACCACACCGGCTACCACAACAACTCGCGCTGGATCGTCTTCTACGAGTCGCACCCGCTGACCGCGCGTACGATCAGCCACACGATGCCGGTGGCCCCGTACAACTCGATGCCGCACCGCCACCACGTCGAGGAGGGGTTCCACTGCAACTTCTTCACGTTCCCTCAGGACCGCCTCGTCGTCGACCTTGCGGGCAACGTCAAGGGCAACCTGGGCCGGCATCCGCGGCCCGGGTATACGGAGATCGCAGGTGCCCGCGGCACGGTCGTGCAGACGCCGGCCGAGAACTGGACCGGAGTCGCCGAGGTGCGCGTCTGCAGCGACGAGTCGCTCGCCGCGGGCGGCAAGGCGGACATCATCAGCCCGGTCGTCCATGAGCAGGCCGACGACGTCTGGACCCGCTCCACGGTCGAGGTCCCGGGCAGGACCATCGAGTACGTCAACCCGTATCGCGTTCCCACCCGCACCGGCCGCCCCTACTACGGCGCCGCGGTGGCCGGCCACATCGTCGACTTCGTGCTGGCCGTGCACCGGCACAACGGTTCGCAGGCGGCGGCGGCGGAGTTGGCGAGCCGGGGCTGGGAGTACACCGACCGCGATGCGCTGGCGGCGATGGAGATGAGCCAGGCCTGCGACGAGTCCGAACTGCGCGGCGGCGTGGAGCTGGCGCTGCCGCTGGCGGCCGACCTGGAGCTCCGCTCCGAGGAGGAGCAGCTCGCCGTGCTGCGCAAGCAGCTCGGGCGCGATCCGATGGACGTCGACGCCATGCTTGCGGTGAGCTACGCGCGTCCATGAGCGAGCGGCCCGTCGGCGACGGCGACGTCGGCCGTGTCGATATCGGGCATGTCGACGTGGCCGGCGACGACCGGATCGACGCGATCGCCGCCCGTGACGACATCGTCGTCGTGAACGCCGTCGAAGCGGAGACGCTCGACGGCTGGCAGATCAACGTCGGCCAGCAGAACATGCCGTTCCGGGTCGGCTACGGGGTCTATCGGACGCCGTCGGTGGCCGCGTCGGGCATGCCGGCGGTGCTGCGGCATCGATTCTGGCTGCCACCGGAGAAGGAGCAGGTGTGCGGCCGCAAGTACATCGGGATGCTGCTGTACGCGTCGGAACGCGACGACTACCGCTACACCCTGCAGGCCGGCGCGGAGCTCCTGGGCACGGTACGTCCGCAGCGCCTGGACAACCGCAGGCACCTGATCGTGGCCGAGCGCCCGGCCGAGATCCTGGGCGCCGGCGTGCCGTTCACGGTCCGCGCGGAAGGCACCGGCCCCTGCTACCTGGAGAAGCTGCTGTTTCTCACCGAGCTGCCCGAGGCGTCGTCGTTCGCGCCGCGCCTGGGCCGCCTGAGCACTCGCGTGACCGGCCCCGGCACGGTCGAGCTGCACGGTATCGCCTCCGAGCCGGTGGCGGTGACCGCGACGGCGACACCGCTGGAGGGGGTCGGCGCCACGGTGAGCGCGGCCAGCGGCGAGCCGTATCCGCTGCTGGCGCTGCCGTTGCGGGGGTTGACCCCCGGCCTGCCCTATCGGATCGACGTGGAGGCTCGCGAGCCCGGCGGCGAGGTCACCCGCGCAACCGTCGACGTGCCGGCGGACGCTCAGTCGCTCGAACCGGAGGCTGCCGACCTGCGGATCCCGATCGAGGTGGTCGACTGCGGGCGTGAGGACAGCACCGGAGCGGCGCGGTGCGGAGGCGCGGCGACGGGAATGCCGCTGACCTTCGCCGTGCCGTTGCCGCGGGGCGCGCTACGGCAGCCGGCGGCGCGGGTGAGCTTTGCCGCGTCCGCCGCGGACCCGGACGGTGAGGAGGCACAGGTGCGCGTGCACGCGCGCTGGCCCGACGGCAGTGCGCGCTGGGCGCTGCTGGACACGGGCTGCCCTGGCGGCGCCCTCCCGGCCAGCGGCATGGTCACGCTCACCGGCTCGGACGCTACGGCTCCCGCGGACGCCAGCGACCTGACCTGGAGCCAGGAGGGCTGCGCGGTAACCGCGGACAACGGCCACGTGCGGGTGACGGTGCGGCAGGGGGGCGACCTCTTCGAGCGGATCGAGGTGCTCCGGGACGGGGAGTGGACGACCATCTGCCGCGGCGGCGGCCTGCACGGCGCGATGGGCAGCGGCGTGCCGCTGAACTCGGGACGGGTCGAGGAGGCGCGCATCGAGGAAGCGGGGCCGCGCCGGGTCGCGATCCGCGCCGAGTTGCCGGTCGCCGACCCGAACGGCGTCGAGCACCTGCGCGCTTCCGTGCTGGTGCAGCTCCATGCCGGCCAGCCGTTGCTGACGCTCACGCAGCGGCTGGTCGTGGTCAGTCCGCTGGCCGGCGCGGCCATGCACGGCGACCTGAGCCACCTGGCCGACTCCGGCGAGGCAGACGCCGACATCGACGGTGCCGAGCACGAGAAGGCGTCGCTGCTGCGCGTGCGCTCGCTCGAGCTGCGGCTGCCGTGGCAGCCGATCCGGGTGGCGGGCATGCCCGGCGGTTCGACGGCGGCGCCGGCTCCCGGCGCGCCCGTACGCCTGGCGCACGAGCACGACCGTGCCTACCGCGTAGAGGGTGAGGGCCGGTCGCACACCGTCGAAGGCCACGCATCCGGCCGCCTCGTCATCGAAAGCAAGGCCGGCCCGTGCCTGCTGGCGGTCCGCGACTTCTGGGAGCTCTACCCGAAGGCCGTGCGCTGCGACGCCGACACGCTCGCCGTCGAGCTGCTGCCGGCCCTGGGCGAGGAGGTCGAGCTGCCCGACTACGAGCGCGAGTGGCACCGCCTCTACTTCTGGCTGGACCGGCCGTCCGGCTGCTACCGGCTCAAGGTGGGAAGCGCCCTCACCACCGAGCTGATGCTGTGCTTCGCCGCCGGCCACGAGCGGCAGAACGCGGCGGCCGACTGGTTTCAGGGCCGACTGGCCGTCCGCCCCGACTTCGGCTACCTGGGGAGCACCGGCGTCCTGGAGCCGTTGGCCGCCAAGCACGACTCGCCCCATCCGCCCTACGAACGCATGGTCGACCGGGCGCTCGCCGAGTGGCTGGAGCACCGCTCCAGCCGGCACGAGGTCGGCTTCATGAACTACGGCGACACCTTCAAGGGCGATGCCGAGGCCGGCGGCTTCTGGGAGAACAACGAGTACGATGCCCCGTGGTGCCACCTGGTCGAGTTCCTGCGCGGCGGCGACCCGCGCTGGCTGCCCCTGGGGTACGAGGCGGCGCGTCACATGCTCGACATCGACACCTGCAACCACTCCCGCGACCCGGCGCAGGTCGGCGCCCAGATCATGCACATGGCCGGTCACGTGGGCGGCTACCTGCCGCCGTACTTCCGCAACAAGATGGCCGGCTCCACGGCCGTCCCGTCGCATATGTGGGTGCAGGGGCCGGCGCTCCATTTCCTGCTCACCGGCGACCCCTTCGCCCGCGAGGTGCTGGAGCACACGGCGCGCTGGATGACCGCCAACCTGCGCTGGTTCTCGCTCGACAACGCCCGCGAGTGCGGCTGGCAGCTCACCCACCTGTGCGCCCTGGACCGGCTGGGCGACGATCCCCGCTACCTCAACGCGGCGGCCATCATCGTCGAGCACGTCCTGGCCGCGCAGAGCCCCGGCGGCGGCTGGCAGCGGGTCCTCACCGCCAGCCACGGCGGCCGGGGGCTGCCGCGCCCGCTCGGCGAGGCCGGCTTCATGGTAGGGGTACTGCTGTCGGCGCTGCGCCGCTATCATGACCTGACAGGCGATCAGAGGGTGGCGGAGGCGATCACGGGAGGCGTGCGCTGGCTGGTCGAGCACACCTACGACCGCGGCGCCGGGCACTTCCGCTACACGTCGTGCCCGGAGGCCGGCGGCGACCCTTCGCCCGAGTGGTCGATACAGGTGCTGGAAGGGCTGGCCGACGGCAACCGCATCGCCCCCAGCGCCGAGGTGGCGGCCATCCTGCGCCGCAACCTGACCGACATCGGGCTGACCGGTGAGGAGTTGATCGGCCGCCCGCGGGTCGGCAAGGCGCTGACCCAGGAGGCGCGCTACATCCCGACGCTGCTGCAGGCGCTGAACGACGGCGCGGCGGAAGGACCGGGCTGAGCATGGCCAGCCAGCCGACCGGCGACATCCAGGCGGCTCGGGCGTCCACCGGGTTGCGTGCCCGGCTTCCTGTGCTGATCAGGCGCGTGCGCAAGGACCCGGCGCTGTACGTGATGCTTGCGGTGCCGGTCGCGTACTTCCTGATCTTCCACTACCAGCCGATGTACGGGGTGTTGATCGCGTTCAAGGACTACAAGATTAACGCAGGCATCCTGGGCAGCCGATGGACGGACGACTTCGGTTTCTACCACTTCATACGCTTCTTCTCCTCCAACGCCGCCTTCCGCCTCATCAACAACACGTTCCAGCTCTCCTTCTGGTCGATCGTGTGGGGCTTCCCGGCGCCGATCATCCTGGCCCTGCTGCTGCACGAATGCCGCCTGCCGCGCTTCAAGAAGACGGTGCAGACGGTCACCTACCTCCCGCACTTCATCTCCATCGTCGCCATCGTCGGCATCCTCCACCTGCTGCTGTCGCCGCGCGACGGATCGATCAATCACATCCTCGCCCTGATCGGCCTGGAGCGGGTCTACTTCATGGCGGACTCGGGCTGGTTCCGCCCGGTCTACGTCATCTCCGGCATCTGGCAGGACGTGGGCTTCGGGGCCATCATCTACTTGGCCGCGCTCAGCCGCGCCAGCACCGAGCTCTACGAGGCGGCCACCGTTGACGGCGCCAGCCGCCTGCAGCGCATATGGCACGTGTCGGTGCCCAGCCTGGCGGCGGTGGCGATCATCCTGCTGATCCTGCGAACCGGGAGCATCCTGTCGGTGGGATTCGAGAAGGTGTTCCTGATGCAGAACGACCTGAACATCCGGGTCTCCGACGTGATCCAGACCTACGTGTACCGGGTCGGGCTGCGCGGACGGGAGTACTCCTACGCGACGGCGGTGGGGCTGTTCCAGGCGGTGGTCGGCCTGATCCTGTTGGTGGCCGTCAACAAGGTCAGCTCCAAGGTATCGGAGACGTCTCTGTGGTAGGCGTACGCCGGATCGAGGGGTTCGACCTGATGGTCGTCGTGGTGCTGCTCCTGGTGGGCGCCGCGACCCTGTACCCGGT
Source organism: Spirochaetaceae bacterium (assembly GCA_028818385.1). Next base: position 13,197 of record JAPPNY010000126.1, read on the forward strand.
CGTCAACGTATTCTCCATTTCCCTGAGCCACCCGAACGAGGTGGCGCGGGGCATCACCTGGCTTCCGCGCCACCTCGACCTGAGCGCCTACGAGTTCATCCTCGAACACCCGATGATCGGTGTCGGCTACCGCAACTCCCTGATCTACGTGACGATTGGGACGGCCATCAACCTGACCATGACCTGCCTGTGCGCCTACCCGCTGTCCAAGAAGGGCTTGGTCGGGCGCAAGTTCGTGATGCTCCTTATCGTGTTCACGATGTTCTTCTCCGGTGGCCTGATCCCCACCTACCTGCTGGTGCGGGCGCTGGGGATGGTCAACACCATGTGGGCGCTGCTCATCCCGGGCGCGATCGCGGCCTACAACATGATCATCCTGCGCACCTTCTTCCAGTCGATCCCTGAGGACCTGGAGGAGTCGGCATTCCTGGACGGAGCCGGGCGGTGGCGGATCCTGGCCAGCATCATCCTGCCCCTCTCCAAGGCGGGCCTGGCAGCGATCGGCCTGTTCTACGCCCTAGGCCACTGGAACAGCTACTTCAACGCGCTGATCTACCTCAACGACGCGGAGAAGTATCCGCTGACGATGATCGTGCGCGAGATCGTGCTGCAGGAGGTGGTGCTCAAGCGCCAGGAGCTGTCAGGCGACGTGTTCGACGCGGAGCGGGAGATGAAGTTCGCCGCCTACACGCAGAATTTCCGGTACGCGACGGTGTTCGTGTCGATAATACCCATGTTGATCATCTATCCGTTCCTGCAACGGTACTTCGTACAGGGACTGATGATCGGATCACTCAAGGAATGACGGCGCCGCGGCCGCCAGACGCGGCCGGCCCTTTGTCAAAGGGAGGCGCAAACACCACGCTTCACCCCAAGGGAGGGTGAGGCAGAGGAAGGCAGGATGAAGAAACTGATTCTCATCCCCACGATACTCGCGCTGGTCGCAGCGGGAGCCTTTGCGACCGGCGAGGAGGAGGGTGCCGCGGCAGCGCCGACGCTGGTCTACTGGACGGACAACCCGAACCTGACCTCGGATGCGGCGATTTACGCCATCGTCCTGGAGGAGGCGCAGGTGCAGCTCGACGTCACCGGGATTCCGGAGGAGTCCTACGGCGACAAGCTGCAGCTCGCGGCCGCCGCGGACGACATGCCCGACGTCATGGGCCGGATCATCGACTCCACCGTGCGCCCGCTCGGCTACGACGGGTTCCTGATGCCGCTGCGCGACATCACCATGGAGAAGGTCCCCAACCTGTGGCAGGCCATCGAGAGCCGCGGCCTGAACACCGCCGCGCACTCCGGTCTGTTCGGCGACGGCACGGGCGAGTTCTGGATGGCGCCGCGTTTCGGCTACAACGGCATCTGCAATGCCGCCAGCTATCGCGTGGACCTGCTGGAGGCCGTCGGCATGGAGCCGCCGACCACCACGGCCGAGTTGCGGGACGTGACCATGGCGATAAAGGCGGAGTTCCCGGAGATGATCACGATCATGACCCGCGCACAATGGGCCACCCTGATGTGGTTCCGGGAGATGTTCGGCGTCAAGTTCGCGCCCATGGGCACGGTCGAGGAGGCCACCGATGCCTACCGCGACATGCTCCGCTTTCTGGCCGATCTCTACGTGAACGGGCTGATCGACCAGGAGTGGATCACCGGCACCGAGGAGCAGCTCAAGCAGGCCTACAACGCGGGCCGGGTGGCGTTCGAGTACGGCTTCGGCGCGTTCTCGATGCCGGGACGGATCGGCGCGTTCATGGCCGAGAACGGCATCACCGCTGAGGACCACGCCGCCTCCAACGAGTCGGAAGCAGCCGCCAAGGCGTATGCGGCGCGCTACCACGAGGTCATCGGCTTCCTGGATCCGATCACGGTCCAGCCCGGCGACAAGGTGGTCCCCGCGTGCATCACCAACACCCGCGGTGGCTTCGAGGACTCAGGCCTGTCGGTGAGCACCACCGTGGCGGACGTCGACGCCGCCATGCGGCTGCTCAACTGGGTGTACCAGACGGACGCCAGCGGCCACCACACCGGCGGCTGGGGCAAGCAGGGAGTCGGCTGGGATTTCGACGCCGACGGCATCGGCCGCGCGCTGCCGACCAAGGACCCCGACTTCATCGGCGAGGCCGCATTCCGGATGATGCCGGACGTCGGCCGCGTATCGTCCAACGCCCTCTACCACACGCTGGCGGCCATGGATCGCCGCGTGGGGGACCGCGCCTTCCTGGAAACCCGCGACGTGATCGCGTTCGCGGACGACCGCGACCGCCAGCGCCACAATGATCTGCGCGCTCAGGTCGGGCCGGTCATCAGCGAATGGCTGGGCAAGTTCGCGACCGGGCAGGCCGACGTGGACTCCCAGTGGGATGAGTACCTCGCCGACCTGAAGAAGGCCGGGCTCGACGAGTACCAGCAACTCAAGATGGACAACCTGGTCGAGGGTGTCCCGCACCTGCAGCCGCTTTCGCAGTTCCTGAACTGACGAGAACGATTGCAGTTCCAGCGGCTCCGGATCCCGTGAGGGTCCGGAGCCGCTCATCATTGGGCAAGCAGGACCGTTTCGTGTCCGCCGCGATTGCCCGCGCGTTCATGACGTGCCAGCATGCCCATCATGGCGGAACCGATCGTAGCGGCTGTCGCGCCTCCGCCCGCAGATCATCGCGAGCTGGAAGCGCTTGACTTCCCCGGCTGCCACCCGGTGCGCACCCCCCGCGACCAGATCGACGATGACGAGATCCGCATCGAGTACTGGGACGCCGACACCGAGATCGCCATGATCTGCGACCCGCCGGTCAGCTACTTCCACGAACGGCCCGCATCGCGCCTCGTCAGTCTGGTCGGATTGATCGCGGCGGCGCGCGGTGCGCCGATCGAGGCGGGCGGCCACACCGACCTGCTGGTACGCAACGCCCGCGGCGAGCGGCAGCGCATCATGCAGGCCGACCAGATCCTGTTCCTGCGCCCCGCGCAGACCGCACCGGTCGGCAACGCGGTCGAGGTGGGCACAGACGCGCTGCCGGACGTGGTGCTGGAGGTGGACAACACCACGGACGTCCGGCGTAACAAGCTCAAGCTGTACGAGTCGTGGGGTTTTCCCGAGGTATGGGTGGAGGTGCCGGAAGAGCCGCAGCCGAGCCGCCCGGCGTCGTTGAGTCCGGGGCTGACGATCCATGTCCGCGAAGGCCACCTGCGAGAGGGCGGCGGCTTTCGTACCGCGGAAGCGAGCCTGGCGTTTCCGGGCTGGACGGCGGCCGAGATTCATTGGGCGCTGAACGAGCCGGAGCTGTCGGCGGAGACGGCCGAAGTCCTGAATCGCGTGGGCCGCGAGCTGGGATCAGCGGAAGGGACGTCGCCGGATGACGACCCGTTCCTCAATCGCCAGCGCGCAGAAGGCCGGGCGGAGGCACAACGCGCCAACGCGCTCAAGGTGCTCCAGGCGCGCGGCATTGCCGTATCCGCTTCGCGGCTCGAACGGCTGGCAGCGATGCCGGGCGTCCCAGAACGCCTGATGGATGCGGCACTGGCGTGCCGGAACGAGGCGGAGTTCCTGCGACTGGCGTCGGCTGGGGAGTAAGCGCCGGCGGGACCGCGTCGGGTGGATTGCGCTGGAGCGCACACACCGACGCCGTGACTCGGGCACGCTTCAGCGAATCCCCAACGCGATCGTCCCCTGAAATCCAGCGTCGGTCACAATCGTGTCTCGCCTGCCCGAACCGTCGAGATTCGCCCGTCGGATCGCATCACCGTCGCGCCAGTACATCTTGCCGCCGGCGACGTCCAAGGCGATCGCGTTCAGGTGCGAGGTTGCCGTCAGCAGGTCGTGAGGATCGGATCCGTCGAGACTCGCTCGCCGGATCACGTTGCCATCGCTCCAGTACATCTTGCCGTTGACGACATCCAAGGCGATCGCGTCCAGGTACGAGGCTGCCGTCAGCAGGTCGTGAGGATCGGATCCGTTGAGACTCGCCCGCCGGATTACGTTGCCGTCGCTCCAGTACATCTTGCCGTTGACGACGTCCAAGGCCATCGCATCCGGGTACGTATCTGTCACTGTCAGCAGGTCCTGAGGATTGGATCCGTCGAGATTCGCCCGCCGGATCACGTCGCCATCGCGCCAGTACATCTTGTGGTTGACGACGTCCAGGGCGATCGCACGTACGGACGCCGTAAGCAGATCCTGAGAACCGGAGCCGTCGAGATTCGAGCGCCGGATCACGCGACCGTTGCTCCAGTACATCTTCCTGCCGGCTGCGTCCAAGGCGAAGTCCTGCCTAGCCCGCTTCGCTCACCAAGGCGATCGGCTGGCTTGATCTTGGGCCCGAGTCG
>JAPPNY010000248.1 GCA_028818385.1 Spirochaetaceae bacterium
GACCGGTTGCCGAAATCTGTCGAACGAACCTACCCTACGCCTGAACAGTTACGAAGCGAGAAGGAAATCGTGTCATGCATGGGCCCTTCCGCCTTTCGGATGAGCCGGTGCAAGTCGCCGCTCTCCTTCGCCTGAATCTCGACCACGGCGTGGAAGGGCTGACGGTTGGCGAAGTCGGCCCTCTTCAACGCAAAGGCTTCGTCCGTAATCCACATGCCGTTTCTGAATAGGTCGACCCTGGCGCTACCGCTCGGAGCGGCCTTCATCAGGCTGAGGTACGCTGCCCCGAGGTTCAGTTCTACACGTTGGCTGGGATGATCCGCCAGCGTCCTCAGGATCGAGTAGGCGTTCTGGCCGGAAGGGCGCAGTCCTTCGAAGAAGGAGTCAGACCTTGCGGCCCGAACACGTTCCTTGTCCTCCTCAAGGGTGTGCTCGAGGGTATTCCTATCGAGTGTGCGCGGCTCGCTCCCGTCGTCGACGTGGATGATCAGTTTGCCCTGATAAATCGCCGAGCAGAAATTGTATGAGGCCACTTTAGATACTACATCCCAAAGGGATGTACCACTCCGGAAGTTGTTGAACGCGAGCATCATGACGACGCTACCGTGGCCCCATTCGGAATTGATCTGATCGAGCCTACTCTGAATGATCGATGGGTAAGGTGGTCGTATGAAGTCGTACAGGTTGCCGTCGAGCCCGTTTCTGAATGCGTTGATCAAATAGCCTTGGGCGGCATGGACTCCTCCACGACCGCCGTGGCTCGCAAGGACGGTCCGGCCGGCGACAATCCGACGGCCGTTTCGCGTAATCCCGCCGTAGAGCATATACCTGATGTCGGAGAGCGACATCGGCGCCAAGTGTCCGACGCCGTAGGAACCGGAGGAGTCCTCGGACTTGGCGCTCGAACCGTCGCCGAGCAATGAGTTCATTCTCTTCTTGTCGAGCCCAATCCCGTTGTCGGAAACGGACAGTAATGTTGCTTTGCCGTTTGCGGCGTCCGTCAAGCCATTTGCGATATGCTCAACCACCTGCTGGGCGGCGTCTGGGAGTTCGCTCCCGCTGAATTTGGTCTGGTATCGGATGGCTTTGTCGAATGCCGCTCGGTATCCTTTGACGTCAGGAATCTGACGGCGCCTGATTCTCTCAACGTCAAAACGCATGATGGCAGTTTCTTCGTCGGCTTCGACTACGGCGGCGTCTAGCGAGTTCTGTATCAGTTCACGCACTATGCGTGCGGGACGGAGATCGCTGAAGGATGCTGTACTGTGTGGGGTGAACCCTTCGTTCAAAGTGGCTTTGCCAAATTTCAATGTGGCCGTCACTGGTTAGATTCCTCTGGTCATGGTCTTGAGTGCGTTCCGCAAGATGGCGCTAGCGGCGTCAACTTCCGCAAGGTAGTAAAGCGCCCGAGACTGATTCTCACGCCTGTAGCGGCGACGTCTTGTTCAAGTCCAAGGGCCAATAGTACCCGGGAGGGTTCGGGAGAACCCGTCGCGCAGGCGGCTCCGGTAGAGATGGCGACTTCTTGCGATACCGCCTCGACGAGTCGCTCCCCCAGGATACCAGGAACGCCGATATTGAGACTCCCTGGAGCGCGTCGTTCCAGGTCGCCGAACGTCCGCAGATTCGGAAGGTCCGTCTGCAGAGCCGCCAACAACTGACCGGCCATGTCGCTGAGACGGTCGGTGTCACCATCGAGTTGGCGGGCAGCAATAGCGCAAGCCTCTCCGAAGCCAGCGACTAGCGGGGTGGGGACCGTTCCCGGCCTGAGTCCTCGTTCTTGGCGACCACCTGTCAGAACGGGCTCAAGGCGCAGATCGGGGCGTTCGCGTACGTACAAGGCGCCCACGCCGTTGGGGCCGTAGACCTTGTGCGCGGAGAGGCTCAAGAGGTCAACGCCGAGTTGGTCAACGTCGATGTCGATACGACCCGCCGCTTGGGTTGCGTCAGAGTGCAACATGGCTCCCACCGTGCGGCACAGACGGGAAATGTTGGCGAGCGGCTGGACCACGCCAATCTCATTGTTCACGAGCATCGCCGAGACTAGCAGCGTGCGTTCACTTAGGGCAGATTCGAGAACTGCCAAATCCAGTAGGCCGTTGGGTCGGACGGGTAAGATGGTAACGTCGAAACCGAGTTCGTGGAGTGAATGAGCCGTATCAAGAACGGCGGCATGCTCAGTAGCCAGAGTAATGATCTCCCGACGCGCTCCGCGCGACCCACTGGCGGCGCCACGCAGCGCGAGGTTGCAAGACTCGGTGGCTCCAGAAACGAACACAATCTCGCCGTCATCTGCGCCGATAAAGTCGGCCACGCGACTCCGTGCGACCTCTACTGCTTCGCGCGCCTCCCAGCCGAAGGGGTGCCCCTCAGAGTGAGGGTTGCCGAAACTCTCCATCCAGTGCGGCAGCATGGCAGCGAACACCTGAGGGTCTAGTGGCGTAGTGGCCTGGTAGTCCAAGTAGATGCGCTTCGTCATGGGCTCCTACTCGGTGCAGTCGCAGGGCAGCACGGTGTCCGAGAAGTCTTCCAGGTTCCCACCGTCTTTGGCATAGGTGCCTAGCACGTCATATGAGAACGAACTGGATGCGCCGAAGAACCCGATGAAATCCGGTCCGTCGGGCTTCGTACGCACCCGCCCCTCGGCCCTTAGGTTACGTCCGTAGTCCTGCTCCTTTCGTGACCACCAGCTAATGTCGCAGGGGGTGCCCCGCGTAGAGCCAAAATTCTCGATTGGCTCGCTCTTTTGAGCCTCCATGGCCGTGTGGACCTGCGATAGGACGCCGACACCTTTTAGGAAGCAATAGACGCAGTTTGACAGGGCTCCGTTGCCGGGGAGCTTGAGATCCCAGTTCTGTTGTTCCCAGAAGGAACTTACATCGTCCTTACTGATCCACATTTGAGCCAGCGGCATGTAAACGTGCTCGCCCTCGTATCCCTCGTTCGCGTGGGGGTTGGCCGACCGGGTCTGGACTCGCGAAACGCGAAGTTGCTCATCACCGCGCAGGCCGATGAACGCCACGTACTCGATGCCTCCGTCGCCGAACCATGCCTTTTGACCGAACACCTTGCCAGCGAGGCTCGGATTGTCGAAAGGAGCGGACGGAGATGAGAATTCCTTGTATGTTTGACGCGGACGGCTTGTCGGACGGCTTAACATAAAGCGCTTCTTCGCAAGAAGGAGATCCTCTGGCACGCCACCGCCGCTGCGGATGTGGGATTTATGCAATTGCCGGGTGTCTACTTGTGACGCATCTAGGCCATGTCCCTGATGCGAGATGCCCTTCTTGTTCGCGAACCAGTCCCGAAGGAACAGTCGGGTCACTTCGAGTTTCAGGGACTGGGTGCATACGCGCGTGAACTGGTTCGGCAGATAGGCCTTGTATGAGAGCATCTCCTCGAAGACCTCGCCGCGCCAGTGAAATCCGTCCGGATTGTCCTCGGAGAACGGATTCTCATTGACTAACCTGTAGGACGGAATGCGGCGCCACTCTCCTTGACGGGCGTCTTCGTACGTCTGAAACTGCGCGAAAAAGAAAGGAATACCTGCCGACTCTACGCGCTTCTTGCACTCAGCCACGAATATGTAAGTCTCGGGATGCTCACACGATGTGTTGTTGAACACCACAACGTCGCCGCGTTCTTGCTTGAGGAACCCGTTTTCGAGCAGGGTGAAGAGCAGCAAGCCGCTTGAGCGTCCGCCGGAGAACTTGACAACGTGAGGTAGCTCTTTATGCCGTTTCGCGCGGTAACGGAACGAGTAGTTCTTGGCGGGGTCATAACGCTTAGAGGTGTCCAGCTCCGGCGAGATCGAAAGCTTAGGTACCGCGTGCATGTAGTCCGCCTCCCATCGAGACCTGCATGATAGCACAAGAGCTGAGGCGTTGACAAGGTGTTGATGGATCAGTAGCGGAACGACACGTGAGCCGAGGGGTAGCATGCACTCATCGTGTCGCTGCCACTATCGCGGATGGCCATGTGCGAGCGTCGGTTTCGGGGAGTGTGAGTCATGCCTCGGGTTATAGGAGTTGTGCACGACCTGGTGTCCTCGAATGGACACGCCGCGGTGCGCGAGCATGGCGCGCCAGCCGGCAGTCGTGCCTATCGTGCTGGGGGCGTTGAGGAGTCCTATTGTTTCCTCGCGCGCGGTGAGGCGTGCGAAGCGGTCGCGGGCGGGATAGTCAGGGCCGACGAAGAGCTCCTTTCGATGTAGTACGGGCGGATTCGACGAGCGTGTGTAGTCGCGAAAATGGAGATGGAGGCGCCTGAGGTCGGCGACCACAGCAGTCAAGAGCGCTGGGTGAGCCACCCGGTCGAAGTCCTCGTAGGCGAGGTACGACACGCATGGGCGCCGGCGGAATAGCTTGACAAGCGTGAACCCGTCGACTTCACCAGCGAGCTGACGGCCGCATCCTTCGTATACACGCAAGAGCGGAGGAAGGTGTTCGACGGCGGTGCGGTGTACATAGAGGGCTTCTGGCAGGCGTTTTCCAACGTTGGCGTCTCGGCACGCTTGATCTACGGCATCCTGGTCGCCTGCGGAGAACAAGAGAGCGTCAGCCTCGGCACAGCCGGACTTGTAGGACCCGAAAAACGCGCGGATGTCATGGCGCAGTTCCTCGGGCAGGGCACCAAATCGAGGTCGCTTCGGGAACGCCGCGAGGGCCAGGTACACTAGGACATCGGACTTCCGTTGTTGCCGTATGCCGTCCCAGCGGTCACGAGCGGTAAGTCGGCGAATCAGGGAGAATGCTCGAGCTACACTACCGAAAACCTGTGTGAGTTGAGGTGCGGCGGGAAGTTCACTGTCAACCGGAAGGCGGCCCCGCTCGGTAATGAATGCCAGGAGCGGCTCGATCAAATCCCGGTGGTCGGTGATGCGTTCTTGACAATCTTCAATGGAGGGCATCCTTCGGTGTCTGGAGACTCGGTTCACGGCGAACGTCTGTTCGTCGGCATCGTCGCGGAACACGTAGAAGACGCCGGGAGCCGCCGCGACGGGGCGGTGGTTGAGCACGTGCTCGATCCACTGGCGGAGCTCTTCCTGCGTGAAGAACTTCTGGAATGTGCGCTTTCTGGTGACTATTCCGTCGCTTTGGAAATCGACGGCTGCGTCCGTTGCCTCCCAGTCTAGACGCGCTGAAACGACAAGGACCTTTCTGGCGAGCTCCCACGCTGCCCGGAGGACGACGACGCGCTCGGCGGGATCCTCGATGACGTTGACGACGTAGCCAAGATTCACGACGTCGGCTGGCGACCGCTCTTCGTCAGGAAAGAACGCGGGATCCCAACCGGACACTGAAAATCCCAGCTTGTGCAGCCGCCGCAGATCGTCAGCGCGACCGCAGCCATAGTCGAAGAAGGTCCGCCCCTGTTTGATGAGGCCGTCGTCGAGCGCAAGGGCCACGGGCCGTGACAGCGAGTTCCGACGGATAGCCGTTCGGTCGGGTCGAGTCGTGCTCATCGGATCGTCTCTGCGATCACTCCTGTGCGGCGATGTGCGCGTCACTTCCAGCGGAGGTGGACGGCGTAGGCGCGGTGGCCGGTCGGGGAGCCGGGGCGGAAGTGGCCGAACACGTACATCGCCTCCGTGTCGCCGAGGGGAACGAAGGTGCCGTTCATAGCGTTGTAGTAGTTGTCGAACGGCTCGCCGTCGGGGGTGCGGTCGAACAGGAGGTCCGTGCTCCAGGTGCGGCCCCGGTCGAAGCTGCGCGCCATGTGCATCCCGCAGAACGAGTGGCCGCGGTGGCGGCTCCAGTGCGAAGGCAGGCGGGCCGGCAGGACCAGGGAGCCGTCGGGAAGCGCCAGGCCGTCGGCCGGCGCTCCGGTGCCGGACAGGTCGGTCGGCTCCGGGGACGACCACGTCTCACCGCGATCGCCGGACTCCGCGCGGAAGAACAGGCAGTCGCTGGAGCGTGGATTGGTGCCGGGGATGCCGCCCAGATGGTCGCGGCCGCGGATCACCGAGACCAGCGTGCCGTCCGCGGCGGCGAACAGGGTCTGCTCGTTGAAGCCGGCCATCACTTCCGGGTCCTTGCGGATGGCCGGATCGGGCTCGTAGCCGACCTGCCGGTAGCGGAGCGTGCGGCCGCCGTCGTCCGAGAGGAGCACGCCGCACTGCCAGTTGTCGCCACGCACGGCCGATCCCCACATCGTGAACACCAGCCGGCCGTCCGGCAGGGCGATGCCGGGAGCGATGAACTGCTCGGTGAGGAAGGTGCCGGCGGCGATCCGGTTCCACGACAACTCGGCCGCATCCGGCGCGCGGTGTCCGATGAGGATGTCGCTGGGCCGATACAGGCCGCGCCCTCCGAGGGAGCGGTCGAAGCCCTTGGGCAGGTAGATGCCGCAGGCGACCACGGTCCCGTCGTCCAGCGCGTGCGCGGGGGCGACGCCCTGGAACTCGGTCTCCGGGTTGGCGAGCGGCGGCCCGAACGGACGCGGCTCGCCCCAGGTGGCGCCCAGGTCGTCGCTCTGCGTGAGCATCGAGGAGATGCCGCGCTCGGCGTCGCTCGCCCGCTGCACGGTCATCAGCAGCCGGTCGCCGCTCTTGACGACGGCGCACCCGCTGGCGGGATAGCGGTCGTCGTCGAACAGGACCCGGTAGTCGGTCACCTTGAGGTCGCAACGATCGGTCATGACGGAGTCACGGTATCATTCGTCAGCCGCGGAGGAGTAGGAGTGGCGGATCAACCAACGGGCGAACGCGATCGCAGATCACGGGTCAATCTGCGCATCAGCGCTGGCGATCGAGACCTTATCACTCGCGCCGCAGAGGCGCTGGGTAAGAACCGCTCGGAATTCGTGGTGGATGCGGTGCGCCAAGCTGCTCAGGACACCCTGCTCGATCGCAGGCTGTTCGGTCTGGATGCTGACCGTTTTGATGCGTTCGTGACGCTCCTCGACGCTCCTCCTGCGCCGAACGAGAAGTTGAAGCGGCTGCTCGCGACTCCGCCGCCGTGGGAGCGGTGAGCGCAGAAGCGCCCGTACAGCCGTATTGCGCGCTCGCCGCCCTGGATAGGTGGCCGGACGGAGCGCTGCGCGGCGGCTTCTACCGTTGGAGAACGAGCCGGACAACGCGTTCCGCCAGGACGTCCGGCAGCTCGGGATGGTCCGCGAGACTGCCCGTTTCGGCCGTCCGCAGTTTCCCGATGCCGCGATCGAACACGGCGTAGACGTCGGCTCCGGTCAGCCGCGACCCATACAGAATGCCGTCAATGTTGGGATGGCCCGCATGGATCGCCTTGCCGAAAGCGCGGTCCGAACCCGGTTTCGCGGATACGCGGCCCGACTCACGAAAAGGCCGCGCCGAAACCGGGCGCAGCGTCGATCACCTCCTGGATCCGGCCAGTCTTCAACATCTCCAACGGGAACGCGGCCTCGTCATCAAAGGGCCACTCCTGCGTGAGAAACGCCCCGGCCAACTCCGGATCGTCGATGGCACCGAGGACACCCGCCAGACCGTCGACGACCTTGCCTGGACCGAGAATCTGTTCGGCGGGAATCGTCAGCCCGCGCCGCGTCGACTTCCAGGCGAGGAGCGTTCCCCTGTCGACCCAGTCATAGACAGTCGTTCGTGACACCTGCAACCGCGCGGCGGCTCCGGTTACCCCGAGCATGTCCCGGCCCGCAGACCGGGGAACGATGAACGGCACGAGCCTCTCCGAGACGTTCCCCCGGAACCGAGTCTTCGGCGTACAACATGACTGTTCAGCTGGTGAAGTATGTAAGCTGCTGCGCGATGAGATCCGATGGTGGCGCCGGGGTCAATCTCGGAGACGGAAGCTGTGGAGCTCGGCGTCCCGCAACCGGAACCTCAGGGAGATCGGACGCTCGGCAGGGAGACGGTCCCGTTCACCCCAGCGAACGACGTGGCGCACCTCGTCTGCCCGCAGCGGGACACAGTCAGCGGCAGCGTAGCAGGGCAACGGCTGACCATCCTCCAGCACGGCCTCGACGGTCAGGTTGCCGTCCGCGGCGTTGGCGTTGACCTGCAGCCGCCGGCCGGCTGCGTTTATCGGCGGGGTCAGGACCCAGCCGTCCACCGCGCCGGCGTCCAGTGACACGAAGCCGTCAAGGCGTCAGGACGCGCGGCCGATCACGCATCTCTTCGGCGGAATCGGGCCGCCGTGCATGGTGTTGATGCCGGTTCACGACGCACTCTTCACGAAGCGCTATGCCGAGTCCGGTTTGCGGCAATTCCTCTCGTTGCGTGCTCATTCATCCTTCCTCCTGATGGAGTGAGGCGGCAGCCGGAGCTACCGTCGAGGCTGCCGCGCGCCTTGCGATCGTCTCGCACGCTCCCATACCTCTCCCCAGCCTGTTAAGCGGTATGAAAGGGCTTGACAGCCTTCGCATAGTCAATGTACGGCATTGCTCCTGATTCCTGCGGACGCGCCAAAGGCGTCGAGGATAACCGGAGATAGTACCTATGATGACTCGCAAAGCAGGCATGAAATGGGCCTCCGTTGTAGCGTTAGCCTTCGCTTTCGTGACATTCGCCCAAGCACAAGACCGCTTTCCATGTCTGGAAGACCCTACGGCATCTGCCAACATCAAAATACTGGATTCCGAACGCGACAATAGCAACGCTACGGGAAAGTATCACATGACGGGCGTATTGCTCAAGAACGAAGGATCGGAACGCGCCGTCGGCATGGCTGTAGTAAAAACTGCCAGTGATGTTAGAGCAGTTAGCGTCGACGTGTTTCCGGGTGGAATGCAGAGAATCAATGTTATAGTTAGCGAGCCGTGGAAGATCGCGATTTTCTATACGGACTCACTCCATCGAAGTTCCGATGAAAGATGTATGGATTCGGTTGCTCTGCAGGATACGGTCGTCAATAAAATGAGTGAGCATACATGGAACGAGGAATTGACACAGGTTCCGGCTCATTCGATAGTGCGAATACCGACGATAGAAGAAGAAACACCGGTGAAGATAGATTAGCTCGGTTGACAGGCTACCGGGCAGCATGCGATTATGCACAAGCCAAAGCCTTCTATAGGTTGATGAAGGCCATTGCTATACACTCTCCGATATATTCCTGATATTCAGGAGAGCATGTCAAGGTCTAAGTTTGACAGGCGAGACCGGACGGCTACAGGAGTGGAAAAATGGAGCTACTGCCGATCATCACAAGGCACGATGACCACCTTTCTGTCGTCTCTGTCTCTGAGTCCTTGCGCTATCAAATGAGTGTAAGACGGACCCGGCGGACCTACGCCGCTCATAGGGTCTAATCCAGTATTGATGTGGAACAGCCCGGACTCCTGGTCGCGGTCGATCGTTCCGTACACGTCGACGCGCCTGCCACAGGCCGCCGGAGGCAGCCACCATCACGTCATCGACGAAGAGCTGCGGAACGCCGCTGCTTACGTCCAGGGAGTTGCACGGCCAGGAATCGTAGAGGGCGCCCGCCGACGGGATCAAATCCGTGACCTGCGGCACCGACCGCTATAGATCGTGCGGCCCATCGATGCGACCGTCACCTCTGCGCCACATCAGTACGCGCCGGTGAGGATCTGGTTGGTTGCCGGGTACTCGCGCACCTCCGCGTAGTGCAGGGTCCTTGGCCCGTCGGGTCGGGACTCGTCGATCGGTGTCGGCACGCGAAGGATGAACTCCGCGCGATCGAATCGGTTGAACGCGACATGGGCCATGACCAGCCGATCGATCATCGACTCCTCGCCCGACGAGAAGTCAGGAAGCACCAGTGGCCCGGTGTCGACCTGAAACGATGGCGTCTCCGGCCGGAAGTTCATCGTCTTGATGGGATACTCCAACGTACACTCATAGCTGCCGTCGGGATGCGAGATGGTCGTGCGCCCGACAAGCGGGTCCTTGCCTTCCGACGCGGCCGTGACTGCCGCGATCGTGTCGTGGACCGATGACCTGCTGAAGGTCTGCAGATCGATCTCGAGCTCCCAGCCGTTGGCGGCGATGGTCCGTTTGGTCGTACCGTCCCACAGCAGGCTCCTGCCCATGCCCCGCTCCTGATCCCGGGAATAAACGCAGCGGAACTCCCGGCTCGGGATCTGAAACAACTCGCGTTCGGCGTAGACCCATTCGGCCCGACATGGCGCGATGAGGAAGTAGCGCTCGGGCGTGCCGTGCGGCCGGAGGACCGTCAGGACCGAGTCCAGCTCGATGCGCACGCGGTTGCCGAGGGGGGTGTTGTGGCGCGCGTAGGGTCGCGGGTCGTTGGGGTTGCGCGGCCTGTCCCAGCGCATGAAGGAGCGCCGGAAATCCAGGGGGAGGTCGGTGGCGGTGCTCATTCCCGGACTGACGGCATCGTTCATCCGGCCACCGCCTCGAAGACGCGCATGAAATTACCGCCGGCGATCTTCTCGATGGTCCCGTGTTCGTAGCCGCGGGCCCGCAACCCGGCCATGAGGTGGCCTACCTCACTGATATCACCCACGCCGGCCGGTCGCGCCTCGATCTGACCGAGAAAATCGGTGCCGAACCCGACGTGATCCGGCCCCACCAGCGCCACCATGTGATCGATGTGGTCGAGCAGCAGTTCGAGAGCGGCCGCTTCGGGGGTTGGCCCGAGCGGGGTCGGACTGGGACAGATGAGGCCGCCGGTCGCGGCGATGGCGCGGAGCTGATCATCGTCGAAATAGCGGGGCGTATGGCGCAACGCCCGGGCGTTACCGTGAGTTGCAACGACGGGGGCGGTGGTGATCGCCAGTGTGTCCCGGAACGTCGCCGCTTCCATGTGCGTCACGTCGACCAGCATGCCGAGCCGGTTCATCTCGCCTACGACCGCGTGCCCTGCCGGCGTGAGGCCGCCGGGGCCGTCGATGTGGCTGTCATGGACGCGCATCTCCGGACCGTTCCAAACCTGTGTTGCCGTCCCCAGGGCATTGCGCCCTTCGTGCACCAGGCCGACGTGCCGCAGGCCGAGTCGGTGCAGCGTGCGCAGGAGGCTGACGTCGCCCTTGAGTGCATCACCGCCCTCCAGGCCGAGTATGAGGGCGACCTTGCCGTCCGCCCGGGCCGCCTCGATATCGGCGGCGCAAACCGCCAGCGTGACATGATCGCCTGCCGGACCGTTCAGCTCGTGATGCAGGTAGTCGACCATCTGCAACAGTTTCCGCAGCGGCTGCCGGCTGGCATGCGGCCCGCCGATCGCGGCGTCCGGCACCCAGCAGGCGGTGAGCTGTGCGGCCACGCCGCCGGCGCGCATCATCGGCACGTCGGTGAGCCCGCCCAGCGCCTCGTGCAGGTGCCGTTGTGTGTCGAAAGCCTGGTCCAGCGTGTGGCCGTGGGCGTCGATGACAGGTGGTTCGGTCGCGTGTGTCACGTCGTCACCATCTTCCCCGCACGCTGCTGAATTCGCCGGTCGCCGGGACGAACGGAAAGCGTGCTGTCGCGCTCAGTTGACTCGCTCCCATCGGTTCGGTGAGATCCCGGGCGCCTGCCGCGGCATTTCGGCAGGTTTGTTGCCGCCGCCGAAGTTCCAGATGCGAGTATTGGGATCGATCATCAGCTCTCGCACTTTCGCGGGGACCTTGGCGAGTTGGTCCGGATCCCAGCGTTCGACCTCTCCTCCGGGTCCTGCCCAAGCCGGCCGGTAAGCGATCCCCAGAAGCTCCCGGGAATAGCCGCCGATGTTCGGGTAGTTTCCATGGAACACGTTCTGGCTGATGAGCACCGCAGAGCCGGCCTCACAGGTGACCATCACCTGCTCCGGGTGCTCCTCGTATCGCAAGTATGGATTACCCTCGTGGTGAAAGCTCAGGTGCGATCTGGGTAGGACCTTGAACGGGGAAACCTCACGAGTCAGATCGTCCAGATAGTACAGAACCCGAACCAACCGGGGACAGCTCTGCCCGTAACCGAAGATCTCCGACCCCCACGGTTGGGCAATAACGTACTTGACTAACCCGGTGCCTGTCCACCATCATCCCGGCCAACAGAGAAGGTGACCGACGCGGCGCGGCGCATGCCGGGTCACGCGGTCCAATACAACAGCTCCGCATGGGCCGGGGAGTAGCTACCGCGGCCCGGAGTGAACAGGCCGGGATCTAGGATTCTCCGCGCCCAGCGCGGTCGCCTTCTCTGAAACGGCCCGGCACCTATGCGTGCCGGCCTGAGGAGGTGGACATGATGATCCACACCAGATTTGGTCTCCGCGCCACGATCGTGGACGGGAACCAGGAGCGGTGCGACCAGCGCCGCGGGAAGGCGTTCGTTCGCCGACAGAGCCGAGTCTGGCGGCAGCGCCAGGCCATCCCGACGGGTGCCTGATCGTGACTCGCGCGGAGAAAGCGAGAAAGGCGGCTCGCTGAAAGAACCGCCGCCAAGCAATCCAAGGTCCAGCAGGAACCTCCACCGGTTCTGGCCGCGCCATCCCGACACGTCGTGGTGCAGGGAACAGGGGTGAGGCTCCAACCTGCGATGGAGAAGTTCTCCGCCGCGGCGGACGAGTGGTACGCCAAGGGGTACCAGCTCACTCACTACGCGGCGCTGCGAGATGACATCACCTACCTGTTCACCGGCGTGATGCAGCCGCGGGTGGACGCACAGGAAGAGGCCGGCAATGGCGACGCATGATGCCGCGTCCCCGTCGCCCGCGAAGCGGAAGGGCTGGCCCCGTTGGTTGAAGATCCTCGTGATCATCTGGACCGCACCGATAGGGTTGGTCTTGCTGGTCGTGATCATCGTTGGGATCGCGGGAGGATTCGACGAATCTGCCTCGCACGCTACCAGCAGACCGGCGCCACAGGCAGAAGCTGCTCAACCTGAACCCGCCCCCGCTTCCGAACAGAAGCAACCAGCGTCAGATACGGGGAAGTGGAAGTACCAGGAGGTCATCGACGACATGACCAAGGAGGTCAGTTTGCGCTACCTGGTGGTATCGTCGAACGAGAAGATCGACAGGACCATGAAAACCCCGATCAGGGTGGAGCTGCTGGTCACCTGTCCGGAGAAGCTGATCATCCTGCGAGCGCAGGACGCCGCGTTCCACATGGACGATCTTGACTCGAACGGTCGCCGCATCCAGGAAGCACGGCTGATCGTAGACGACGGTTCTGTACGTAAGGGTACGTTTCGTCTCCCCGAAGACTGGCTGGAATCGGATCGCATGGTGGGCGGTCGCTGGGGCGATGCGATCCTGACAGGTTCGGTTCTCAAGATCGAGGTCACGCACCTGGTTGCGATGGACCCGAAGAAAGCTGTCCTGACCTTCGACACGACGGGATGGGAAGCGGCATTCGAGCGCGACTGCCCAGCAACGTCCTGAACGGGGCTTGCCATAGCGCTGCAAACAATGTTGTGATGGGTACTTAAGCGGAACGGGCCTGCCGGTTGTAGCCGGCAGGCCCGAATCACAAAGCCGCTGGGACAGGAGAACTGGAAGTAAAAACCCCTATGAGCGACCCGGATCGTTGTTTCCGGTCGCACCGTAGGCACGCTCCGGTTCTCCTGTCAACTGGGAGAACCCTTGAACTACCTCGATGGCGCTATCGGCGAAGCCATGCGGATCAGCCGGCAGATCGCTGCTGCCAATCCACACCGAGCCGTGGCGACCGCGGCCCGGCAAGCCCTGGACGCGATGAATGCTGCCAACGCGGCTCACAGGCAAGCCTTTCAGCAGATTGCATCTGACCTCCGGCCAACTGCAATCCCGCACATCACCTTCCCGGTCACCGTGGAAGGCGGACACGATTCCACACCACCGCCGGCACAGCCACCCGCACTGGAACCTGAATCCGAAGCGAAGACAGAGCCTCCGCCAGCCGTTGACGCCGACCTGCTGCGCTGGGGCTGTACTCAGCTCGCGCAGTGCAGGGACATGGACGCCTTCCAGGCCATCCAGGGTTGGTTCCTGCGGAACGGGCTGGCATGAAGCCGTTCCGACCGTTCGATCACTTGCCCGAACGATTGCACTGGTCCGAGGTCGGCGATGCGGCCGACGAGGAAGGGGTCGATCCAGCGATGAACGCAGCTCCAGCTCCGTTGGAGTTCACCGGAGATGTGATCGACGAACGCGCGTTGTTCTGGATACGTGAACTGCGGAAACCCCTGACCGGTACCAGTTGGTACCTGCGCCCAGTACCGATCCTCGGCAATCAGGGAAAGGGAAATCCCGTCCCGGTCGGAAGCGCCTACCGATGAAGCATGGCGATGGAGGCTTGACGTGATGGTGGCGGTGGCAACCGCGGCGGCGGTGCTGGCGTTCGCGGTGCTGTGGGGAACGGAGCGCGTGCTCGCCAGGATCGAGCGCGCGCGCGATGAAATCGCGGAGTTGAAGCACGAGGTCAGGGCGGTGCGCGGCAGGACCGATGGGTGAAGCCTTCGATCACACCGACTTCGTGCCGCTCCACTGCCTCGCGTTCGTGATGGCCGCGATGGCTCAGGCTATTTCGGCCCTTGGTTCATGTCCACTGGAGGATCGGACATCGGCTTGGATGCTGGCCCAGGTGAAGACTTCGGCAGCGTCGATGCTGCCAGAAGTTTCCGAAGTCGACCGACAGACCATTCAAGCAGCTCTGGACCTGTTAGTCGACGCCTACCTGAAACTGGAGAACGATTCATATGATCCTCCGATACCATAGTACCGATGGGTAATGCCGTCGTCGAGTCCGTCGAGGGATTTCTGATGTCGATCGAATGGTCGCTGTGGCTGGTTATGGTCGGGTGCTTGATGTTGGCGGTCGTGGTGCTGGCGGTCGGCCTGCTGTTCCGCCGCCGGCGGTGAGAGACCAATGAGTTCTCCCCCGGTTATCGTGCACGCCGACTTCGATCGGTTGGCCCAGGGAAATGAGGCTGTCGCTCAGGAACTTGGCTTCATCAAAGCGAGGATGGAAGCCTTGGCTACGCGCGAGGACATGCTTCGTTCCAGAAGCAAACTCGTCGTGTGGAGCGTGGTCGTGCATGTCGCGCTGTCGGCGATTGTCGTGCTTTCCTCCCTCGGATTCATCCCGAAGGTCGTGTAACACGTTGGTGAGCATGTCCATCGCTTCGATGACCCGCCGCGAGTTCATCGAGGCCGCAGGATTCGCCGCCGCGGCTTCCATGCTGGCTCTGAGCGGCTGCCGGAGCCGCGACGGTGAAGCGCGGCGCCGGCAGAAGATCGTGATCATCGGCGCGGGCACGGCGGGCCTGTCGGCCGCTGGTGAGCTGTACGCCGAGGGGTTCGAGGATGTGGTGCTGCTGGAGGCGCGCGACCGGATCGGAGGCCGTGTCTGGACGGAGAACGTCGGCGCCAATCCCGTCGACCTTGGCGCGTCCTGGATACAGGGCACCAGGGGCAACCCAATCACGGAGATTGCCAGGAAGCACGACATCGAGACACGCCGATCCGACTACGGTAACAGCGTCGAGCACGGCGGCGCGGCGACTCCTGCGACCCGCCGCGCCGTGGCCGCGCTGCGCGGCTTGGCGCGGGAGCGGCCGGACGCGAGCCTGCAATCGGCGTTCGAGCGGTACCTCGCCACGCACACACTGAGCGACGCCGAGCAGCGCTACATCGCGTACTGGATCAACACCACCATAGAGCACGAGTACGCCGCGGATGCCAGCGACCTGTCGTTCAAGAGCATCGACGGCGGCAGCGGCTACGGTGGAGGCGACGTTGTGTTCCCAGGCGGCTACCGGCAGATCGTCGACGTACTGGCCGCCGGGCGCGACATCCGCTTGAGGAACGCCGTCGCGGAGGTCGACTACGCGGGCGACACGATCGTCGTGACTACCGCGGCCGGCGCGACGTTCGAGGCCGCGCGGGTCATCGTAACGGTGCCTCTCGGCGTGCTGAAGAAGGGCGGGATTTCGTTCTCACCACCGCTGCCGACGTGGAAGCGGCAGGCGATCGACCGGCTCAAGATGGGCGTTCTCAACAAAACGGTGTTGCTGTTCGACGATGTGTTCTGGGAGCGCAGCGTCGAGTTCATCGGCCGCGTCGGCGCGGAGAAGGGCCGATGGGCGGAAACGCTGAACCTGCACCCGTACACCGGGCAGCCGATCCTCATGATGTTCAACGCCGGAGCCTACGGCGCGGAGGTCGAGGCGCTTTCCGACGGGGAGACCGTCGAGCACGCGACGGCCGCACTCGCCGGCATGTACGGAGCGGTACCGAAGCCGACGGCGGCGCGCATCACGCGCTGGCGGTCGGACCCGTGGGCGCAGGGTTCGTATTCGTATGTGCCGGTCGGCTCATCGTTCCAGCAGTACGCGGAGATTGGCGCGCCGGTCGACGGCAAGCTGTTCTTCGCCGGCGAGGCGACGCACGCCGACTACCCCTCCACCGTTCACGGCGCGTTTCTCTCTGGAGTTCGAGCCGCTCGCGAGATCGTAGCGGTGATTTTCAAGTAGGATGCCGGCATGACAACGCAGCAACGGCTCGACTGCCTTCTGACAGCACCTGGACTCGTCGGCCGCCCATCAGGGTGCGATCGTCCTGCTGGAACCCGACGAAGTCGGCGAGCTGATCAAGCTCTGTCGATTCAAGAGCGAAGACGAGCTTCGGTTCTACATGCACGCGCTTGCTGAACGCGGACTGATCAACAACAGATCGTCCAGCAAGTACGTTGGCGGACAGATCACCATCGACGGGTACTGCTGCCTCGACGGGATCAGGGACGACGCGTGACCGAGTGGGAACGGTTCCAGCGGGCCATGCAGAACATCATGGCCCTGCCGCCGGAACAGGCCGCCGAGATCAGGCGGAAATCCGGGACCGGACCCCGGTTCGGCCGCCGAAGGCACCCCTGACCTTCCCTGTGTGGAGCCACCCGCCCCCGCAGCTCGTCGTATACGTCAGGCGTTTCCCGAAGATCCCGAAGACGGCGCTGACGAACCGCTCGGCGTTCGTCAGCTTCCGCTGGTTGTACCGCCATGCCTGTTCGTCCAGGTAGCGGTGCAGGTGGAAGGGTTCCACGCTCACCCAAGTGCCGTTCAGACAGCGCTTCAGCAGGCTCCAGAAGTTCTCCAGGCCGTTGGTACTGACCCGGCCGCGCACGTACTGGACCGCGTGGTTGACCGTCTGGTGCGCGTACGTACGGTCCATCCCGTCATAGCTGGGGCCAGGTCGTCGCTGTAGAGCGCGGCGCCGGCCGCGACCGTCGCGCGCACCTCACGTTGCAGTGTCCGCTTCCGGCGGTTGCAAACCACCTGGGTGGTGACTACGCCGCCGCGTTCCAGCATCCCGAGCACGGCTGTCTTGTCGACCGGGCCGCGGCCGGTGATCCGCCGCGCCTTCACATCGGCGTGCATGTTGCGCGCCTTCCCGCCGATGAACGTCTCGTCGACCTCCACTTCCTCGCCGTCGTCGCCAAGCATCCGTTCGAACGAACCTTCGTGGATCGCCTTCCTGATCCGATGGCCCATGAACCAGGCCGTCTTCTGAGTGACCCCCAGCTCGCGATGGATCTCGTAGCTGCTGATCCCGTTCTTGCAGTTGACGATCATCCAGACGGCCGCTAGCCCGCTTCGCTCACCAAGTCGATCGGCTGGCGTGATCGTGGGCCTAAGTCGACGG
>JAPPNY010000079.1 GCA_028818385.1 Spirochaetaceae bacterium
GACCGGTTGCCGAAATCTGTCGAACGAACCTACCCTACGCCTGAACAGTTACGATCGAGGACGCCATGATCGCGGCGACGGCCGAGGTGCACGGGCTGACGGTCGTCACCCGCAACGCAGGCGACTTCCGCACGCTGGGGGTGAGCGTGCTCGACCCGTTCGAGCCAACGCCGAAGACACCCGCGCCGCCAGCGGAGAGTCCGCCCGCACCGACCGAACCGGCGTGATACGCTCCGCGCGGGAGTGAGCCATGGACGGAGTCACGCAACTGGTCGACGAGCTGTACATCAACGGTTTCGCGGTGATGGAGGACGCCATCCCCATCCCCACGATCGAGCGCATCCACGCGTCGTTCCTGCCGATGCTGGAGCACGTCCGCCACCGCGAGCATGAGCTCGGCCACGACGAGCGCGGCGACATCCGCGTCGGCTGCGGGCGACTGCAGCACCCCAACCGCTACACCATGCAGTGGCCGTGGGAGGGCGGACTGGCCTGTCCGGAGATCGCCGAGCACCCCACCCTGCTGGCCCTGCTGGAAACGTATTGGGGGACCGACGACTTCGTGGTCACCTGCCTGCACTCCAACACCCCATATCCGGGGTCCATTCACCAGAACTGGCACCGCGATGCCAAGCTCATGACACCGCACGTGGCCGAGGAGCGGGTGCCGCACTTCGGGGTCAAGTTTCCACTGGTCGACACCGACGTCGAGAACGGCAGCTTCGAGGTCCTGCCGTCGACCCAGCTCCTGGCCGATCCCGACCGGGAAGACAACTACAACGACATCCTGGAGAACGGTTCCTACCCGCACCGCATGCGGCTGAACATGAAGCGCGGCACCCTGTGGGTGCAGGACCCGCGCGCCCTGCACCGCGGCACCCCCAACCGCGCCGACGGCCCGCGGCCGGAGCTGGTGATCTGCTACACGCTGCGCCGGGTCGCGTCGCTCATGACCCGCCCGCTGTGGGTGGGGGCGCGCGAGTTCGAGGAGCTCTCCGAGCGCGGCCGCACGCTGTTCGAGCGGGCGACCATCCTGCCCGAGCGCACGGCCGCGTGACGGAGCGAGCCATGGACAGAATCAGACAGCTTCTCAACGAGCTGTACATCAACGGATTCGCGGTGATGGAGGACGCCATCCCCCTCCCCACCATCGAGCGCATCCTCGCGGAGTTCATGCCGATGCTGGAGCACGTCCGCCACCGTGAGCATGAGCTCGGCCACGACGAGCGGGGCGACATCCGCGTCGGCTGCGGGCGCCTGCAGCACCCCAACCGCTACACCCTGCAGTGGCCGTGGGAAGGCGGGCTGGCCTGCCCGGAGATCGCCGAGCACCCCACCCTGCTGGCGCTGCTGGAGGCGTACTGGGAGACCGACGACTTCGTGGTCACCTGCCTGCACTCCAACAACCCCTACCCCGGATCCATCCACCAGAGCTGGCACCGGGACATCAGTCTGATGGCCCCGCACGTGGCCATGGAGCGGGTGCCCCACTTCGGCGTCAAGTTCCCGCTGGTCGACACCACCGTCGAGAACGGCAGCTTCGAGGTCCTGCCGTCGACCCAGTTCCTGGCCGACCCGGACCTGGAAGGCGACTACAACGACATCGTCGAGAGCGGCTCCTACCCACACCGCACGCGCGTCAACATGAAGCGCGGCACCCTGTGGGTGCAGGATCCGCGCGCGCTGCACCGCGGCACCCCGAACCGCTCCGACGGACCGCGGCCGGAGCTGGTGATCTGCTACTCGCTGCGCTGGTGCGCCCCGCTCATGACGCGTCCGCTCTGGGTGGGCGCCCCCGAGTTCGAGGAGCTCTCCGACCGCGGCCGCAAGCTGTTCGAGCGGGCGACCATCCTGCCCGAGCGCGCGGCAGCCTGACGGAGCGCGCCGTGGGCCCGGTCACGCAACTGCGCAACGAGCTGTACATCAACGGGTTCGCGGTGATGAAGGACGCCATCCCCATCGCCACCATCGAGCGTATCCACGCGTCGTTCATGCCGCTGCTGGAGCACGTGCGGGACCGCGACCACGAGCTCGGCCACGACGAGCGGGGCGACATCCGCGTCGGCTGCGGGCACCTGCAGCACCCAAGCCGCTACACCCTGCATTGGCCGTGGGAGGGCGGACTGGCCTGCCCGGAGATCGCCGAGAACCCCACCCTGCTGGCGCTCCTGGAGGCGTACTGGGAGACCGACGACTTCCTGGTGTCCTGCCTGCACTCCAACACCCCGTACCCCGGCTCCGTCCACCAGAGCTGGCACCGTGACATCCCGCTCATGTCCCCGCACGTGGCCATGACGCGGGTGCCCCACCTGGGGGTCAAGTTCCCGCTGGTCGACACCAGCGTCGAGAACGGCAGCTTCGAGGTCCTGCCGTCGACCCAGTACCTGTCCGACCCGCACGTGGAAGGCGACTACGACGACATCCTCGAGAGCGGCTCCTACCCGCACCGCATGCGGCTCAACATGAAGCGCGGCACCCTGTGGGTGCAGGATACGCGGGCGCTGCACCGCGGCACCCCCAACCGGTCC
Source organism: Spirochaetaceae bacterium (assembly GCA_028818385.1). The sequence goes on from JAPPNY010000079.1 coordinate 2,529, forward strand.
GGCGGCCCGCGCCCGGAGCTGGTGATCTGCTACTCGCTGCGCTGGGCCGCCCCGCTCCTGACCGGCCGCCGCCCGATCTGGATCGGCGCGAGCGAGCTCGAGCAGCTCTCCGAGCGAGGCCGCAAGCTGTTCGAGCAGGCGAAGATCCTGCCCGAACCCGCCGCAGCCTGACGGAGGCTCACGGACTCACGACGATCGTGCCGTTGCGTCCGACTGCGACGATGCGGCCCGCGTGGGCAGCGACCGCGAAGAGGTGCTCGCGGACGGGGCTCTCGCTCGCCTGCCAGCGGTCGCCATCGCGGCTGTGCACGATCGTGCCGAACTCGCCGACTGCCACGAAGCGCTCTCCGGTCCAGGTGACACCGCGCAGGACCTGATGGCCCGCGGCGACGCCGCTGTCGCGCGCATCCACCCAGCGGTCGCCGTCGGCACTGTGCATGATGACACCTCGCTGTCCCACGGCCACAAAACGCTCGCCGTTCCAGGCCACGCCGCTCAGGAAATTGCCGCGGATTCCCGGTGCTGCGGAAGCGGCCGAGCGCGCCTCCATCCAGCGGTCGCCGTCGGTGCTGTGCGCGATCACGCCGCCCAGGCGCATGGCGTCCACGCCTACCGCCACGAAGCGCCCGCCGCCCCAGACGACGCCGCGGAACCGGCCGCGAACGGCATCGCTCGCCGCCTGCCAGCGGTCGCCATCGATGCTGTGGACGCTGGGGCCGTTCCAGCCCACGGCCACGAAACGCTTCCCGCTCCAGACGACGTCGACCGCCCATGTGTTGCCGTCGATGTCGCCGGCCGGCTGCCAATCGCTCCCGTCGGCACTGTGGAAGACCGTGCTGAAGTAGCCGCCGGCTGCCACGAACCGTTCGCCGTTCGATGCTACACCGGTGAGCGGCACTTCGGTCGCGCCCGCGCCAGTCACCTCCCAGTGGGCTGCATCACGACTCTGCATGACCGTTCCCCCCGCCCCGACCGCCGTGAAGCGGCCGTCGGACCACACGACGTCGTTGAGATCATGCAGAACGTCGGCGGCGGCGTTCCGTTCCGGCAGGTCCCAGCGAACTCCGTCGCCACTGAGGATGATCAGGCTGCCGGTTCCGACCGCGACGAACCGTTCGCCGTCGGAGGCCACGCCGCGCAGGCCGCGTTCGACCGCCGGGTCGGCGCGCACTTCGGGCGCCGGCTGCCAGCGGTCTCCGTCGCGGCTGTGCACGATCGCGCCGCCGCGTGTGACAGCGACGAAGCGTTGGCCGTTCCACGCGACGCTGGAGAGTTGGCCCGAGGTGGCACTGTCACTCGCCTCCTGCCAGCGGGACCCATCGAGGCTGTGCACGATCGCGCCGTGGGATCCGACCGCCACGAAGCGCTCGCCGTTCCACGCGACTCCGTCGAGCCATGCCGAGGTAGCGCTGTCGCTCGCCTGCTCCCAACGGTCGCCGTCGCTGCTGTGGACGATCGCGCCGTTGATCCCGACAGCGACGAAGACCCCGTTGCCCCAGGTCACGTCACGCAGGGAGCTCATGGTGACGGCGACGTTCGCCTCCTGCCAGTGATCGGCGTCATCGCTGTGCACGATCGTGCCGTCTTCGCCAACCGCGACGAAGGTCCCGTCTCCCCACGCGACGGATTCGAGCGACACGGCGATCGTTCCGGCCGGCGACGCGAATCCGCCGCCCTGCCGCACCGCGCGCCACGGTATCCGGACGGCGTCGCCATCCTCGGCTTCCGCCTCATCCCTCGGCCGGCCGGCAACGATCGTGCCGTTGCTGCCGACGGCATAGACGACGCCTCCTGCCGACGTGACGTCACGCAGCAGGTCGCCGGTGGCGCTGTCCGGTGACCGGCGCCAGCGGTCGCCGTCCTCGCTGTACAGGATCGAGCCCTCATTCCCGACGGCGACGAAGCGCTCACCGTCCCACGCGACGCCCAGGAGAATCAGGAACTCGGCAACGCGATCGTCACTCGCCTCGTCCCAGCGATCGCCGTCGGCGGAGTGCACGATCGTGCCGAATCCGACCGCGACAAACCGCTCGCCGTTCCAGGCGACATCCTGGAGGCCGAGCCGGGAAGGGTGCGCGGTACCGCTCGCCGTCTCCCAGACATCCCCGTCGCCGCTATGGACGATCACACCCTGGTCCCCGACCGCCACGAACCGCTCGCCACTGGAAGCCACGCCGCGGAGCGTGGCCGCCGTGGCGCTGTCGCCGGCCCGTGCCCAGCGATTCCCGTCGCTGCTGTGCATGATCGTCCCGCCGTCTCCGACCGCGACGAAGCGCTCGGCGCCCCAGGCGACGGCGGCCAGCCCGTGAGTATCGGCGTCGTCAGCGGCCGGTCGCCAGCGGATACCATTGTCGCTGTGCAGGACGGGCGCGTGCCACCCGACCGCGACGAAGCGGCCGCCGCCCCAGGCGACGGCGCCGAGCGTACCGCGGGCGGCGTGCTCCCTGGCCTCCTGCCAGAGCTCACCGTCACTGCTGTGCAGAATCGTGCCGTCTGCTCCGACCGCGACAAGGCGCTCGCCCCGTGCGACCGAAAAGAGCTCGGGCAGGACATCGGCCGCCGCACTGTCGAGCGCCACCTCCCACACCACGCCGTGGCCGCTGTGCAGGATCACTCCGTCGAGTCCGACCGCGACGAAGCGCGTGCCGCTCCAGACGACATCCTGAAGAGATCCCGGCGGCACCCGGTCCGCCTGCTGCCAGTGACGGCCGTCGTCGCTGTAGACGATGGTGTCCCCGCCGATCGCCACGAACCGTTCGCCGCTCCAGGCGACGGTATCGAGCAAGGTCGAGTCGACGCCGGAGCTGGCCGGCGTCCAGCGATCGCCGTCGCTGCTGTGCATGATGGTTCCGTCCGCGCCCACGGCGACGAACCGATCTCCGTCCCAGGCGACATCCTGCAACCCTGCGGAGGTAGCCGTGTCGCTGGCCGGCGCCCAGTGATCGCCATCGCTGCTGCGCACGACCGTTCCCTCCTCGCCGACCGCGACGAAGTGGCCGCCGCCCCGGGCGACGCCCGACAAGCCTGCCTCGGTCGCGCTGTCGCCTGCATGGCTCCAGCGATCCCCGTCCTCGCTGAATACGATCCTTCCGCTCTGTCCGACCGCGACGAATACTCCGTCGCCCCACGTGACCCCGTTGAATTGACTGTTCCAGCGGGGGGCACCGATATTGCGCGCCTTGTCCCAGCGGTCGCCGTCGCTGCTGAAGAGAATCGACCCCTGCTTGCCGACTGCCACGAAACGGCCGCCCCCGCATACGACTCCCGTGAGCGTCTCAGGCGCCGGGTTGTCGGCGGCCTCTTGCCAACGGTCCCCATCTGCGCTGTGCACGATTGTGCCGTCCTCTCCGACGGCGACGTGGATCCCGCGTCCGAAGGCAACGGCGTGAAGCGACACTGCCGTGGTTCCCTTGGGCGAGACGAAGCCGCCGCTGCGGCGCACGAGTCTCCATGCGCCGTCCGCGGTTGCGTCCGAGGCTGCTGCCGCGGTTTCACTCAGGCCGGCGGCATTCGCCGACACGGCGCACCCGTCGACATAGGGCTTGGCCGCGAACGATTCAGGCTCCGCTGCGGGCTCGGGTTCCGGCGTCGCCACGTCGAAGGGCAGGCCAACCAGCACCGTACCGTTGTGGCCGACGGCAACGAAGCGCCCCGCTCCGGCGGCAACGTCCGTGAGCCAGTCCACGGAGAGGCCGTGGTCCACCGCGTCCCAGCGATCGCCGTCGCCGCTGACCACGATCGCGCCGTTCGAGCCCACCGCCACGAACCGCTCGCCATCCGCGGCGACGCTCCAGAGTTGACGCGCACCCTTGTTGCTGGCCAGCTCCCAGCGATCGCCGTCGTCGCTGTAGACGGTCGGACCGTTCCCGACGGCCACGAAACGGCCGCCGCCCCACGCGACCCCGTTGAACTGCCGCGGCAGCGCATCACCGCCGATGACGCTCGCCTCCTCCCAGCGATCCCCGTCGTCGCTGCGCACGATCCTGACGCGATCGTCCACCGCACCGGATCCTCCGACCGCCACGAATCGCTCGCCGTTCCAGGCGATGTCCCGGAGGCTGTCCGAGATCGCACTGTCGGTGGCTTCCTCCCAGCGCACGCCGTCGCTGCTGTACACGATCGTGTCGTACCAGCCGACCGCAACGAACCGGTCGCCGCCCCAGACCACGTCTGAAATCGCATCCGACGCGGCGGTCTGTCCCACCTGCTCCCAGCGATCGCCGTCGCTGCTGTGCACGATCGTTCTGTTCGAGCCCACCGCGACGATGCGCGTACCGTTGGAGGCAACACCGTCAAGCCATGCGGAAGTAACCGACTCGCTCGCTTCCTGCCAGCGTTCCCCGTCGTGGCTGTGCACGATCTCACCGTCATCCCCCACGGCCACGAATCGAGCGCCGTCCCAGGTGACGTCCTGGAGCTGCGGGAACACGCTGGGAGCGCCGCTGCCCGTCGCTTCCTGCCAGCGCTCCCCGCCGCGGCTGTGCGCGATCACCCCCTCTTGGCCGACGGCGACGAAGCGATCGCCGCTCCAGGTGACGCCCCGAAGATCGTAGTCGACGCCGTCGCTCACCGCATTCCAGCGGTGTCCGTCGGTGCTGTGCGCGATCGTCCCGTAGCGCCCGACCGCTACGAACCTCTCGCCGTTCCAGGCAACGCCGGTGAACCACTCCACCGGGAACTGCGAGCCGCTGTCACGCGCGGACTCCCAGCGGTCGCCGTCACGGCTGTGCACAATCACGCCCCCCTCGCCGACCGCCACGAAGCGCTCGCCTCCCCACGCGACGCCCTCGAGCCAGTCCGAGGTGGCCGGTTCGGCGGCTTGCTGCCAGCGGTCGCCATCGCCGCTGTGCACGATCGTCCCCCGGTTCCCGACCGCCACGAACCGATCGCCACTCCAGGCCACGCTCACCAAGCCCTCCGACGTCGCGCTGTCGCTCACCGCATGCCAGCGCTCACCGTCGGTGCTGTGCACGATCGTGCCGGCCGACCCGACGCCAACGAAGCGCTCGTCGATCCACGTGACTCCCTTGAGACCCACATCCGGGTGCATACGTGCCGTCTGCCAGTGATCTCCGTCTGTGCTGTGCAGGGTTGCGCCCCACCCGACCGCCACGAACCGACCGCCCCCCCAGGCGACGGCATCGAGACTGTCATATCGTCGAGGCGGTTCGACGGCGCCGCTCGCCTGGTGCCAGCGGTCGCCGTCGGTGCTGTGCACGATTACGCCCCCCTCGCCGACCGCCACGAAGCGATCGCCGCTCCCGGCGACGGCGCGGAGCGACACGGCGGTAGCCCCCGTGGGAGCGGTGAAGCCGCCTCCGCGCCGGACCAACTTCCACTCCATGGCGCCAGCGGCCCCGGCGCCGTGCGTATCGGCGAGGTCTGTTGCCGGCGCCGTCGCCCCGACGCTGCCGGTCTCTCCGGCGGTTTCGGCGGACTCCGGCGACGCTTCGTCGAACGATGAGCGGAGATCGAACTCCCGCGTATCCGGATCCGGGTTCGGGCCCGCTACGATCGTGCCGTTCCAGCCGACCGCGACAATGCGTGTCGCGTTGGACGCGACGCCATGCAGATAGTCCGCGGTTACCTGGTGACTCGCCTGATCCCAGCGGTCGCCATCGACTGAGAGCATGATCTCGCCGTCGCCTCCGACCGCAACGAAACGCGTGCCGCTCCACGCAATCGCCAGGGACCCAATCCACCTGTCGTCGTCGCTCGCCAGGTTCCAGTGGTCCCCGTCGCGGCTGTGCCCCGTGGACCATCCGACCGCGACGAAGCGTCCGTCGCCCCATGCAACGTCATAGAACGTCTCCGAGCCCCAGGCCTCGGCGCCTCCCGCCGATTCCCAGAGATCCCCGTCGCGGCTGTGCACGATCGCCCCGTGCCATCCGACCGCGAGGAAGCGTTCCCCGTCCCATGCCACGCCGGTGAGATCTTCGCCGGTGGCGCTGTCGTGCGCTTCTTCCCAGCAGTCATCGCCGCCGCTGTGGACGATGACGCCTCCGGGTCCGACGGCGACGAAGCGATCGCCACCCCAAGCGACGTCGGCCAGGCCGCGCCGGGGGGCTTCTCCGGCACAGTGCCGCGCCTCCAGCCAGCGATCCCCGTCGACGCTGTCCACGATCGTCCCCGTCCACCCGACCGCGACGAATCTCCGGCCGCTCCATGCGACGTCCGAGAGCGCTTCCGAGGTCGCTGTTCTGCGCGCCTCCCTCCAGACCTCGCCGTCGCGGCTGTGCACGATCGCGCCGTCGTCTCCGACCGCGACGAACCGATCGCCGCCCCACACGACGCCGTCGAGGGCCGGCAGAATGTCATCCGCGGCGCTGCCGGGCGCCGCTTCCCAGCGATCCCCGTCGCGGCTGTGCACGATCGCGCCGTGGTCTCCGACCGCGAGGTAGCGGGTGCCGGTCCAGACGACTCCGGACAGCCCCTCCGAGGTGGCGCCGCTGCCGACGTTCCGCCAGCGGTCACCGTCATCGCTCGACACGATCGTGCCGTCGGCACCAACCGCGACGAATCGATCGCCGCTCCAGGTGAGACCGGCGCCTTCGACGATGCGGAACGCGGCGTCGTACCAAGCGCGGCTGTCGCCGGCTCGCTCCCAGCGATCGCCGTCGCGGCTGTGCACGATCGTACCGAAGTTCCCGACGGCGACGAACCGATCGCCGCTCCACGCGACAGCCACCAGTGCATACGTCGTGCCGCTTTCACTGGCGCTCTCCCAGCGATCGCCGTCGGTGCTGTGTACGATCGTGCCGTCCTGGCCGACCGCGACGAACCGCCCTCCGCCCGCGGCGACGCCATAGAGCCACTCCGCGGTGGCCGTCTCGCGCGCCGGTTCCCATCGATCGCCGTCCCGGCTGTGCACGATCGCCCCGTTCCAGCCGACGGCCACAAAGCGTCCATCGCCCCAGGCGACGCCACGCAGCCACTCAGTGGTAGCGCTCTCGCTCGCCTGGTCCCAGCGGTCCCCGTCGCGGCTGTGCACGATCGTGCCGAAGTTGCCGACGGCGACGAACCGGTCGCGGCTCCATGCGACGCCGGAGAGCTGACGGATCGTGGCCGTGTCGCTCGCTGACTCCCAGCGGTCGCCGTCGTCGCTGTGCACGATGGCGCCGTCGCGACCGACGGCAACGGCGCGCGTTCCGCTCCAGGAGACGGCAGCGAGCCCGACTCCCGTGCTGCCCCTGGGCGAGGTGAATCCGCCGCCTCTCCGTACGAGCTTCCACGCCGTTCCGTCGGCGCTCGCGGCCTCGGGATCATCGGAGAAGGCATCGGCCTCTGCGTGATCCAGCCTCGGCGGCACGCCCTTGGGCAGGTTTTCCGCTTCGTAGGGTCCCGCCGCGATCGTCGCGTTCTTTCCCACGGCGAGGAAGCGGTCGCCGGCCCAGGCGACACCGAAGAAGGCATCCGCGGCCTCGCCGTGTTCAAGGCGTTCCCAACGGTCGCCGTCGCTGCTCGACAGGGTCGCTCCTCCCGTCCCGACGGCCACGAAGCGATCGCCGCCCCACGCGATGTCGGAGAGGTACAGACCGGCCGCGGCGGCACCATCGCTCGCCTCCTGCCAGCGATCGCCGTCGGCGCTGTGCAGGATGGTCTCGAAGCCGACCGCCACGAAGCGCTCGCCGTTCCAGGCGATCGCCTCCAGCCCGCTGACACGCGCGGTCGCGGTGGCAGCGGCGCCGGTCCAGCGGTCGCCGTCAGGGCTGTGCACGATCGCGCCGTCCCAGCCGACGGCTACGTACCGCTCGCCGCTCCACGCCACGCCGGCGAGCGTGTCCGACGTGGCGCTGTCGCTCGCTTCCGTCCAGCGGTGACCGTCACTGCTGTACAGCACCGCGCCGCGTCCACCAACCGCCACGAACCTGCCATCTCCGGCCGTAACCGCGTTCAGTTCGTAGGCTTCGACGGTACTGCTGGCCTGCTGCCATCGGTGTCCGTTGCGGCTGTGCACGATCGCGCCGCCACCCACCGCCGCGAAGCGCTCGCCGTTCCACGCCACGCTCCTGAGCGCGTCCCACGCGGAGCTTGCACGCGCTTCGCGCCACAGCTCTCCATCGGTGCCGTGCAGGATCGTCCCCTCGTCGCCGACCGCCACGTACCGCTCGCCGTTCCAGGCGACGTCGTTGAGCGCCACGGGGTCGGATGACCGGGACGTCGTGAAGGTGCCGCCGCTGCGCACCAGCCGCCAGCCGGCAACCGGCTTCGTCCGATCCGGGACCAGGGCCTTCGCCGGCACCGCGGCACTCTGTGTCTCGGCCGGCGCTGGAGCCGGTGCGGTCTCGCCATCCGGCTCTGCGCGATCCGTCTCCGCGATGGACTCGCCGGACTCCGGTGCAGCGTCACCGACCGGCTCGGGCCGGCTCACCACGACGGTGCCGTTGTCGCCGATCGCGACGAAACGACTGCCATCCCAGATGACGTCGCTGAGACGGACAGTCGCGCTGTCGGCTGCCCGCTCCCACGTGTCCCCGTCGGCGCTCTGCATGATCACGCCGCCTTCCCCCACGGCGACGAAACGACCGCCGCCCCAAGTGACTCCGGCCAGGTAGGAGAACTCCGGTACGGCGCGCGCTTCCTCCCAACGATCACCGTCGCTGCTGTAGAACGCGCCGGCTCCGACGGCGACGAATCGCACTCCGTTCCAGGCGACGCCTGCGAGCGAGTCCGAGTCGGGCGGGTAGCTCGCGCGCTCCCAGCGGTCACCGTCGGTGCTGTGCACGATCACCGAGGCGACGTGCAGACCGTCATCGAGCATGGACCCGACGGCGACGAGACGGTCCCCGCCGCAGACGACGTCAAACAGGATCATCGGCGACGACGTCGCGGCGCCGGATACCTCCTCCCAACGATTGCCGTCGCTGCTCCGTATGATCGCATCGCCCCACCCGACCGCGACGAACCCGTCCCCGCTCCACGCAACCGCGAACGGAAGGAGCGACGACGACGGATCGGGCGCCTTCCTCCAGCGTATGCCGTCGCGGCTGTGCACCATACCGCTGCCGCCGACGGCAGCGAACCGGTCGCCGCCCCATGCAACGCCCAGGAACTGGCCCCGGACGCCATCGACTCCGGCTTCTTCCCACGCGTCGTCGCGGCCATGCAGGATCGTGTGGTTGCCGACCGCGACGAGTCGGCCGTCGCCGGACGCGATCGCGTTCAGATCCGGCATGGTCTCACTGCTGTCTTCCGCGAACTCCCAAGCGACACCATCTCGACTGCGAAGGACTGCCCCCTCCCGGCCGAGCGCGACGTAACGCTCGCCGCTCCAGGCGATGCTGCCGAGCAGATCCCACGTCATCCGCCCAGACCGTTCCCAGCGCTCCCCATCGCCGCTGTGCAGGATCGTTCCGCCCCCTCCCACGGCGACGAAACGCACTCCGCTCCACACGACCTCCATGAGCGGCGTGCCGGCGGCCCCGTCGCTTGCGTGCGACCAGTCGATCCCGTCGCTGCTCCGCAGGATCACCCCGTCATCGCCGACCGCAACGAAGCCTGCATCGCTCCAGGCAACGCTCTTCACGTCGGCCGACGTCGGCGCGTGCGCCGCCGCCCACCGGTCTCCGTCACCGCTGTGCAGGATCGTTCCGCCGTTCCCCACGGCGACGAAATGCGAATCTCCCCACGCCACGCCGTTCAGCCTCTCGGTCGTGGGTCGGACGCTCGCCAGCTCCCAGCGATCGCCGTCGCGGCTGTGCACGACTGCGCCGTCCCATCCCACGGCGACGAACGCGTCGCCGCTCCAGACGACGCTCTGCAGGCTGCCGGAGGTCTCGACGTGACGCGCCCTCACCCAATGGTCGCCGTCGCTGCTGCGCACCACCGCGCCGCTCAGCCCGACCGCGACGAACTGCGTTCCACTCCAGGCAACGCCTTCAAGCCACTGCGACGTGCCGCTACGAGTTGCGTTCTGCCACCGGTCACCGTCGCGGCTGTGCACGATCGTGCCGTACCAGCCGACCGCGACGAATCGTCCCGCGCCCCACGCGACGTCGTTTCCGACGACGCCGGTACGACCGGTCGGCGACGTGAAGCCGCCGCCTTGTCGAACCACACGCCACTCCAACCCCGCGCCGGCGACGGGCGGAGTGTCCTGGACCGGCGCGATGTCTCCCGGCCCGCACTGAAGGACCGGTGCGCCCTGCGCTCCCCAGCAGGAGGCGACCATGATCGCAGCAGCCAGCAGAGCCCGGCCGCCGATGCCTACGCTGCAATCCGGTCGCTTCATACCGTCAGAACAGCGGTCGTTCTCCCGGACGGCTGGCGGAGCGGATAAGGGCGACCCGGTCCTGGTGGGCGCGCACCTGCGCGTCGACGGCGTCCGGGTCCCAGCGGGCGAGCAGGGCGTCGCGCATCTCGGTCTCGATGTCCGCGACGTCCGGGTCGCCGGCGCGGTTGTGGAACTCGCCCGGATCCTGCAGAAGGTCGTAGAGCTCCGCCTCGGGATCGTCCCCGCCGGACAGGCAGAGCTTCCAACGGCCGCGGCGCAGCATGGCACGCGGGCGGTCGGTGCCGTGCGCCGTGTGCTCGGCGAACGCCTCGTCTGGCCAGGCGCGGATCGCCTCGGCCGAGCCGTCGATCAGGCCGGCGAGGCTGCGGCCGTCCAGCTCCAGCCCCGGTCCGGCCGCCCCGGCGGCGTCCACCAGCGTGGCGGTCACGTCGACCAGGGACGTGCACGCGGGGATCCTCTCGCCTGCCACGCCGCGCCCCGGCCAGCGGATCTGCAGCGGCACGCGGGCCGACTGCTCGTAGAACGACATCTTGCGCCAGAGCCCGTGTTCGCCGAGCAGCTCGCCGTGGTCGCTGGTGTGCACGACGATGGTATTGTCGGCCAGCCCGGTCCGGTCCAGGACGTCGAGCAGCGCTTCGAGCTTGCTGTCTGCGTAGCTCACCAGCCCGTAGTAGGCGGCGCGCGCGCGGCGCACCTGGTCGTCGGTGTGCCCGTGGAAACCGAACGCGCGGCGCAGCCGTTGCGATGCCGGAGACAGCTCCTGCGGGTGGCCCGGCGGCAGCTCGGGAAGGTCGGCGTGCTCGGGGAAGTACTGCGAGAAGAACGGCTCCGGCACCACGAACGGGTAGTGCGGTGCGATCAGGCCGACGCACAGGGCGAACGGCGCATCGGCGCCCTCGCGCGTGTGCAGGAACTCGATCGCGCGCTCCACGGCGAGGTCGTCCGCCTCGATCTCCGGGGTCGTGCCGGGGCCGGTTTCCACCGGCTGCTCCATGGGAGCATCGGCGTCGACCTCCGCTCCGAAGCGGCGGCCGTGCTCGGGCACCCGCGACCCGGTGCGCGTCACTCCGGACCAGGGCTCGGCCGCCTCGGGGACGCCTTCCGCCCACCGGTACACCGGATGCACGAGATCGGCGTGCAGGTCGACAGCGAGCTGGCGCTCGAAGCCGTGCAGCCGGTCCGGGCCGATCAGGTGCATCTTCCCGGACAGCACTGCCTCGTAGCCCTGCGCGCGCAGCAGGTAGGGCCACGTGACCGCGTCCACGGGCAGCGCCGTGGAGTTGTCCCAGCCGCCGCAGCGGTGGGTGTAGCGGCCGGTCATGAACGACAGCCGCGACGGCACGCACAGCGGATTGTTGCAGTAGGCGGCGTCGAAGGTGACGCCCTCGCACGCCAGCCGGTCCATGCCCGGCGTGGCGATGAAGGGATGGCCGTAGGTGCCGGCGAACTGCGCCGCGTGCTCGTCGGTCATGAGGACCAGGATGTTCGGCCGCCCGCCGTTGCGGTCGCTCACGGCTTGCCTCCGGCCACGCGGACGTTCGCGCAGGCGACGTAGCTCGCCGCCGGGGACAACAGCCAGACGATCGCCTCGGCCACCTCTTCCGGCTCGCCCGCGCGGCGGGCCGGCACGACCTGCGCTCCCCGCTCCAGAGCGCCCGGATGGGGCATGGCCGTGCGGATGGGGCCGGGGCTCACGGTGTTGACGCGTACGCCCTCGGCCATCACCTCCTGCGCCAGGCCGATGCCGAAGCTGGTCACGGCTCCCTTGGTGGCCGCATAGTGGACCGCGACCCCGGGCTCGCCGACGTATGAGGCTCCCGAGGAGACGTTCACGATCGCGCCCCCCGTGCCACCGTGCTCGGTCGACATGCGCCGCAGCGCCTGCTGGGTGCAGTGCACGACGCCCATCACGTTGACCTGCAGCAGCCGCTCCATGTCCGCGGGATCCAGGTCGATCACGCGGGTGCTCGGCCCTATCATGGCGGCGTTGTTGACCAGCGCCGTGACCGGGCCGAGCTCGCCGTCCACGGTGGCGAACATCGCGGCCACCTCGTCGGGACGGCCGACGTCGGCGTAGACGGCGATGGCGCGTCCGCCGGCGGCCTCGATCTCCGCGCACAGTGCGCGCGCCGGCTCGGGCTCGGTACGATAGTTCACGCACACGCGGTAGCCGCGTGCGCCCAGCAGGCGCGCGGTCGCGGCGCCGATCCCGCGGCTGGCTCCGGTTACGATGGCGACGTCGGCCACGCTGCAAACCTCCCGCCCGGTGGTGCTCCACCAGGTGATCCGAGCATAGCGCGCGCCGATTGCGGTGTCGTGGCACGGATGCTCCGTGCGCCAGCCGGACGCCTGTCCTGGACGCCGCACTCACTTCGACGCCGAAGTTCGCGACGGGCCTTGCCGTTCACGAGCTTTCGGTAACGGTCCTCCGCCGATAGACTCTGCCCATGGGTGTCGCGGTCAACCAGAGCGCTCCTGACTTCGTCCTGCCCGGTGCGGACGGCACCCCTCTGCAACTCAGCTCGCTGCGCGGTCGCAAAGTGGTGCTGTTCTTCTACCCGCGCAACAACACGCGGGGATGCACCGCGGAGGCGTGCGCATTCCGCGACGCGTACGAGGAGCTGACGACCGCCGGAGCCGAGGTGGTGGGTATCAGCAGCGATTCGGTGGAGTCTCACCGGGGGTTCGCCGCGAGCCGGGAACTGCCGTTCCCGATCGTGAGCGACCGGGACGGCTCGGTGCGGCGCCTCTACGGGGCGAGCTCGACCCTGCTGTTCGGCACGACGGGCCGGGTAACGTACCTCATCGATGAGGAGGGCGTCGTGCGCGACCTGTTCTCATCGGTGTTCCGTCCTTTGGAGCACGTGCGGCGCGCCCGCGCCTGGGTCGAGAACGCTTAATGACCGGGCACGGCCCGCCGCAGGAAGACCGAGGTCGCCGCCGATCGCCGTGCGTCCGGGCCGGCGCCATCGTGGCGGCGTGACAACTCGGCACCCGCCGCCCGCAGAACCGCTTCCGCGGCTCGCCTGTCGATGCGGAACTCTTCCACGAACTCGTCGAGAGGCACGCCGTCCGCGAGCCAGTCGAAGAGATGTTGCACCGGGAGTCGGCTTCCGCGGAAACACGGCGCCCCGCTCATCCGGTCGGGATCGACCCAAACTGCCTCTTCCATCGTCATTTCGGCTCTCATCGTCTGGTGCCTCCGGTCGCAAGCACGAGTATACCCGGCTCCCGTTGCATCCCGCTCGGTGACAGGGCCGGGCAGCCGATTCGGCTTGCCGCCTGCCACGCGGATGTTGGCACAGGCGACGTAGCTCGCCGGTGGCGACAGCAGCCAAGCGATCGCCGCGGCCACCGCCTCGGCTCGCACTCGCGCCGCGCTTGCACCACCTGCGCTCCCCGCTCCAGTGCGCCCGGATGGGGCATGGCGGTGCGGATGCGGCCGGGGCTCACCGTGTTGAGACCTCCGCCCGGCGGACACACTTCGACGCCGAAGCTGAGCAAGCTCGGACCGTCACGCCACTTCGGCGTCGAAGCAGCGCTGAGCCGACAGGTCGGGAACGCGCAACGATGGACGCCTTTCGCTTCGTCACCACCGATTCGTTCGCTGCTTACCGAACGGTGACCGGACCGATAGACTCTGATCATGAACGTCGCGGTCGACCAGCCTGCCCCTGACTTCGTTCTGCCACGGCCAGGCGGCACGCCACTGCAACTCAGCGCGCTCCGCGGTCGCAAGGTCGTGTTGTTCTTCTATCCCCGCGGCGATTCACCGGTCTGCACCGTGCAGTGGTGCGCATTTCGCGACGCCTACGAGGATGTGACGACCGCCGTAGCCGAGGTAGTCGGCGTCAGCAGCGATTCAGCGACGTCTCACCGTCGATTCGCCGCGAAGCGGAAGCTGCCGTTTCCGATCCTTGAGCGACCGGGACGGCTCTTCTCATCCATGTTCCGTGCCTTCGAGCACTACGCCGCGCCCGCGCGTGGGTTGACATCACCGGTTCACAATGCACGAGAGAGAATGAGTAACGACTCTCTGACACCAGACTCCGACAATCCGATCGCGCGCGACACACTCCTTGGAGGAACCAAGTGATGGCGACAGTACAGTTCGCTCGCCTCTCCGACACGTTATTGCGCCAAGCGTGGCCAGACGAAGCGCGAGACTTCACACCTTGGCTGTCCGACAACATCGATTACCTTTCCGAGATAGTAGGCGTTGAGTTGGAAACGACGGACTCCGAGGCAGACGTCGAGGGCTTTTCGGCGGACATCGTCGCTATGGACGCCAGAACAGGCGATCGGGTTCTCATCGAAAACCAGCTGGAGAATTCGGATCACAAGCACCTAGGACAGATCCTGACGTATCTTGCGGGTCTCGATGTCAAGACGGTGATCTGGGTCGCAGGAGAATTCCACGAAGCCCACCGGTCTGCCATTCGATGGCTCAATGACAACACCGCAGATGACTTCGCGTTTTTCGCGATCCGTCTGCGCGTAGTTCGTATCGGTGACAGTCCGTTCGCGCCGGTCTTCGAGGTAATAGAGAAGCCGAACACATGGGAACGTTCGATCGTGAAGCGAGTGAACGTTGCGGAAGCGAAATTGACCAGAATGCGCGAGGATTTCTGGAATCGCTATTTGAACCGTCATCCCGGGTTATTCGCGCTCCAGCCCGAAAGTTGGCTGAATTGAGGATT
>JAPPNY010000152.1 GCA_028818385.1 Spirochaetaceae bacterium
CAAATACCACAAATACCACCCCGTGTCTATCCCCCTTGGTGAGCTATGCGGGCTACCCTCTTACGGAGGTTGGGGAGAAGTGGCGAAGATCGAGAAGTTTCAGGGATACGGAGGAGACCCGCGCGGGACGAGACCCGATGTCCCGCCGGCGGCCAACGTGGTGACGCCCCGCGACGGCACTCCGGTGCGCTACCCCGGATGCGACGGCGTCGGCGTTCGGGTGGTGCACCCGTCCAATCCACTCGCTCCGTCGCAGGCGATGGGGCTGGTGATGTTCTACCTGCCGCCGCACGTGAAGATGGAGCCCCGCGGCCATCTCCCGGAGGAGTGCTACGTGATCCTGCGCGGGCGCGGCGTGATGACCCTGAACGGCGAGGAGCACGAGGTGTCGGCCGGCACGTTCATCCACCTGCCGCCGTGGTGCGAGCACGGCATCGAGAACGCCGGCGACGAAACCCTGGAGGTGCTGATCTGCACCGCCCCGCCGAACCGGTAGCGGACGGGTGCGCCCCGGCTAGCCGATGTCCATCTTGTAGCAGTACGAGCCCTGGAGCAGGTTGTTCGGAATCAGCGCGTCCGAGCCGGTCCCGTCGGCGTCATCCCACCACTCGTATCCGCCCACTCCGCACAGGCCAAGACGGGTCTGGCCGCGGTCCACTTCGTAGATCGCCGATGCTCCCGCCCTGAACGTGGACGTGCCGGCCGGATCGACCCGCACCGGTGAGTGCAGGTAGGTCAGCTCTGCCGTCGTGGTCGTCGTCGTCGAGCAGCCCACGAGCACCGCCAGCCCCAGGATACCTATGATCGACCGAAGTACTCCCCGATTGCGCATACTGTTCCCCTCCCAGCACGCATAGGTGCCGGGTCACTCTGGACCAGCCGGCGGGACCGCGCAACCGGGACGGGTCTTCTCTCCAAGTGGGCCGGGGAGGGCGCCCTGCGGCAGCACCTCCAGATCGGCAGGCAGGAGCTCAGGAAGAAAGCGATCGCTTCTTATAGCCTTGAAAAGGAAACGAACGTTTTCTAATATCCGGGCTAAGGAAGGAGCGTTTCCGGACGATGCCTCGCCAGACCGGTCGATACCGCCTCACCACCACCCTTGGGGAGCAGGTCCGGGCGTTCGTCCCGTATCCGCTGCCCCCGACGAATCCGCCGCTGGCCATGGATGCAGCGGCCGCAGAGCTCCACACCGACGCGCTGGCCGCTCTCTCCCGCCTCGCGGTGGCGGGTGCGATGGTGCCGGACACCGACTGGTTCCTCTACGGGTTCGTCCGCAAGGAGGCGGTGATCACCTCGCAGATCGAGGGGACGCAGGCGACGCTGCCCGATCTCGTCACCTATGAAGCGACCGATCGCGCCGGACGCCCCGAGGATGTCGAGGAGGTATGCAACTACGTGGATGCTCTCGCGCTCGCGCGCCGGCAGCTTGCGGATCCGAACGGGCTGCCGCTCAGCGGGCGCCTGTTGCGCGAGGCGCACCGGATTCTCATGAGCGGTGCCCGCGGCGCGGACAAGCTTCCCGGCGAGCTGCGCCGCTCCCAGAACTGGATCGGCGGAAGCCGGCCGGGCAACGCCCGCTTCGTCCCCCCGCCGCCCGAGGAGGTGCCGGACGCGCTGTCGATGCTGGAGCGATGGTGGCATGCCGAGTGCGACCTGCCGCCGCTGGTGCGCGCCGGCCTCGCGCACGTGCAGTTCGAGACGATTCATCCGTTCCTCGACGGCAACGGACGCATCGGCCGGTTGCTGATCGCGTTGCTTATCGAGCACTGGAGGCTGCTCGACCAGCCGCTGCTCTACCTCAGCGTGGCGTTCCGGCGGGCGCAACCGGAGTACTACGCACGGCTCGGCGCCGTGCGCACCGACGGTGACTGGGAGGGCTGGAACCGGTTCTTCCTGGAATGCGTGCGCGAGGCTGCCGACGACGGGGTGCGCGTTGCCCGCGAGCTGCACGCCATCGTCGGACGCGACCGCGGCCGCATCCTGTCCTACGACCGATCGACGGTCGCCGCCGTTCAACTGCTCGAGCTCCTTCCCTCGAATCCCGTGGTGACCGTTCCGAGGGCAGCCGAGCTGCTCGGCCTGACGGCGCCGCCGGCCCGCAAGGCGATCGAGCTGCTGGAGAGCCTGGACGTGCTGCGCGAGATCAGCGGCAAGCGCCGCGGGCGCGCCTATGCCTACCGTGAGTACCTGGACGCCCTGATCGGTGACGACGGGTGAATCGCGGCTCCGCCGGCCGGCGGCTCACGTGGGCCAGGGGAAGGCGACGGTCGGCTGATTGACGAAGCGCCCGACGCGCAGGAGCAACCGCGCTCCGGCGCCGGGCTCCAGGCGCACGTGCAGGGCGCTGTTGCCCACCTCCGTGCGCTCGCCGTCGACGGCGACGCTCTCGATCGTGTGCTCGGCGAAGGCGCCCGACTGCAGCACCAGGTTCTTCGCGTGCACGGGGTCCAGGTTCACGAGCTGCACGCCTACCTCGTCCGCGCTCATGTGGTCGACCAGCGAGGCGACGCCCGGGGGGATGCCGGCGCGCCGGCGCTCGGCGTCGAAGTAGCGCACCGCGCAGTGCCACGGCACGCCCACATGGCGGGTGGGAAGGCCGCCCAGCATGAGCTGGACCAGGCCCCACACGACCGCCGGGTTGATGCCGTTCGGGTCCTCGGAGAGCAGCATGTCGGCCGGGCGGGTGTCCTGCGCGCGCAGCTCCACCTTCCGGCGCACCTCTTCCAGGTCGGCCTGCAGCTTCTCCACCGGATAGCCGTCGTTCTCGCCGTCCAGGAACCGTACCCAGGGGTCGGAGGCGACCAGCGCGTGGTCGCGCTCGCGGTCCTGCGACCAGACGTAGACCGCCAGCGCGCCGCGGTCGAACGGTTCCGGCTGGAAGTCGTACCAGCCGTCCTGGTTGTACATGCGCGGGTAGAGCGTGACGCCGTCCCCGACCTTGCTGTTCTTGTTGACCGACTCCATGACGGTCCGCCAGACGTCCACGTACTTTCGGTCGCCCGACACCAGGAGGGCGTTGCCGAACGCGTACGGCGTGCGGCCCTGGAAGTTGGGGCGGTGGTGCGGTATGGGCTTGCCGTGCTCGTCCAGCCCGTAGAAGCCGCCGGTGTGGCCCCAGCCGTAGACGCCGCGCCACCACGCGCCGTCGCCGGCGGCGCCGCTGCCGATCTTGCCGTCCAGCCCGACGTTGCCCGGGATCAGGCCGTCGTTCTGGTGGGTGCGCTCGATCCAGCCGTCGGAGTACTCCTGGATCCATTCCCGGTACTTCGCCTCGCCGGTGGCCGCGTAGGCGTAGAACGCCATGACGGTGGCGGCGAGGTTCAGGGGGATGTCGCCTTCGACGTCGCGATAGGTCTCGTAGTGAAACAGGTAGTCGTCGAAGTTGCGGTGGCCGCGCCCCGGCTTGAAGCGGCCCTCGATCTCGAACGGATCGCCGGCCCAGTCGACCGGCTCGACCTTGCCAAGCACCGGCCCGCGGCTGCCGTTCAAGACGCTGCGGATGATCCGGTGCTTCGGGTCGTAGTTCGGCTCGGCCGGCTCGTCCGGGTCGCCCGGCAGATAGAAGCCGGCGAAGCGGCAGACGCGCTGCCGCCAGGTCAGGTTCCACGGTTCGCAGAGCCCCTCCTGGAACAGGCAGTGGTAGCCCTCGCCGTTGTGCACCCAGTCGAAGCTGGTGGGGAACTCCTTGTAGTACATGCCGTCGGCGCCGAGCTTGGTGACCGTGGTCCTGGCCTCGGTGTACTGCCGGATATGGCCCTCGATGCCGCGGCGATACAGCGCCAGCACCCGCTCCGAGCCGCCCAGTGCATAGAAGTCGGTCCAGTTGGTCACGTTCTCGGCGGCGTCGTCCGGGCCGTCCAGAGCCCCCCAGCGCGCGAAGCACTTGAGGTAGCCGCGCTCGTCGAAGTAGCGGTCGTAGAACGGCGGGATCGCCGCCTCGATCGCGCGCATCAGCTCGCGCTCCAGCAGCGCCCAGTGCGGAGGCGCGGTGGGGGTGGCGATGGTCACGGCGGCGGTCGGGGGCGTTCGGGTGAGCATGCGGGCGTTCCTCCTGCGACCTGCGGGGTTGCTGGCCGCGATGGTAGCAGAGCGGCCGGCCGGCGGCGCTCAGCCGGAGGCGGCGCCCGCCGCGGTAGTGTCCGCGTGCTCGAACTGGCTCCGGTAGATGCGCGCGTAGGTGCCGTCCGCTTCGATCAACTCGTCATGGGTGCCGCGCTCAGCGATGCGGCCGGCGTCGATCACGTAGATCACGTCGGCGCGCCGCACCGTGCTCAGGCGGTGGGCGATGACGAAGCTGGTGCGCCCCTGCAGGAGCTCGCCCAGGGCCTCCTGGATCAGCAGCTCGGTGCGCGTGTCGACGTTGGAGGTGGCCTCGTCCAGCACCAGGATGCGCGGGTCCTTGAGCAGCGCGCGGGCGATGGCCAGGAGCTGGCGCTGGCCGCGGCTCAGGTTGACGGCCCCCTCCTGCAGCACGGTGTCGTAGCCGTCGGGAAGGCGGGAGATGAACTCGTGCGCCCGCGCGCGGCGCGCCGCCGCCTCCACCTCCGCGTCGTCGGCGTCGGGCCGGCCGTAGCGGATGTTGTGGGCGATGGTGTCCGCGAACAGGAAGGTGTCCTGCAGGACGATGCCGATGCTCTGTCGCAGGCTCTCCTGCGTCACGGCGCGGACGTCCTGACCGTCGATGGTCACCGCACCCGCCTGCACGTCGTAGAAGCGCTCCAGCAGGCTGATGACGGTCGTCTTGCCGGCTCCGGTCGGTCCGACGAAGGCCACCGTCTGGCCCGGCTCGGCGACCAGGTCGACGCCCTGCAGCACCGGCGTCGCAGGCTCGTACGCAAAGCTCACTTCGGACAGCTCCACGCGACCGGACGTGACCTCCAGCGTCCGGGCGTCGGCGGCGTCGCGCACCCGCGGCTCCTCGTCCAGCAGCTCGAAGATGCGCTCGGCGCCGGCGATCGCGGACTGCACCTGCGCCCACATCATGGAGATGGACTGCACCGGCTCGAAGAAGCGGCGCACGTACTGCAGGAAGGCGACGATCACGCCGATGCTGACCAGCTCCAGGCTGGCCAGCACGCCGCCGTAGGCCAGCACCACGGCGATGCCGATGGCGCTGATGATGTCCATGGTCGGCGCGAACGCGGCAGTCAGCGACTCCGCGCCGACGTTGGCGTCGCGGTTGGCGCGGTTGAGCTGCCGGAAGCTCGACGAGTTCCAGCCCTGCCGGTTGAACGCCTGCGCCACCCGCGCGCCGGAGATGTTCTGCTCCAGCTCGGAGCTGACGCCGCTGATGGTCGTGCGGGTCTTGCGGAAGGCGATGCGCGCGCGCCGGGAGAACAGTGCCGTCGACAGGTACATGAGCGGCAGCAGGGCGAAGCTGGTCAGGGCGAGCCGCCAGTTGAGCGCCAGCATGCCGATCAGGATCGCGACCAGCAGCAGGACGCTGGAGGCCAGCCGCGACAGGCTCATGCCCACCGCGCGGTTGATCACGTCGGTGTCGTTGGACAGCCGCGACACCAGGTCGCCCGCCTTGTGGTGGTCGAAGTAGGCCAGCGACAGCGCATGCACCTTGGCCATGATCTGGCTGCGCATGCGCAGCAGCAGCCGCTGTCCCACCGCCGCCAGGGCGATGCGGCTGACCGCGCCGGTGAGCCAGCCGGCGATGTAGCACGCCAGCACCAGCAGCATCGCGATGACCAGCACCCGCGCCGCCTCCGGCGCCTCCGACTGTCCATCGACGAACGCCTTGAGTCCATCGACGGCTCGTGCGATATACAGCGGCCCCAGCGCCTGCGCGCCAGCGGACGCTGCCGCGGTCACCAGCACCAGCAGCAGCGTCAGGCGCATGTCGCCCAGGTAGCGGAGCAGCCGCAGCAGCGTCTGCCCGACCTTCTCCGCCTGCCGCTCTTCGCCGGTGCCGAACGGCATCATGCCCATGCGCATCCGGTTCGCCGCGGGCTGCTGGCGCTGACTGGAGGAATCGCTCACGACGGCACCTCTCCCGCACCGGCCGGCCCGATCGCCGCCGGCTCGGCCTCGGCCTGCTGCGCGGACAGCTCGCCGTAGAAGACCTCCGCGTACAGCGCGTTCTCGTGCAGCAGGCGTTGGTGCTCATCCAGACCGGCTACCGTCCCCTCGTGCAGCAGCAGCACGCGGTCGGCGGCCAGCA
Organism: Spirochaetaceae bacterium; assembly: GCA_028818385.1. The sequence goes on from JAPPNY010000152.1 coordinate 6,170, forward strand.
CCGTGTTCATGCGGCTGGCGATCACGAAGGACAGACGGTCCTGCCTGAGCTCGTCCAGGGCCGCGCGGATGCGCCGCTCGGTCTCGTAGTCGACGCTGCTGGTGCTGTCGTCCAGGATCAGGATGCGCGGCTCGATCAGCAGGGCGCGCGCGATCGCGACGCGCTGCTTCTGACCGCCCGACAGGGTCACGCCGCGCTCGCCGACGTGGGAGTCGTAGCCGTCCGGGAACTCCGCGATGAACGGGTGCGCCTCCGCGGCGCGGGCGGCAGCCTCCACCTCGGCGTCGGTGGCGTCCGGCCGGCCGTAGGCGATGTTCTCGCGGATGGTGCCGCCGAACAGGGAGGTCTCCTCCAGCACGATGCCGATCTGCCGGCGCAGCGACTGCAGCGTGACGTCGCGGATGTCGATGCCGTCGATGGTGATGCGGCCGGCGGTGGCGTCGTAGAAGCGCGGGATCAGGTTGATGATCGTGCTCTTGCCCGATCCGGTGGCGCCGACGATGGCCAGGGTCTCGGCGGATCCGGTGCGGAAGCTCACCTCGCGCAGCACCGGGGTGCCGACCCCGAAGTAGCTGAACGACACCTGCTCGAACGCCAGCCCTTCGCGGAGGGGTGACAGCGTGGCGGCGCCCGGCTTCTCCTTCACCTCCGACTGGGCGTCCAGGATCTCGAAGATGCGTTCGGCGCTGGCGGCCGCCTGGGAGATCGACATCATGATCATGCCCAGCATCGTGATCGGGAACATGGCGACGATCAGGTAGCCCTGGAACGCCACCAGCTCGCCGATGGTGAGGCGCTCGGCCAGGATCTGGATGCCGCCGCCCCAGGTGACGACCACGGTGCCGATGTTGGCCATCGCGAACACCAGCGGGATGGCAAGCGAGAACAGGCGCGCCACCTGCATCATCTGGTCGTAGAGGCCGCGGCTCTCGGTCTCGAACCGCTCCTGCTCGCGCCGCGCGCCCGTGAACGCCTTGACCGTGCGGACGCCGACGATGTTCTGCTCCAGGCGGGTGTTGAGCGCCGCGATCTTCTCCTGGACGGCGCGGAACCGCGGCCGGCCCACCTTGGCCATGTAGGTGAAGAGCGCGAACACCACGGCCATGAGCGGGATCACGTGCAGGGCCAGCCGCCAGTTGGTCGCGAACAGCAGCGCGAAGCTGCCGATCAGCAGCACCAGGGTGGTGATGATCTGGATCACGCCGGTGCTGATGAAGGTGCGCACCATGTCCACGTCGCTGGTGGCGCGCGTGAGGAGCTGACCGGTCTGCGCGCGGTCGTGGTAGCTGAACGACAGGCTCTGGATGTGGTCGTAGAGCCGGTTGCGCAGGTCGTAGGCGACGCCCTGCGACACGCGCGCGGCCAGCGCGCCCTGCAGGTAGGTGAACAGCGAGCGTAGCGCCGTGACGGCGACGATGAGCAGCGCGCCCACCAGGATCGCCTGCATGCGCGCGACCAGGATGCCCGAGTCGATGACCTGCTGGGTGATCCGCGGCACGGCCAGGTTGCCGGCGGAGCTGGCCAGCAGGCAGGCCAGGCTGACGAGGACGCGCCCGCGGTACGGGCGCATGTAGCTCAGGCTGCGCAGCAGCGCGCGCAAGGCCGGGCGCCCGGGACGCCCGCCCCGGAATCCCGGGCCACCGGGACCGCCAGGGCCGCCCCGGCCCTGGAACCCGGGTCCGCCGGATCCGCGTCCGTCCGCCCGGCCCGACGGAGGCGGGCCGCCACCCGGGCGCTGGCCACCGGGCCGTGCAGGGCCCATGCCCGGGCGTCCGTCGCCGGGGCCATCGGAACCATCCCCTCGCCTCGGCGGACGCGGTCCTCCCGGAGGTCCGTTCGGGCCGGCTCGTCCAGACCCTGGGCGAGCGCCGCCCTTGCGGGGGCCGCGGCTACCCGGCTGCCGCGGTGATGGACTCGACATCCTGATCCTCCCGATCGGCCAAGCGCTCCAGCAGCTCGCGCAGGCGAGTCTGGTCCTCGGCGTTCAGGGGCTGCATGAGCCGATGGACCCCGTTCACGTACTCCGGCCACAGCCGGCTAACGAGGGCTTGGCCGGCCGGCGTCGCGTGCACCAGCACCACGCGCCGGTCGTGGGCGGCCGGCCGGCGTTCGACCAGTCCGTCCCGCTCCAGGCGGTCGACGACCCCGGACGCGTTGCCAGGGTCGGCCCAGGACCGGGCGGCCAGCCGGGTCAGGGGAATTCCCTCATCCGGGATCCGCACCAGGGTGTGGAACTGCGCTCCGGTGAGTCCGGCCTCGGCGTACACGGCGCCCATCGCACGCTTCATGGAAAGGGTGGTGCGCAGCAGGCGCCGGAACGTGGCGACGGTCGGGTCGTCGGAATCGTCGCAACGGTGATCCATGAAACTTGCGATTTCAAATGTTACGATCGCAAGCATCCGTCGTCAAGGGTTCCTGCTTGTGGCCGCCGCGCAAGGCGGTGTGGTTCGTCACACGACGTCGTTACACAACCGACCATCGCGGAAGGAGATCGCAATGGAAATGGAGATCGGTGCGTTTTCGGTGAGTCTGGCGGTGAAGGACCTGCAAGCCGCCAAGGCGTTCTACGAGAAGCTCGGCTTCCGCTGCACCGGCGGCGATGGAAGCGGCTACCTGATCATGGTCAACGGGGGCGCCACGATCGGCCTGTTCCAGGGGATGTTCGAGGGCAACATCCTTACGTTCAATCCCGGTCTGCGGCAGGACGGGTCGCAGGTTACGGATTTCACGGATGTCAGGGACATACGTGGGTCCCTGCTTGCCAACGGTATCGAGATGAAGACGGACACGGACCCCGCGGGCACCGGTCCCGCCCACATCGTGATCCATGATCCGGACGGGAATCCGATTCTGATCGACCAGTTCTTTCCCAAACCCGGGTCCTCGAACAGCACGCCAAGCCGGTAGCGAGCACGGTCAGCTACGGGATCCCGGGACTGATCGCGGCTCGCGCCGGGTCACGCTCGGACCGGTGACGCGGACGCAGCCGTGGGGAAGGCGAGCGTCGGCTGCTCCACGTAACGCTCAATCGCCAATGTGAGCTGCGCGCCGGCGCCGGGGCGCAGGTGCACGACGGTCGCGCGGTCGTCCACCGAGGCCCGCGTGCCGCCGGCGGTGACGGAGCGGATGCGGCTCTCGCCGTAGGCGCCGGCCTGCAGCACCAGGGTGCGTGGCCGCACCGGGTCCAGGTTGACCAGGGTCACCTCGACCGAGTCGACCCCGTCATCTCCGGGCGCCACTCCCGTCACCAGCGATGCCACCTGCTCGGGAATGCCGGAGCGCCCGCGTTCCGGGTCGAAGTAGCGCACGCGGGTGTGCCAGGGCACGCCGATGTGGCGCGTCGGCAGTCCGCCGAGCATGAGCTGCACCAGCGGCCAGACCATCTCCGCCGGGTTGAGTCCGTTGGGATCCTCGGACAGGCGCGTGTCCCGCGTCGAAGTGTCGGCGCGCACGCGCGCGATACGCTCGCGGACCGTGGCCAGCGCCCACTCCAGGCGCTGGACCGGGAAGTCCGGATTGCCGCCGTCCAGGAAGGCGATCCATGGGTGGTCGCTCACGCGCTCGTGGTCACGCGGGTCGAGCGTCCAGTAATACAGCTCCAGTGCGCCGCGGTTCCACGGCGTGGGCTCGTACGCGTACCAGCCGTCGTCGCCGCGCATGCGCGGATAGAGGGTGAGGCCGCGGTCTTCCTTGGCGTGCGAGTTCACCGCGTCGATCACGTCGCGCCACACCTCGACGTAGGCGCGGTCGCCGGTCAGGTAGAGGGCGTTGGCCCAGCCGTAGGTCACGCGATCCGGGAACGCGCAGTTGTGGCGGAAGTAGGGCCGCTCGCAGGTGTGCGCCCAGCCGAACACCCCTCGCCACCAGCGGCCGCCGTAGGAGCCGCCGATGGTCCCGTCCAGGCCGATGTTGGCCGGCACGATGTTGTCGTTGGCGCGCGTGCGCTCCAGCCACCCGTCGGCGTACTCCAGCAGCCAGTCGCGGTACTTCGCCTCGCCGTCGAGCATGTAGGCGTGCAGCGCCCAGACGTTGAGCGCCAGGTTCATCGGCCCGTCGCCGGCGACGTGCGGGTAGTGCTGCTCGTAGTGGGCGGCGTAGTCGTCGTAGTCCCGGTGGCCGCGGCCGGGGTGGAAGCGCCCCGGGATCTCGAACGGGTCGCCGGCCCAGTCGGCGGCGGTCGCCGTGCGCAGCAGCGGTCCGCGGCTGCCGGTCATGGTGCTGCGGATGATGCGGTGCTCGGGGTCGTAGTTGGGCTCCGGCGGCTCGTCCGGGTCGCCCGGCAGGTAGAAGCCGGCGAAGCGCTTCATCCGCTTGCGGTAGATGGGGTCCCACGGCTCGCACAGCCCCTGCTGGAACAGGCAGTGGTAGCCCTCGCCGTTGTGCAGCGGGTCGAAGCAGGTCGGGTACTCCTTGTAGTACATGCCGTCGCGGCCCAGCTCGGTGACGGTCGTCTTGGCCTCCGTGTACTGCCGGATGTGGCCCTCGATGCCCTGCCGGAACAGGTCGTACACGTCGCGCGGACCGCCCACCGCGTAGAGGTCGGGAAAGGCGGCGACGTTCTCCGCCGCGTCGTCGGCGCCGTCCAGCGCGCCCCAGCGGGCCACGCACTCCAGGTAGCCCTGCTCGTCGAAGTAGCGGTCGTAGAATACCCGGCACGCCTCGGCGATGGAGTCGATCAGGTGCCGCTCCAGCAGCGCCCAGCGCGGCGGCGCCATCGGTTCGCTGACGGTGATCATCGGACACATATACACCGGCGGATGTCCGCTGCGCAAAGCGCGCCGCTGCGGTGCGCAAGGCGGCCAGGTGCTACAATGAAGCGATGACGAATCGAGGCGAGGCCGCTCCGTGGCGCATCTCGCAGATCGCCCTGAACGTGGGTGACCTGGACGCGGCCGTGGCGTTCTATCGCGACACGCTGGGTATCCCGTTCATCGCTCGGGCGACTCCCGGGCTGGCGTTCTTCGATTGCGATGGCGTGCGCCTCATGCTGACGGCGAACGCGGGTGCCGGGTCGGCGGGATGCGCTCTCTACTTCAAGGTGCCCGACATTGAGCGCCGCTACGGCGAGCTCCAGGGATGCGGCGTCGATTTCGACGGCCCGCCGCAGGTCATACACTCCGCAGACGACTATGAACTGCGGATGGCGTTCTTCCGCGACCCCGCGGGCAACGTGTTGGCGATCATGGCCGAGCAGGGCGTTTACGTCGGGCAATAGGCAGGTCCGCTCCAACGCTGTCGAGCTTCTAGGGCCCGTCACCGGTCGGCCACAATCCGGTCAGGATGGCCACGACCACGCCGGCGACCATCAGAAGCGACAGCACGCCCCAGAGCAGACAGCCGTACCTGGTCCAACTCGCGCCAACCTCCTGCTGCCCGATGCGCCACCACCTCCGATCGCCCGTGTGCCCGCCGAATTGAAAAGGCTCCTCCGACCTCTTGCGATAGACATAGAACCGGAAGATGACTGCGGCCACCCCACCGACGATCGCGACCACGACCAGAACCGCGACCATGCCGGCACTGTAACCGCCGGCCGAAACCGGACGCAACGGCAACCGCCCCGATACGGTATCGCTACACTATGGTTACGGTGTCGGTACAGGTACAGTGCCCCGATGGGCACGTAGTTGCGGCGATGCCGCTCAACGGGGTGGGACGAGCCGCCAGAGAGGGGCGGGAGCCGTCGATGGCAGGTGGCAATCGCTGGACTCTGAACCATCCTTGGCGCTGGGTCGACACCGTAGGTGGTTTCAGGCTCATACCCGCATCTACGCAGCGTCGTCAGCGATGGCTGAAAGGATCGGCGGCGTCCCGCAGGCCGTCCCCTACGAAGTTGAACGCCAGAATCGCAACGATCACGAAGAGTGCCGGAAACAGGTACCACGGATTGTTGATCACGTTGTTGAGGTTCTGCGCCTCTCGCAACATCGCTCCCCAGCTCGTCATGGGCGGGCGGATGCCCAAGCCCAGAAAGCTCAGGCTGGTCTCGGCGATGATCATCCCCGGGATGGCAAGCGTCAGATTGACGAGCAGATAGCTGCTGATGTTCGGAACGAGGTGGAACGCCATGATCCGCAGCGGGCCAGCGCCGACGTTCCGCGCCGCCAGGACGTACTGAGAGTTCCGGTGGGAGAGGATCATGCCGCGCACCACGCGCGCAAGGCTCGTCCACCCCAGGAACGACAGGATGACGACAAGGCCGAAATAGATCTGAATCGGCGTCCACTCCTTGGGCAAGGCGGCCGACAGCAACAACCACAGCGGGAGCGACGGCACCGACATCAGCACTTCGATGACCCGTTGCACGACGTGGTCGACGACTCCGGAGAAGTATCCGGATACGGTACCGATGATCACCCCCAGAAAGAGGCTGATCAGCACCCCTGCCCAGCCTATGGTCAACGAGATTCTTCCGCCATACAGGATACGGGAGAAGACGTCTCGACCCCACTTGTCCGTACCGAACAGAAAGACATGCCCTTCCTCGACACCGAAGAGATGGGTTCTGCCGCGAACCGGGAGAAAGCCCAGCAAGCGATAGTCCTGTTGCCCGCGCACCAGCAGCCTGATCGGATGGACCTCTTCCCTGTTGCGTTCCCAGTGGATCCGAAAGTTCTCGCGGTCGACGGTGCGGGTGTAGCCGTTGACGAACGGTCGCAGGTGGAATCGACCTTGACCATCGATGAAGGAGAGAGGGGTTGGCGGGTGGTTCTCCAAGCCCTTCGCGGTTTCCAGCAGTGTGTACGGGGCGAAGAACTCGCTCAGCAACGTGAAGAAATAGAGGGCGATCAGGCACCACAGGGCGGTCACGGCGAGCCGGTTGCTCCTGAACTTGAGCGACATGATGGAGCCGACGCTGCGTGCGCGGATCATCGCTGCCGCGTCGTCGGCATCCGCTGCTCTGCGAGCGTCCGGCTCCGCGTCGATCGGGCGATGCTCAGGACCGACGCGGCGGGCAGACTTCATTCGCTCAGTCGTACCGGATCCTGGGATCGATGCCGGCGAGGGCGAGATCCGAGAGGAGATTGCCGAGCACCAGGACGCTGGAGAGGAGCATCACCATCGCGCCGGCAAGAAACGCGTCGTGATTCATGACGGCGTCGAAGAGCAGGGGGCCGGTGGTCGGGAGGTTGAGCACGATGGAGACGATGAGCTCCCCCCCGACGATGCCGGGAAACGCGAGGCCGAGACTGGTGATGAAAGGATTCAGGGCGAGTCTCACGGGGTACTTGACCACGAGCACGGTCTCTCGCAGGCCCTTGGCGCGCGCGGTTTCCACGTACGGGCGGCGCAACTGGTCGAGCAGGTTCCCGCGCAGGACCCTCATGGTGCCTGCCATTCCGGCGGTGCCGAGCACGAAGACAGGTATCCAGAGACGGGACAGGAGGTCCAGGACCTTGGCAAGGCTCCAGGGCGCCTCCGCGTACTCCGGCGAGAAGAGCCCCCCCGGCATCTGCCCGAAGACGAAGAAGCCGGTGATCATGAGCAGCAGGGCGAGCAGGAAGTTGGGAACGCTCAGGCCCAGGAAACTGAGCCCGGTGAAGAAGTGGTCGCCGAAGGTGTACTGGCGTACTGCCGAGTAGATGCCGATCGGGAGCGCAACCAGGTAGGAGAAGGCAAGGCTGGAGAACGCGATGACCATCGTGAGCGCCATGCGTTCGCCGATGAGCTTGGCGACAGGGCGATGGCCATAGGCGTAGGAACGTCCCATGTCGCCGCGCACGAAGCGGCTGAACCACTTCCACCATCGCACATAGATCGGCCGGCCTATTCCGTACTGCTTCTCGAGGAGCTGGACCTGGCCGTCAGTCAGCGTGGCGCTGCCGGTGTCGCGTATCTGCTGAGCGACCAATATGTCGACATACGTCCCCGGCGTGATCTCGATCGCCAGGAAGACGAGCATCGAAATGAGAACGAGCGTCGGCGCGGTACTCATGACGCGCCGGAGAAGGTAGGTGACCATGGTGCTACGGGCGGATGCGGATCATCTCCGGCGCGTCTGCGCTACGATGCGATCGTCAGCTTCATCGCCCACACCGAGTTGGTGTCCGTGCTCTCTTCGGGAACCGGGTCCCAGCCGCAGGGTATGCGGTCGTACAGGTACAGCAGGTTCTCCCCGTCGATCTCGGCGACGTCCGTGTAGGCCGACGTCTGATTGGGGCGCGTTATCGGTTCGGCCGGAACCAGCCTGTTGTGAATCTCGGTCACGTCAACGTGTTCCCAGCGCTCACCCAGTCCGTGGCGGTCCACCCAGACGTGAATGCCGGGACGGCCGCCCACCAGCACCAGCGTTCCGTTTTCCATCACGAGCATGCGCGGCTGCACCGAGCACATCCCTTCCATCACGACGGGGGTGGTCCAGGTGTGGCCGTCGTCCTCGCTCCAGGCTTTCGCATAGGGGCGCCTCGCCTTGAGCCGGAAGACCGCGAACAGCCGGCCATCCTGCAAGCGACACAGTGCGGTCTCCGAGGGGCCTTCGGCTCCGGCTACGTCGTAGTCCGCCGAGGCGATCACGGAACGGACGCGCCACTCCAGGCCGTCTTGGGACTCGGCGAGTACGGTGGATTCGCGGCTGTCTCCGGCGAACTTGCCGTACAGCGTCGTCAGGTACGCTCCGTCCGTGGACGCGATGACCTGTCCGTCGAAGGCGAAGGCACTGGAGCCTATCTCCGTGCTCTTGAGTCCCCGCCGGGCGCGGGAAGCCGGCGATCTTGACCTTCCGTGCCCGGTACCTGACCGCGCGCTCGGCGCGCCGGATGACATTGTGCGGGGCGCCGTGACTACCGTCCGAAAGAGGACGCAGGTCGAATGGCAGGATCAGGTGGTTTCCGTCCGGGGTGTCGAGGCTGGACGGCCCGAAGTAGGTGACTCCATCCGGCTCGCTCCAGGACAGACCCCCATCGGCGGACCAGGAAACCAGCCCCGAGAACGAGTACATCGCCATGTCTGCCGTAGCGTACATCTTGGCGATGTATTCTCCGTTGGACAGTCGCGATACCGTCGGGAACCACAGCCAGCTCGAGCTCCTGGCTACCAGTACCGGCCGGGAGAGGGAAACGGCCAGACCGTCAAACCGACAGGTCTCGCCCGCCTCCCAACACTCACTCTTCGAGGGAGGTTCGCTTCGCTCACTCGCCAACGGACCACTGCTCCAGGCGCATGAATCGTGGCGAGCCGGTGCCCGGATAGCCGGCCGGCATGTTCACTATCCGGTTGTGCGTGTAGACGGTGTTCGCCTGGTATCCCATCAGCCACGGGTATCCGATGTGATTGCGGATGAGTATGTCGGCCGCCTGGATCGCCAGATCGAGTTTCAGCTCCGGGTCCGGCGTAGACCGCGACTGGGTCTCCAAGGAGACGAGCTCGCGCAATGGCTCCTTGAGGGCATCGTATGGCTCCACGCCCTGCGCGCCGTCGGACTTGATCCAGTCGATGACCGGGATCTGGAACATCGTGCGGGTGTTGAAGATGTTGGTCGCCCAATACTCCTGGTCGATGCCCACCATCAGCACGGGAATGTCCCCCTGCACGTACCACGGCTGCACGCCCTCGCTCCAGGTCTTCGTCTGCACGAAGAACTTGATCTTGAGATCGTTCTCCAGCTGAACGGCAGCCATCTGACCGACTTCGCCGACCGGCTGCCAGTCGCTCCAGGTTCCCATCGTGATCTCGATCCGACCTCCGTCCGGAAAGTGCCGGAACCCATCGGAGCCGATCCGCAGGCCGAGCTCGTCCAGCAGCCGCTTTGCTTCGTCCAGGTCATATCGTTGCCACCCTTCCAGGAACTCCCAAAGCGCCGCTACGCGCGGGTCGCCGAGCTGCGACCCTGCCACGCTGTCGCGGTGGAAGTTGGGATGGCCGACGGTGCCGCCGATGAAGTCGAAGAGCTCCGGAGACACGTATGCGGTGGTCATCTGCCGGTTGTCGATCGCGAGCTGCATGGCCCGCAGGAAGCGCTCGTCCTTGAGCAGCTCCGCCAGCTTGCGATCGTTGGGTTCGTCGTGGGATCTCGACACCCACGGGAGGTTGATCCGTATTCCGAAGTAGTACGAGTTGCGGGCCGGCATCGAGTAATTTCCCGCCCGCTGTTGCTGGAACAGAACGGCATCGGTCGGCGGCCACTGCGTGAAGTCGAACGCCCCCGCCGACAACTGCAGCTTCTGCACCTCGCCGTCCTTGATGTAGGACATCCGCACGCGATCCGCGTAGGGGAGCTGTCGCCCCTGCGTGTCCACCTTCCAGTAATAGGGATTGCGCCGCATGGTCAGCGCGTCCCCTTCCCTGACGTCGTCGGTAATCCACGGCCCGTAGGTCGGCAGGTCGGGGTTGGTCAGAACCGAGTGAACATCCTGGAACTCCTGCCACATCTCCGTCGCGTCCTTGCCCTCGCCGGCGTACTTGGGGTGGAACTGCCTCAGGTAGTGCGCAGGGCGTGGCCGCGGCTCGGAGAATACGTGAGTCAACACGGCGGGCATGTCCGCGAAGGGGGCCGCAGTACGTATCACGAGCGTGTGATCGTCGATCGCCTCCAGGGTGAATGGCTTGCCGCCCACTTTGGTGATAGCCGGTGCAAGCGTGTCCGAATCGATGTCCGGATCGGGGGAATAGAGGAGAATGTCTTCCCACGCAAAGACTATGTCCTCGGTGGTCAGCTCATGACCGTCCGACCACCTGACGCCTTCTCGCAGCGTGATCGTAAAGGTCTGAAGATCATCGCTGATCTCGAGGGACTTCGCCAGATTCGGATACATGTGCTGTCCCGTGGGCGCCGTCAGGCTGAACAGATTCTCGCTCATGAAGCGCGTGCTGCTGCGGAAGTTGGTGTAGTACATCTCGATGAATCGAATGGTGCCGCCGTAACTCCCCAGCGCTTCGAGCGGTTGCACGACCGGCGGGTCCGGCGGCAGCCGCTCCGCAACGGGCGGGAGGTCGCCTCGCTGCACGAGTTCGGCCAACTCCGGCGCCTCCGAATAGGTCAAGACCGGAGGGTCCGGCGTAATGATGGGAACGACCTCGCCGCCGGGCGAAGTTTCGGATGATACCGGGCCGGCGACGAACAGGCCGATCACGACTGCCGTGACAGCAAGGGTTGCCAAGCGCCTCATGGTTCCTCCCCACCGGGCGCTGGTGATGCGGCCGCCCTTGCCCGGCGACGTTGATTGGATCGGTAAGACAAACACCCCCCGAGGAGTAGTGTCAAGCTTCCTCACCGGCCGGGTCGGACCGGCGTTGGCATGGGAGAAACAC
>JAPPNY010000165.1 GCA_028818385.1 Spirochaetaceae bacterium
TGCAAATCGGCGGACGCGCCTACTTTTTCTCCACTCCTGCGCGAATATGCCGGGTAGAAGCGGCATGCCTCGTCGTTGTCGCTGTATACGCTTAGCTCCACGCGCTCAACTCCTCGCTTGGCGGCCTCGGCGCGGATGCGGTCCATCAGCAGAGTTCCGATTCCCTTCCGCCGGTGCGTGTTGGACACTGCCATCTGGTCGACCACAAGGGACCGGCTCGCGTAACGGAACGCGTTCTCCTCACGAACCCGCTCGCACACCAACGCGTAGCCAACGCAGACGCCCTCGGCACGGGCGACGAACATCTGAGCACCGGCGCGCGACAGGAGATTCCGCTGGCCCTCCAGCGCCGCCGTCCGGTCGAACGGCTTGAACCACTGCGGACGCCGGTGGCGATGCTCTTCGTGGACCTGCCCGAGCAACTCGACGATCTCCTCTGCGTCACCCGAGGTTTCGATAGTCATGCTCAATCGCTCCAAGCCGTATCGAACAACGGGGGAACTCCGCCGCTCATATCTTGTCGTCTCAACGATGCCCGGCGACAGGCCCGGCGCGGCGCTGACTCGTTCGTCTCGATGCTAGAGAGCCGGCAAGTCGAAGAGCTATGCGGTGAGTAGACTGGCGATTTCGGGCGGCAGTCCTTGATCGGAGACAAAGTCATCTACCAGGTACTCCCGGCCCGCGCCGTCACGTGCAAAGTACGAACACGACCCTTCGTCATGGAACCCCAGGTCAACATGCACGGATTCGGTCTTCCAGAGGAGATTGATCTCCCCGTCGTCGGCCAAGCCTATGTCAGCCACCACCGACAGCCGCTCCGGAAGGCACTCGATGAACGAACGGGCGGCGTCGAATGCCTTGTCGCTCGGCCCGTTGGCCCCGGACCAGCGCTCATCAGCCGGCGTGCGACGAAGCGACTCCAGTCGGGCAACCATTTGGCGCCTTGCCGAAGTCGGCCGCCGTACGGAGTGGACGGCAATCGCTTCCTGGAACGAATTCTCGCCTGCGCATGGCACGCACTTGCTCATCGCTTTGCCCCTCGTCCTGTCCTCGCTGGACCTGACCTTCCGTTGGCCCGCTATCGCTCGCCGGTAGAACCATGCGCCACCTCCGCCAAACGCCTGGGCTCCAGTTCAACGATCTCTCGATCGCTTTCCTGCTGCCGTCGCTTTGCTTCCTCGTACAGTGCGCGAATGTCGTAGCCTCTCTCCGCTGCCAATCGTTCCCGAATAGCCCGGACTTCGCCGATGATCTGGTCGTGGTTCATCTCATTCTCCCAATAGTTCCTCGGGGGTACATATGATCGGAGGCTCGAGCCCCTGCGAACGACACTTGCGTTCGATCTGGCTGCGAATCGTCGCGTTGGCCAGAATCGTCGCGTTGGCCAGATGTGCGAAGTTCCAGGTCAACAAGTACTCAATGCCGCCCATCACGGCAACTGCGATGTGCAACGCATCGAGCGCTGCCCCGCGAGGGAGCGGGCCTTCGTCGACCAGCACCGTCGCAAACTGAGCGGCCGCTTCGGTCAGTCCGATTTCAGCAATACCAGAAAGTGCATCGATACGTCGCGCCGCCATGGGCGCATCTCCAGCCTGCACCTCTGACACGACGAATTCTGAGATGTAGAGTTCGTAGTCGAACCGTTTCTCACTCCACCACCGCTGGGTAAGGACTTGACGAGCTGCCGTGATGAGGTCACCGCTCGGTTCGGCCGTGAGGTAGCTCACGATGGAGCTCTCGACGTAGAGCTTTGGCTTCATGAGCAACGCTGAGCATATAGGCGTGACGCCCCCCGTGAGTACCGGTTCAACCGACGCGCCTCGAACGCTACGTTCGGAAGAGCGACCACTACGGACTCAGCTCCATGATGTCGTGGAATCGGCCGAAGCCCTGCGCCTCGTAGAACCGCCGTGCACCCTCGTTGTCGCTGGCGACGAGCAAATCCATGCGGTCCGCTCCTCGACGGGCCGCCTCCGCACGGACCAGTTCCATCAGCCGCGTCCCGATCCCGCGCCGGCGATGGGCCTTCGACACCGCTATCTGGTTTACCATGAGCGACTTGCTTCCGTACGCAGACGCTGTATCCGGCCAATTGACATCCCGAACTATCACAAACCCGACGCAGTCGCCTTCGAGCCGGGCCACGAACAGCGTCCCGTCGTAAGACAGACAGGAGCGCACGTCCTCCAGCGCCGCCTCCCGGTCAAACGGCTTGTACCGTTCCGGACGCCGCCGCCGGTGTTCTTCCTGGAACTGACGAAGCAACTCGACGTGGCCCTGTCCGTGCGAGTGGGTGCCGGTGAACACCGTCACGATCTCCTCCGGATCATCGGTGGCGTCGATCGTGACTCTCATGGTCGCTGTTCGCAGTCGAGGGACGAAGGGCCGAAGCTCACCGTGGCTCGGTGCCGGTCATCTCCTCGGGGCGGACCCATCGGTCGTACTGCTCGGCAGTCAGGTGGCCGCTCGCGACCGCGGCCTCGCGCAGGGTGATGCCTTCGCGGTGGGCGGTCTTGGCGATGGTCGCGGCGTTGTCGTAGCCGATGTGCGGGTTGAGGGCAGTGACCAGCATGAGCGAGCGCTGCACCAGGTCCTCGATCCGCTCGGCGTCCGCTTCGATGCCGGTCACGCAGTGCTCGGTGAAGCTGGCCATGCCGTCGGCGAGCAGGCGGATGGACTGCAGCAGGCTGTCGATCAGCACCGGCTTGAAGACGTTGAGCTCGAAGTTGCCGGAGGCGCCGGCCACGGTGATGGCGGTGTCGTTGCCGAACACGCGGGCGCACACCATGGTCAGCGCCTCGCACTGGGTGGGGTTGACCTTGCCCGGCATGATCGAGCTGCCTGGCTCGTTCTCCGGAAGCCGCAGCTCGCCGAGTCCGGAGCGCGGCCCGGAGCCGAGCCAGCGGATGTCGTTGGCGATCTTCATCAGCGCCGCCGACAGTGTCTTCAGGGCGCCGGACGCCTCCACCACCGCGTCGTGCGCGGCCAGCGCTTCGAACTTGTTGGGTGCGCTGACGAACGGATGGCCGGTGAGGCGAGCGACCCAGGCGGCGACGCGCTCGGCGAAGCCCGGCGGCGCGTTCAGGCCGGTGCCGACCGCGGTGCCGCCCAGCGCCAGCTCGTGCAGATCCGGCAGCGCACGCTCGACCCGCTCCCGGCCGCGCTTGACCTGCTCGACGTAGCCCGAGAACTCCTGGCCCAGGGTCAGCGGCACCGCGTCCATCAGGTGCGTGCGTCCGATCTTGACGATCTGCGCGAACGCGTCGCGCTTCGCCTCCAGTTCCTCCTGCAGCGCCGCCGCGGCCGGCAGCAGGCGTTCGCGCAGCGCCGTGACGGCGGCGATGTGCATGGCGGTCGGGAAGGTGTCGTTCGAGGACTGCGAGCGGTTGACGTCGTCGTTGGGGTGGATGGGCGTCTTGCTGCCGACCACGCCGCCGGCCAGCTCGATGGCGCGGTTGGAGATCACCTCGTTGACGTTCATGTTCGACTGCGTGCCGGAGCCGGTCTGCCAGACGACCAGCGGGAAGTGGTCGTCCAGGTCGCCCGCGATGATCTGGTCGCAGGCGGCCACGATCAGGTCGCGCTTGCCGTCCTCCAGCACGCCGAGCTCGGCGTTGGCCAGCGCCGCCGCTTTCTTGAGGATCCCGAACGCGCGCACCACCTCCAGCGGCATGCGCTCGCCGCCGATGCGGAAGTTGTTGCGCGAGCGCTCGGTCTGCGCCCCCCAGTAGCGGTCGGCCGCCACCCGTACCGGACCGAGCGAGTCGGTCTCCTCGCGGAAGTGCAAGGGCGCTGCGTCGGCCACCTCAGGCGAGCTCCGGGAACAGCGTGCGCACCACGTCCACGAGCTCGCGCACGTGGCCGGCCGAGGCGGCGAACGCCGCGCGCTCCCCGTCGTCGAGATTCACCTCGATGATCCGCTCGACGCCACCGGCTCCGAGCACGCACGGCACGCCGACGAAGATGCCGTCGGCGCCGTACTCGCCCCGGCAAAGCGCCGCGCACGGCAGGATGCGCTTCTTGTCGCGGACGATCGCCTCGACCATCTGCAGGATGGCCGCCGCCGCCGCGTAGTAGGAGCTGGTGCCCATCAGCTCGACGATCTCGCCGCCGCCGGTCTTGGTGCGCTCGACCAGCTCGTCCAGGCGCTCGGCGCTCATCAACTCGGTCACCGGGATGCCGCCGACGTTGGTGAAGCGCGGCAACGGCACCATGTCGTCGCCGTGGCCGCCGAGCAGCAGCGCGTTGATGTCCTCCACGCTGTAGCCGGTCTCCTCGGCGATGAAGGTCTTGAAGCGCGCCACGTCCAGGCAGCCGGCCTGGCCGACGATGCGCTCGGGCGGAAAGCCGCTCGCCTTCCAGGCGGCGTACACCATGGCGTCGAGCGGATTGGTCATGACGATCAGAATGCAGTCGGGCACACGCTCGCGGACCTCGCCGGCGACACTCGCGACGATGCCGGCGTTGACCTTGATCAGGTCGTCGCGGCTCATGCCGGGCCGGCGCGGGGAGCCGGCGGTCAGCACGACGATGTCGGAGCCGGCCAGCTCCGCGTAGTCGTCGGTGCCGGTCACGCGGCAGTCCAGCCGCTCGATGGGCGTGGCCTCGTACAGGTCGAGGGCCTTGCCGCGGGTCTGGTCGGCGACCTTGGGGATGTCGATGAGGACGACGTCGCCCAGCTCCTGGGCGACCAGCCAGTGGGCACAGGTGGCGCCGACGTTGCCGGCGCCGATCACGGCGATCTTCGGACGTTTGAGCATGCTGACTCATACCACGCCGGCGCGCCGTTGTCCGCCATCGTCGCGGGCTATCGTGGGCTCGGCGGCGTCGGGCAGGTTGCCTGATGCCAGCCTTGATCCAGAATCGACTTTCGGCCTATCAACAGCGCTGTTTCCATGCGCTTGTCCCCGATCCCGTGTCTGCTGGCGCTGCTCGCGATGCTATCTCTCGGCGCCTGCGGAACGACGGGCATCCAAATCGAACCGGCATCGGAGCCGGGGTCGGCCACGGGGCCGGAGACCATGCAGCCTCCACCGGAACCCGAGCCCGAGCCGGAACCGGAGCCCCCGCAGCCCTGCATCCCGACGCACGACGGGAGCTGCGTTTCGGCTGAGGACTTTCAGACCGAGACCGAGTCGCTCGCAGCGGAGTACCGCGAGCACGTGAACTTCGGGAACCAATGGGGGCTCAGCCACGTCAAGGCGGACTACGCCTACGGCCATCTCAGCCAGATCAAGGGCGAGGACGCCGCGCCCGGCGCCGGCGTGACCATCGGCTTCATCGACAGCGGCATCGACCAGCTTCACCCCGGCTTCAAGGGCAAGACGATCAGCGAGTACCTCCTGCTCGGCGCGCGGAACGAGACAGGTCACCGGTTCTCTCACGGCACCGCCGTGGCGAGCGTGGCCGCGGCCATACGCTCGCAGCATTACTTCGCCGCTCACGGCGTCGCGTGGGGGGCCGACATCGCCATGTTCGCCATTCCCACCGGCGCTGCGGGGGATCGACCCTATCGCCCCATTTCGCTGCAGGGACTTGCCAGTCAGGACCGGGTGTGGGCGGGAGTGTTCAACTACGTGCTCGTTCCCCGGCCCGAGGTGCCGGAGGTCGACATCCTGAACCTGAGCGTCGGCCACAGCGGCATCATCGACAGCTACACCGAAGAGGATCTGCGCGCCAACCTCGGTCAGGCGATCGCCAGGATGGCGCAGGCGGACGCCGAGGAGAAGATCATCCTGGTCTGGGCCGCCGGCAACGCTCATGGGCGCAGGTGCGTCCCCACCACGGAGCACTGCGAGAACGACGGTGAGAGCTACGCGATCAACGCGGTCTCGGTCGAGGTGCTGCCAGGCCTCGTCGCACGGATCGAGGAGCTGCAGGGCCACTCCATCGCGGTCGTGGCGTTGCGCCCGGACGGAGCGATCGCGGACTTCTCCAACCGCTGCGGCATCGCCGCCGATTTCTGCATCGCGGCACCGGGAGCAGGCATCCGGGTGGCCTACTACGGACCTCACCCTGACACCGGAGTTCCTGCTCGCGGCTGGGACACCGGCGGCGGAACATCGTACGCCGCGCCCATGGTCGCCGGCGGGCTGGCGGTGATGAAGCAGCTATTCCGCGATCAGCTTTCCAACACCGAGCTGGTCACTCGGCTCTTCGAGACCGCCGACGACGAGGGCGTCTACGCCGACCGGGCGGTGTACGGCCACGGCGCCATGGATCTCCGCGCCGCGACGTGGCCCGTCGGGGTGTTGGACGTGCCGGTGGAAAGCGACCGCGCGGACGGAGCGGGCGCAGCCCTGCTCGGGACCAGGCTGCAGGCCGGCGCGGCGTTCGGCGACGGGCTCGAGCGCTCACTGGCCGGCACGGAGATCGCGGCGTTCGACGATCTCGGTGCGCCGTTCTGGTTCGACCTGGGCGACTTCACGGCCGGCGCGGCGGCCCGGTCGATGGCGGCGGATGTCCATGAACCGCCGGCGCCCGCCTGGTCGCGCAGCGAGGACGCCGTGCAGTGGCGGATCGGGTACCGGGAGCCGCCGGGCGATGGCGGGGACGGCCATTTGGCCCTCGCGGATCGCGCGGTGACGCTGACGCTCGCCGACCGGCACGCGCTCCGCGGCACCGTCTTCACCACGGAAGGAGCCGCCGGGCAGCCGCCGACCTCGGGAGCGGCGGTCACGTGGCGACCGGCGGGCTCGCCGCTCGGACTGCACGCCGGGTGGGTGCACGAGCGGGAAACCCTGCTCGGCAGCTCGGCCGACGGCGCGTTCGGCGCGCTGTCCGCCGACGCCGCCTTCGTCGGGGTCGAGGCGGATGCCAAGCTCGGCGGCTGGCGTGTCGGCGCCGACGTGGAAATCGGCACCGTCAACTCCGCGGCACGCGAGGGGATCGTCACAGCAGTCTCCCCGCTGACCACCACCTCCTTCACGCTGCACGCGAGCACGGCGTTCGCCGGCGACGGCTCGCTCCGGCTGTCGGTTTCACAGCCGCTGCGCGTCGAGCGCGGCAGCGCCGCGCTCAGCGTGCCGGCCGGACGCACGAAGGCCGGGGCGGTGGTACGCAGCCCGCTCGCGGCCGAGCTTGCGCCGAGCGGCCGGCAGATCGACGTTTCCGCGCGGTGGCAGCAGCCGCTGAGCGTCGGTGAGGTGAGCCTCGGCGCGGTCGTGACGCACCAGCCCGGGCATCGCGCGGCGGCCGATCCCGAGCTCATGTTCCTGTCAGGCTGGCGCTGGTCATACTGACCGCCATGGACCTGACGGGCGCACGAATCGAACTGGACGGCGGCAGCGGGCCGCGGTGCCGGCAGGCACGAACGGTGCTGGCCGAGGAGGTGGGCCGCCGCGCCCAGCAGGTGTGGCCGTCGGCCGGGGGGAACGGTCCGGTGGTCGCGTTGCGCGACGCGGCGACCGCGGTGCGTGCCGGCTCGCGCTGGTCTGCGGCGGAGGTTCGGTCGTTTCGGAGCGAAGAGTTCGCGGCGCGCCCGGAGGGCTTCTGCATTCACCGCGATGGCGACTCGTTGACCGTCACCGGCAACGACGCGCGCGGCGTGCTGTACGGGGTGGGCTGGCTGTTGCGCCACCTGGAGGTGCGCCGCTCCTCGGTGACGCTGCCCGACGCGCTGCTGGACGGCGGGCCGGTGCGGTCGGCGCCGCACTACCCGTTGCGCGGCCACCAGATCGGCTACCGGCCGAAGACCAACTCCTACTGCGGCTGGACCGTCGCCGAGTGGGAGCAGTACATCCGCGAGCTGGCGATCTTCGGCGCCAACGCCGTGGAGGTGATCCCGCCGGTCTCCGACGACGAGCCCGACTCCGACCACTTCCCGCTGCCGCAGATCGACACGATGCGGGAGGTCTCCGCGATCGCCGACCGGTACGACGTGGACCTGTGGATCTGGTTTCCCGCCCTGGAGTCCGATTACGGCGACGAGGCGACGGTACGGCGCGCCCTCGCCGATTGGCGCGAGGTGTTCGCCGCCCTGCCGAGGGTCGACGCCGTGTTCATCCCCGGCGGCGATCCGGGTTCGACGCCGACGCCCCTGCTGCTGGCGCTGGCGGAACGGCAGAAGGCGTCGCTCCGTGACCTGCACCCGCGGGCACAGGTGTGGATCGCCCCGCAAGGGTTCCACGGTACAGACGAGGAGCACTTCTACGCGGCGCTGGAAGATGGGCTCGACTGGCTGGATGGGGTGATCTTCGGTCCCTGGATCCACATGACCGCGGAGGCCTTCCGCGCCCGCGTGCCGGCGCGCTACCCGGTCCGCCTCTACCCCGACATCACCCACTGCCTGTCCTGCCAGTACCCGGTGCCGGACTGGGATCCGGCGCTGGCGGCGTGCCAGGGGCGCGAGCCGATCAATCCCCGCCCCACCGACCAGGCGCGCATCTTCGCCCTCACCGCCCCGCACTCGATCGGCTCCCTGAGCTACTGCGAGGGCAACAACGACGACCTCAACAAGATGGTGTGGAGCGCCCTGCTGTGGGATCCAGCGGCCGATCTGCACGCGGTGCTGCGGCAGTATGGCCGCCTGTTCGTGCATCCCGACCTGGCCAACGGGGTTGCGGCCGCGATCCTCGGCCTGGAGGCAAACTGGCGGGGTCCGCTGCTGGCCAACGGCTCCGTGACGACCACGTTGCTGCGTGCGCAGGCGCTGGAACGAGCCGCGCCTCCGCGCGTGCTGAAGAGCTGGCGGATGCTGCAACTTCTCTACCGCGCCTATACCGACGCCTACATTCGCGAACGGCTGCTGGCGGAGACCGCGGCGCAGAGCCGCGCGTACGGCGAGTTGCGGCGGGCGGCCGATCTCGGCGCCCGGGCGGCATGCCGGCGCGCGCTGGCGATCCTGGACGACGCGGCGGCAGCGGCGCGCCAGGGCGAGTTGCGCACCCGCGCCCACGCCCTTGCCGAGGCTCTGTTTCAGAGCGTGCACGCGCAGCTCTCGGTGCCGCGCTACGGCGCGCAGGCGGTGCGCCGCGGCGCCAGCCTGGACGGCCTGGAGTATCCGCTGAACGACCGGTTGTGGCTGCACGAACGCTGCGCCGAGATCGATGCCCTGGACACCGAGCCTGCGCGCCTCGCCGCGATCGACACGGTGCTGCAGCGCACCGATCCCGGCCCCGGAGGCCGCTACGACAACCTCGGCGACGCGGCCGAGCAGGCTCACCTCGTGCCCGGCGCGGGGTTCGCCAGCGACCCCTCGTTTCTGGACTCCGCGCTACGCGGATTCGCCATCCCCTACCCCGCCGAAGCCATTCCCCATGCCTGGCTCAGCCAGGCGGAGTCGATCGGCCACGGTCCCCTGGAGCTGCGCTACGACGGACTCGATGCCGGGGCAGCCTACCGCGTGGTCGTCGTGTACGGCGGCGAAGGCCGCGCCGGCAGCAGCCAGCCGCGCGTGCGAATGGAGGCGGAGGATCCGGACGGTACCGCGCACGAGGTGCACGGCTGGCTGGCCAAACCCGCTCCCCGTGGCCCGCTGACCTTCGCGATACCCATCGGCGCCACGGAAGGCGGATCGGTCACGCTGAGGATTCACCACGAAACCCGCGGCGGGGCGGGCCGGGGCGCCCAGGTCAGCGAGATCTGGCTGCAGCGCACGGACCGAGAGCGGCTGGAGACGCCGCCACCGGAGCGGCGCCGGTAGGCCCCACCGGACGGCGACCTCCGCGAGCTTGTCGCCCTGCTCGGCAGACTCTAGAGTCGTCGCCCATGCGGCAGCGCGTGGAGCGAGCGTACGGCGAGCTGCTCGCGGCGAGCGGTGACGATCCGGTCCGGGACGGCCTGCGGACCACCCCGGCGCGAGCCTCGGAAGCGTTCGCGTTCCTCACCTCCGGCTACCGATCCGATCCCGCCGCGGAGCTGGCGAAGGCGGTCTTTCCGTCCGAATCGGACGAGATGATCGCCATGAAGGACATTGAGCTGTACTCGCTGTGCGAGCACCATCTCCTGCCGTTCTTCGGCCATGTCCACGTCGCCTACGTCCCTGACAAGTCCATCGTCGGTTTCTCCAATATCCCCCAGCTCGTCGACCGCTTCGCGCACCGGCTGCAGATCCAGGAGCGCCTCACCGCCCAGGTCGCGGGCACCTTGATGGAGGTCCTGCGCGCGCGCGGCGTGGGGGTCGTGATCGAGGCGCGCCACCTGTGCGTGATGATGCGCGGCGTGCGCAAGCAGAACCCGGTAATGCGCACCTCCTGCATGCTCGGCACGTTCCGCACCGACAGTGCCACGCGCGCGGAGTTCCTGGCATCGATCCGGTGATCGGCGACCGGGTCGAGATCGGCGACCGCGTCGAGATCGACGACCTGCGGGTGAGCTGCATCATCGGCGTCCACCCGTGGGAACGCCGGTCACCCCAGGAGGTGCGGATCACGCTGTCCATGGCGGCCGATCTTGCGCCGGCGGCGTCGAGCGGCAGACTCGCCGACACCATCGACTATGCCGACCTGGCCGCCGAGGCCGAGGCCGAAGCGCAGCGCGGCCGCTACCGGCTGCTGGAAACGCTGGCCGAGGCGCTGGCCGGCCTGTGCCTGCAGCGCGCCGGCGTGCGGGAGGCTCGAGTGCGGGTGCGCAAACCGGCAGCTATTCGCGCCGCCCGGTCAGCGGTGGTCGAGGTGGTGCGGCGGCGTCCGCGGCCGGAACCGCGGCTGCTGGGCGTGCTCAATCTTTCGCCCGAATCACGCGTCACTCCGTCGGTCGCCGCGGACGAGGCGAGCATCGGCGAGCGGGCCCGCCACCTGCGTGAGGCGGGATGCGAGGTGATCGAGCTGGGCGCCCGTTCCACCAACCCGGCTCCGGGCGCCGGAGCCCAGAGCGACGCGGAGGAGATCGACCGCCTGCGGCCGGCGCTGCAGTCGCTCGCCGAGGACGGCTATCGCGTCGGGGTCGAGACCTGGAGCGCCGGCACCGCGCTGTGGGCGCTCGACGCGGGGGCGGAGATGCTCGACTACACCAGTGAAGACCTCCCCGACGAGGTGTGCCGCCGCGCCGGCGAGCGCGGCGCGGCGCTGGTGCTGGTGAACCTGCCCTACGGCGACCCGGAACGGATGCGCCGGCAGAGCCCGATCGAACGCGACGCCGTCCGGACGGTCGCCAGCCTGTCGGCGCGCGCCGATGCCGCGCGGGCGGCCGGCGCCGGCGACGTGTACGTGGACCCGAACACCGGCATTGTCCACCCGGAGCTGGACGACTACCGCAAGATCGAGCTGCAAATGCAGGCGATCGAGGCGGCCCGCAGGCTGGAGGAGACAGGCTACCCGGTGCTGATCAACTGCCCGCGCAAGGAGAGCCTGACCAGCCGCATCATCGTCTCCCACCTGCTGCTTGCGATCAGGCCTGCCTGGATCCGGACGCACGACCCGAAGATCATCGCCACCCTGCGCGCCCTGCGTCGTCCGGTGACCCGGTGAAGCGCCGATGAGCACGAGGCAGGTCTTCATCGCCTGCGGATCCAACATCGATCCACGTCCCAACCTTGCCGCGGCGCTGGCGCGGCTGGAGGCGGTCGCCGAGCGTTGTTGCATCTCGCCCACCTATCTCACCCGTCCGTGGGGAGTTGCTGCGCAGGCGCCCTACCTGAACCTGGTGGTCGGCGTGCGGACCGAGGTCCCTCCGCACGCCCTGTTGGGACGGCTGCAGGCGATCGAGCGCGCGCTCGGCCGTACCCGCACCGTCCGCTACGGCCCGCGGACGATCGATCTGGACATTCTGCTGTACGGCGACCTCGTGATCGGCGACGTGCGCCTGACGGTGCCGCACCCGGGCCTGACCGAGCGCGACTTCATGCTGGTGCCGCTGCTGGATATCGCGCCGGACCTGGCCCATCCCGCCGACGGTGAACCGCTTGGCCCGCGCCGACACCGGACCACCTACCGGCAGATCGTCTGCCGGGTGCTGCCGTGACGGCCCCCGCCGCACCGTCCTCCGCCGACCGGCCCTTCGCCGGCCAGGTGGCGCTGGTCACCGGCGCCGCGCGCCGCACCGGCGCCGCCATCGCCGAGCACCTGGCCGCCCGCGGCGCGGCGGTTGCCGTCCATTACCACACCAGCGCCGCCGCGGCACGCGAACTGGCCGAGCGCCTGGGCGGCGATGCGGCCGGCTGCCACGCGGAGGCCGCCGACCTCACCGACCCCGACAGTGTCTCGGCGATGGTCGAGCGCATCGTCGAGCGTAGCGGCCGCCTCGACCTGCTGGTGAACAACGTCGGCACCTTCCAGGTGAAGCCGATCGAGCGGGTGGAGCCCGCGGAATGGGACCGGGCCATACGCACCACGGTCACCACCGCCTTCCTGGTCTGCCGGACGGTGCTGCCGCACATGCGCCACACCGGGTACGGACGCATCGTCAACATCGCCGATTCCGCAGCGGACAAGCTGTCCCCGCAGCCCACCCTCGCGCCCTACATGGTCGGCAAGACCGGCATCCTGATCCTGACCAAAAGCCTGGCCGCGGCGACCGCCGACTGCGACATCACCGTCAACGCCGTGTCGCCCGGCATCATGGAGAACTCGGTCACCAAGCCGCCCGGCGGGCCCGGCGCGATCCCCAAGCGGCGCTACGGAACCTACGCCGACCTCAACGCGGCGATCGCCTTCTTCCTGCGCCCCGAAACCTCCTACATCACGGGCGAGAATCTCAAGGTTTCCGGCGGCTGGCACCTGTGAATGAAACGCTATCCCTTCAACGCGCCGCTGATCAGACCGGATTGAATGTCCCGCTGCAGACCGGCATGTCAGATGGTCGATCGGATCCTGATCGACGACCGTCTCCTTGAACGCCGGTAGAAGTCTGTCCGGATCCATCGTGGCGCGGCGTTCCCGCCATTGCTCATCGTCTGGACCGCGCTCATACATCGTCGCATAGCGGTGTTACTCGGGCAAATCGCCCAGGCGGTAGAGCAGCTCGATGCCGAAAAAAAACGTGTTCATCACTCGGCAACGATTTGACGGGAGACGATGGCCTTTCTCCGCCGATTCCGTGCATCTCGATAGGCGTAGTCCGAGTACACGACCATGAGGCGATTCGCGCCCGTTATGTAGGTGCAGCTATTCGCGCACGACCCGCCGTGGGTGAGGGTGACATCGTTGCCCCATTCCTTCCCCTCACCGTCGGTGCAGAACGTCATGTACTGCCCCGGCCTGCCGTACATCCTGAAGGCGACCCCGTTCGAAAGCAGCCCACCAACGGGATTCACGCTGGAGGGCCGAATCGCCTCGGGTGTGCTCCAGGTTTGCCCCTGGTCGTAGGAGCGAGTCGCCATCAGCGGAGAGTTCTCCGTGCTCTCATCGCCCGTCGTGCGCAACATCGCGGCCCAGTTGCCGCGGGGCATATTCGGCGTAATGTGCGCCAGAACGACCTGGCGTTCTCCGAGTTTCTCGAACGGAACACTGCAATGGTACGACCAGGTCGCGCCGCCATCGACGCTCTTGAAGAGGTTGGATTTGCTTCCCGTATCCAGTTCGCCGTTCTTCCGGATGATCCGCATACCGCTTGCAGGAGCTGGAAAGTAGTAACTCGTGGTCATCAGCGTTCCGTCGGCGAGTTCCATAATCGGCAGCAGCGGGTAGTCGTGCAGCCGACAACCGAGCGGCGAGGGTATCTGTACGCGAATCGCCAGATTCCGGGCGCGGGAGGCCGTAAGCTCCTCCGGGGAGACGCCCCACGAAGCGTTGTGGATGCTGAACCCCGGGCGATCCAAGGGGCCCAGGTGCGGCGGCTGATCGTCCTGGATCTCTTGTATTCCCAGAGCGGGAAGTCGATCGTCTCCCACGTACTGAATCAGCCTTCTGAGGTGCGTACCGATGGCCGAGTGTGTCGGTCCCAGGACCGAGTCCTTCTCGAGGACCGTCTCCTTGTAGGCCGGAACGATGATGTCGGGGTCCATCATCGCCCTCTCCTTCCGCCATGTGCTCTCTCCGGGCGCACGGCTGTACATGTCGAGGGAACGACATTCCGTGTCCATTTCCCCCAGCCGGTAGTAAACGTTCATGCCCTTCCAGCCGATCCCCTGGAAGCGGGGAACCGGCTCGCAGCCGAGCTTGTCCACAGAGACCATTTTGGGCTTGTAGTAGAGCTGACGGCCATTGGAAAGGGTGATCCTCTCGCGCAGAAACCTTTCCGCTTCGTTCTCGTCGACGACGGCGTGCGTCCAATGCTCGCCCTCATCGTCCGAGATGTACCAGAGATAGTGATAGTCGGCATCCGACGACATCTCGTCCTGGCCGATCGTCACGGCACAAACCAGCCGTCCGTCGCGCAGGCCCCACATGTTCGGAAAATTGAACGAACCCCAGCTCGTGTCTCCCAGAGGCGCCGCCATCACGACACGCGGGGCCCCGAGGCCAATCTTCGCCCCGACATCAGGAGCCTCCTCGGGCTGTGAAATACCAGACAGTTCGTACTCCATCGTTTATTCGAGATCTCCCGGATTTTCGGGAACCCCAAGGCGCAAGCTAAGGTGTATTCAGTGAGGTCGTCAAACTGGTCGTCCGTCGGTCCCGAGCGCTGGTCGAGTACGCCGCGGCGGTGCTGCGCCTGTGGCACGACATCGTGGGACGAAAGCTCTACCTCACCGGCGGCATCGGAGCGCGCCCTGAGATCGAGGGCTTCGGAGAACCCTACGAGCTTCCAATGACAGCGCCTACGCGGAAACCTGCGCTTCCATCGCGCTGGTCCTGTGGGCGCGCCGACTCTTCCTCCTGACCGGCAGCGCCGATCACTACGACGTGCTGGAGCGAACGCTCTACAACGGACTGCTCGCGGGGGTCGCGCTCGGCGGCGCCGAGTTCTTCTACGCGAATCCGCTCGAAGCCGACGGCGTGACCGGCTTCAACATCGGCTCGGCAGAACGCCAGCCGTGGTTCGAGTGCTCCTGCTGCCCCACCAACGTGGCCCGCTTCATCAGCACGGTGGGCTCCTACATCTTCGCCACGAGCGAAGAGTGCGTGTACGTGAATCTCTACATTCCTTGCGAAGCAACCGTCGCGGTTGCCGGGGCGGAGTTGCAGCTCCGCCTCGCCACGGAGTACCCCTGGAACGGCAGCGTTTCGCTCACGGTCCAGGCGGAGGTCCCGGTTCGGGCGACCGTCCGGCTCAGGCTGCCGGGATGGACACGAGGGCGGCCGGTCCCCTCGGACCTCTACCGGTACCGCGACGCCAACGCCGATCGTCTCGAGGTCGCCGTCAACGGTGATGCGGTCACTCCGCCGGTCACCGCTCGGCGGCATCACAGTCCTGACGAACGGCGCGCTGACCGCGGTGCCCTACTTCGCCTGGGGGCATCGCGGGACCGGGAGCATGGCGGTGTGGCTGCGGGAGGCGGCGAGTCGATGCGATGTTGGACGTGACTTCATCGTGACTGATGGAGGATGCTGGCTGCCGAGGACGCGCATTTCCAAAGCAAGGCCCAGGCACGGGCGCATGCAGCCGATCAGGCGGATGCGGCGATCGACGAGCTCCCGTGGTTCGACGGTGGTGGCAGTGGCGGCGGGGAGTAGCCCTCACCTCACGCACAGTTTGCTGAAACTGACCCAGTACCCCCGACCGACCCTCCCCCCCTGTTGCCTCAACTAAGAATCGTACCGTAGCGAGATCGTGCCTCACGAAGGAATCTAACCGAACGGAGGCAGCGGTAAAGGGGGTGGGGGCGCGGGGGAGGGGGCGTCGGCGCCTGTGCATATGTGGATAAGTTCTGCTGCCGGTGTGGCTGGCGGCCACCACGCTCCCATCGGGCGGCATCCGGCCGCGATCCCGTTGCCGAGTCCTGCCGATGCTCCGGGCCGGACCCCCTGGACGGCAGCGCAGCGGACGGGCATCGCCGATCGGCGGCGGCGGCCATGCACAGCGAATCGGTCATCTGCGGACCGGCCGGGCAGGTGAGGCGCCTCGTGCCGGCTCATTGAGGTGGTGGTCGCTGACCGCGGCGGCGCTGGCGCCGCGTGAGCAAGTGGCATCATCGGGGGGTATCAGGACACCACCTCGACTCTGAAAACGCCGTGAGGGCAATCCTCGCGCGTCGATTTCACCGATCACGGCCCGCTGAGGCCGAGCGACCCCCAGACCGGTCCGATCCGCCGTTCGGCGCCAACGCTCATCGGTTGCTCGGCCGTGCCGGGGGCGGTGTCTTGTCGGCATGCGCCCGCAGCAGGTGATCGGTCGACCGGGTCAGCTCGCGCTTGAGAGCCACCGGGTTCAGCGTCGCGTACTGCCGCTTGAGCCGCGCCTTCACCACGGCGTCCACCGCCGGGGATTGCAGCATGCGCTGATACGGTGTCTGGGGCTGGTCATGGACGCGGCGCACCTTGGAGCCGCAGCGGGTCTTCTTGATCAGCTTCACCGAGGGGTAGAAGAAGTTGACCAGGAGGCCGAGCGTGCCGTAGACCGCGTTGAGAGCGGCCAGCTCCTCGTCGGTGTCGTGGCGCAGGTAGCCGACCGCGCGGCGCACGACGTGGCCGTTCTTCTGCTCGACGTAGCAGGTGTCGTTCTTGCGGTACGGGCGCCCGCGCGTGAAGGTGATCTGATGCTCGTGGCAGAAGCCGACCAGGTGGTGGTTGATGAATTCGCTGCCGTTGTCGGTGTCGATGCCCTTGAGCGGGATCGGCAGCGTGCGGCGGGCGTCCTTGAGGGCCGCGTGCGTCCAACGCTGCGCCTTGTTCTTCAGCCCGTGCAGCTCGACCCAGCCGGTGTCGACGTCGGTGAGGGTCATCGTCTGGCAGAACTCGCCGGAGGCGTCGCCGCCGTCGTGGGCCACCAAGTCGATCTCGAAGAACCCCGGCTGCTGTTCGTTCCAGTCGGCGAAAGTGCGGATCGGGATCTGGTGCTTGAGCAGCGTGCCCGGTTTGGTGTGCGAGCGACCCTTCCAGCGCAACCGCTGCCGCTCGGGCTGCAGAAGCCGGTCGATGGTGGCGGCGCTGATGCTCAGCAACTTGGCGCGGACCTCGGCGCTGAGCGGGATCTCGCCGAACGAGTCGAGGACCGGCAGCATGGTGCGCAGCACGACCACCAGGCGCTTGCCGCACATGAAGTCGAACACGTACCAGATCTGCGTGAGGGCCTTGAGCACCTCCTGGTCGTAGCGGCGCGGTCGCGCGCGGGGCTTGGGGCGCCGGGGGCGGCCGACCACGAGCTTGACCAACTGTCCGTCGATGCGCACCACGCGGGTGCGCCCCCAGGAGTTCAGCAGTTGGATCGCGTACTTGCGTGTGTAGCCGGTGGCCTCGACGAACTCGCCGAGGATGACCGTCTTGTCCTTCCTGGCGGCGCTGCGGTACCGCCGCGCCACCTGCTCCGTGAGTGCCCTGCGCTCACCCATCGTCAGCCCCATCTCCTCGGAACCTCCTCCGCGGTGTGCGAAGGGCTCCGGACCGGACCGTGAGGTCCAGTCGCT
>JAPPNY010000267.1 GCA_028818385.1 Spirochaetaceae bacterium
ACGCGCTCCTCCTGACTCGCTCTCCCGAAACCGGGGATTGCCGGACAGGAACTAATGTGTTCGTCAGATGATACCGGCAGCTGTATGCTCAGACGGCCGTCCGCAACCCACCAAAGGTATGCCAGCAGCAAGTCACGCCATCGTGGATTACGCCAGGATCTGGCGAACGACCTTCGCAGCGTGTGCATCCTCGAATGGCTGTCTATCGCAACCAGACCGTCACTTGAGAACACTATGCGTGATGACACCCGCACATGTACCGCGGGGCTCGTTCTTAGCTGGGTATTGACTGCGTAGTGCCAATGGACCCCCCGCTTGGCTGAGAACCCTACGATTTGTCTTCTAACCGGCTGTCCTCCCCATCGAAAGGTGATTTGCGACTGGGGAGCAGTTTTCTTGTCTCCCCACCAGTACTT
Source organism: Spirochaetaceae bacterium (assembly GCA_028818385.1). The sequence goes on from JAPPNY010000267.1 coordinate 417, forward strand.
CTTGCGGTTGGCTCCTTCGTAGTACTTCAGGCCTCGGTTCTTCAGGTACGTCTCCAGTGCTTGATTCCCAAGATCGGAAAACTGTCTTCGTGCTTCGTGCCGTTCGATGCCTAAGTCTCTCCAACCCCCCTGCAGAAACGAATCGAGCAGGATCGCGGAATCCCCCCGGGCTTGCGCCGCTGGAACACCTACACGATCTGTGTCTAGGTTAGCGAACGTCAACACGCCACTCTTGAAACTGACGGTCGGCCATAGACCTCCCTTTTGCCGCGGCAAAACGTTCATCTCGGAGTAGCAAATATAGCGAGGAAGCGTCAGGGGCATCAACCAGTTCGACGTTAGCAGCTCGGGGACGCGCGTGACCTGCGTCTCTCCACGAGATTGAACCGATCGCCACGCTGATGTCTTTTGGGTAGCGCTCCGTGGTATTCTGAATACGTCCGCTAGCGTGTCGACAAGCTCGGTAAGACCAGATGCCCAACTTAGACTGAAATCTATATACTGGATATGTGCGATTCGAAATGGCGAATCGTAGGGCTTCAGTCGGAGGGGAATAACGAATCTGGGATCGTTGATGCGATTTGACGTTTGGACACCAATCTCTATCTCGTTCCTAACACCCTGCTTCTCAAGTGCACTGGGAGTGCAGACTAACAACATTTTGGCAGCTTTCGACCGAAGCGCATCCTCGAGCTCACGCGACCAGTCGGATCCACCGTGAAGGCTCAAAACATCCGCCCACACATCATATCCCATGGCTGCAAGCTTTGCTCCCAACCAAAGAGCAAAGGCGTTATCTTCCGGGTTTGCGTGCGATATGAAGAGGGACTGGCGGCTGTTCTCTACTTCACTCATCGGAACCTCAGATCCCCCGAACACGCGTCACTATGAGCACGCCTTGATCGGGCCGGCTTGCGCGCGCCACAGTTGTTCTCTCGACTGCGACTAGTCGGGCATCGCGACGTGGGTCGTCCGGGTGCGTTTGGAGATCGATTGCGACTTGCGGGAGACGAGCAATCTGCATCACCACGCCCGGGCACGACGCGAACGGAACCCGGACTGCATTCAGGCAAGTCGTAGCGGAACCCTGATTGAGGAGCAGCCGCCTACGGGCCGCCCGCCTCTTCTAGTTCCCACGTTTCCACGCAGCGGGGCTTGTACTGCATTCGTTCGAACAGACCCATAAAGCGGTCTGAACGGATCAACTCAAAGCGCCGCTCGACCACCGTGCGGTAGTTGCTCGGCCGAAGCGCGAGCCACTCGGTAGACGTGTTTTCATGTGGCGCGAACCAGATCGTCTGCTGCTGGCCGTCCTTGATGCGCGGCGCCGGGGTCATCTCAGACGCCCGATCATTCCCCCAAGGGCTAGGGCAGCGGTTCTCGTGAGCCGCTCCCACTCTCTGAGTCACATCAGTCATCCTCGATAATCCGTACATCCGTCAGCACGCATAGTCAAGTTCCTCGTGAAGGGCGATCAGGGAGGGGATCTCCACCTTCAACCACTGGACGAGGCGGGCATCTGTAGTGGTGGAGGAGATCTGGCGACAGCCGACCCTTCCTGGGATGCCGATGGGGCACGTGTAGGAGCCGCTGCTGCCGGCTCCGGTAACACCATGAAGAAGCGCGACGTTGCCGGAGAGTTCCGAATTGCCATGCGCTTCGACGATCTACCCCATAGATGCTGCCGTCGCGGCCAATGGACTTCAAGAGTTGGATCATGCGCGTAACGGCTCAATCGTCGGGCAGCCTAGTGTTCAGATAGTGGAGCGCCTCTCGTCCAGGCGTACTCCGATGAAGTGACGTCGTATCCAGTTGCTGGGTGGTCGGCCGGGGTATATGATGCCGACAGTATATCCAGCAGCCACGCGTGGCGTGCTAAGCTGCGCGACTGGCTGGAGCAGAACCCGCGCGCATGATCCAGTTCGACCACTTCTACACGTACGAGGAGATCGGCGCCGTGGTGCGCGCGTTGGCCGACGCCCACCCAGCGCTCTGCCGGGCCGGCTCCATCGGCCGCACGGCCCAGGGCCGCGACCTGCACCTGCTCACCGTCACGGAGCTCGACTCCGGCGACCCGTCCGAGCGGCCGGCCTTCCTCATCCACGGCGGCATCCACGCGCACGAGCCGGCCTCCACGCATGGCCCCCTGTACACGGCGCACCGCCTGCTGGAAGACGACGAGCGCGGCGGGCTGCTGTCGCGCGTGGTCCTCTACCTGGTCCCGCGGCTGTGCCCGGACGCCTCCGAGTTCTGCGTGGCCACCACCGCCCGCATCCGTAGCCGGACCGACGTCCTCAACCGCGCCCCCAACACCATCTACTCCGCCGACATCGACGGCAACGGGCTGATTCTGACGATTCGCCAGGAGCACCCGGACGGCACCTACGTCTGCGACCCGGAGGAGCCGCGGCTGCTGGTCGACCGGCGGCCCACCTCACCCGGCCCTTACTACCGCGTCTTCCCGGAAGGGATCATCAACGACTGGGACGGCAGCGACGACGTTCGCATCGGCGGCCTGCACTCCTTCTACCCCGGCGCGCCGGAGTTGCACGCCGGGCGCAGCTTCGACTTCAACCGCAACTGGCCGCACGACTGGCGGCACGAGGGCGAGCAGCAGGGCGCCGGCGACTACCCGTTCAGCGAGCCGGAGATGCGATCGCTGGCCGAGTTCATCTTCAAGCAGCCCAGACTGTGCGGGATCCTGGGCTACCACTGCGGCTCGGCGTCGGTCATCCGGCCGCCCGCGTGGGGCGCGCGCGAGGACCTGGACGCCGGCGACGACGCGCTGCTGGAGGAGCTGGCGCAGGAGGGGGCGGCGGCGATCGACAGCCCTGCCGTCGCCCTCAGCGATCCGACCGGGCCCGGCGGCCGCAGCGGCGGCAGGCGCGGTCACGCGCTCGGCTTTGCCTACCACCAGCTCGGCATCCCCGGCTTCGACGTGGAACTGGGCACGATCGTGAACGCCGCGGGCGTGTCCACCCACGAGTGGCACGAACGCTCCCGCGACCGGGACCAGATCGACGCGATGTACCGCCAACTCCTCCGCTGGTGGGACGGGGACGGACGCCGGCACCCGCTGTTCGAGCCGTGGCGCCGGTTCGATCACCCGCAGCTCGGCCCGGTCGAGCTGGGCGGCCTGCTGTTCACGGCGTTCGACAATCCGTTGGTGCCGGGGCTGCAGCGGATGGTCGACGGCGCCTACCGCTTCACCCGCTCGTTCGCCGAGCGCCATCCGCGGGTGCGGGCCGAGGAAGTCGAGGTCGCCCCGGTGGGCGGCGACGTGTACCGGATCCGCGCGCGCATCGCCAACCGCGGGCGGCTGCCGACCAACATCACCAACCAGGGGCTCGGGCTGCCGCGCCTGCAGCCGGTGCGGGCCAGCCTGATGCCGGCCGACGGCGTGGAGATGCTCTCGGCACGGGGCCACCTCGAACTCGGACACCTGCGCGCGCTCATCGGCAGCCGCATCGTCGAGTGGTTCATGCGCGCTCCCGCTACGGAGGCGGGCGCCGAGATCGGCGTGATCCGCGTGCTCGGCGGCACCGGCGGCGATTCGCGCGTGGTGCTGAGGTGTCCGTGACGCCGGAGCGGCTCGACCAGGAGCGGGACGCCAAGGCCGTCATCCGCATGTGGCGGGAGGCCGGCTGGGTCGACGAGGATACGCACGAGCGTGCGCTCGACGTCGGCATGCGCCGCATGGACGGCTGGGTCGCGCGTGTCGACGGCGATGCCGAGTGCTCGGTGTTCACGAGCCCCGGCTCGATGCGCTACCAGGACGCGGACCTTGACCTGTGCGGCGTGATGGCGGTGACCACCAGCCGGGTGGCGCGCCGGCAGGGGCTGGCCGGCCGGGTCACGGCCGCGGCGTTGGCGGCGGCCGCCGGCAGCGGCGCGGCGGTCGCCGGGCTGGGCATGTTCGAGCAGGGGTTCTACAACCGGCTCGGCTTCGGCTGCATGCCCAACAACCTCGACATGAGGTTCGACCCGGCCAAGCTGCGTGTGCCGCTCCAGGCCCGGCCTCCACGGCGGCTTTCCGTCGACCACGCCGCGGCGATGCATGCCAACCGCTGCGCCAGAATGCGCGCGCACGGTTCGGTGGTCTTCGACGACGCGGCGGCGACGGAGATGGACGTGCGCTGGGCGAAGAACGGCTTCGGGCTCGGCTACTTCGCCGGCGACCGGCTGACCCACCACCTCTACGCGGAAGCCGAGAACGAGAACGGTCCGTACTCGATCTGGTGGATGGCGTACGAGGACGGTCACCAGTTGCTGGAGTTGCTGGCGCTGCTCGCGTCACTGTCGGATCAGGTCCACCAGGTGCGGATGCCCGAGCCCGTGCACGTGCAGTTGCAGGACCTGCTGCACTGGCCGCTGCGCGGGCTGGCTGCCATGCGGAACGCCAAGCATGAGCAGCGTTTCCAGTACGTGTCGTGGCAGCAGATCCGCATCCTGGACCTGCAGCGCTGTATCGCCGCCAGCCGAACCGGCCGGCCCGTGCGCTTCAACCTGACGCTCACCGATCCGGTCGAGCGCTGCCTGGACGGGACGACGGCGCAGGGCGCCTGGCGGGGGATCGCCGGTGAGTATCGGGTCACCCTGGATGAGGCATCCGAGGCCGCGCCGGGCCACCGTGCCGGCCTCCCGGAGCTGCGCGCCTCGGCGGGCGCCTTCTCGCGCCTCTGGGCCGGCGTGCGGCCGGCAAGCTCGCTGGCGCTGACCGACGACCTGGCGGGACCGGCGGAGCTCCTGGCCGACCTGGACCGCGCCGCCCCGCCCCAGGCGCAGTTCGACTGGCTGTTCTGACCCGGTCCCGGAGCGGGACGCCGTGAGCCGCTACCTCGGCCTGGACCTGGGCTCCACCAGCATCACGGCGGTGGTGATCGATACCGCGGCTCGCGCCGTGACCGCGATCAGTTCCCGCGCCAACGACGCGGAGTCGACCTCGCCCGGCGACCGGGCTCGCGGGCGGTCCGAATGGGACTTCGAGCGCATGCTCGAACTGTCCCTGCTGTGTGCCGGGGAGGCATGCGAGGGGGCGGCCGTCGAGGCGATCGGCGTCACCGGGCAGCAGAAGGGCTGCCAGGTACTGGCCGCAGACGGAACCGCGATCGGCCCGTACATCGGCTGGCAGGACCGCCGCACCGCCGAGCCCGCGGCAGGTCAGGCCGGCGTCGGGACCTGGCTCGACCTCATGGCCGAGCGCGGCGGCGCCATCGCCCCGAGCGGACAGCGCCCGCGCTTTGCTGACTCCGGTTGCCCGGTAGCGCACGGGTTCACCGTCCCGCTGCTGTTCTGGCTCCAGCAGGCCGGCGAGCTGCCGGCAGGTGCGCACGCGGGCACCGCGCCGGAGCTCCTGGTCGCCCGGCTGACGGGGACGCGGGCGGTCACCGACCCCACCGACGCCGCCGGCTGGGGAGTGTTCGACGTGATCGGCGGAGGCTGGAACGAGGATCTGGTCCGGCGGCTCGGACTGCACCCGTCGCTGCTGCCGGAGGTGGTGCGCTCCTGCCGGCCGGGCGGGCGGCTCCGGCCGGAGATGGCGGACGCGATGGGACTGCGGCGAGCCGTGCCGGTCTCCGTCGCCTCCGGTGACATGCAGTGCTCGTACGCCGGTGCGGTCGCCGACCGCGACGCCTCCGTCGCCGTCAACGTCGGCACCGCCGGTCAGTGCAGCGTCTTCGTGGGCGACCTGGAGCCGCTGCGAACGCCCGGTCAGCCGTTCGACCACGGCTGGCTGGAGCTGCGGCCCTACATCGAGCAGGGCCATCTGCTGGCCGGCCTGGGCGTGGTCGGCGGCCGCACGCTGCGGGCGTTGCGCGACTTCGTGCTCACCGTCGCCGACGCGCTGGGGCATGGCGATCGCGATCCCGAGGGCGTCTACGACGACCTGGTTCGCTGTGCGCAAGCGGCACCGGCAGGGGCCGGAGGCGTGCTGTGGGATCCGTCGTTCACCGGCGGGCGTACCGACGCGTCGGCGCGCGCCGGCATGACCGGCCTGACTCCGCAGAACTTCACCATTGGCCACGTGGCGCGCGGGTTGCTGGAGGCGGTGGCAGGCGAGCTGCACGGCGGCTACGAGACGGCGCGACAGATGGGCGCCGGACCGCGCACGGTGCTGGTCGGCTCCGGGAACGGCCTGCGGCGCAACCCGGTGCTGCGCGCTGCGCTGGCGGAGGGTTTCGGCATGCCGCTCACGATGGCGCCCAACGCGGAGGCCGCGGCGGTCGGCGCAGCGCTCTGTGGGGCCGTGGCCGCCGGCGAGTACCCGGACATCGCGGCAGCCTCGAGGCTGTTCCTTTCGCGCGCATAGCGGGTCAGCCGCCGGCGGCGGCACGCTCCAGGATGAACGCGCGCAGCGCCGCAGGGCGTGGCTCCAGCGGCGTCGCCTGCTTGGGACGCGCCAGAAGCTCTTGCAGTGATGGCGGGATCGGCGGCTCGACGCCGGTGGCCCGGCGCACGGTCTCCGGGAACTTGCCGGCGTCGGCGGTGGCCAGCACCACCAGCGGCCTGCCGGCGTCCACGCCGCTGGATTCGCGCAGGCGCCGGGCCGCAGCGATGCCCACGGCGGTGTGCGGATCCACCAGCCGCCCGTCGCGGCGGTGCACGTCGCGCATGGTGGCCAGGGTGTCGGCGTCGCTGACCGCGCAGCCGCGCAGGTGGGCGCGCACGGCCGCATGGTCGTGGTTCCAGCGCGCCAGGATGCGCTCGAAGTTGGAGGGGTCGCCCACGTCCATGGCGTTGGACAGCGTGGCGAAGCTAGGGCGCGGACTCAGCTCGCCGGTGTCGAGGTAGCGCGGCACCACGTCGTTGCGGTTGGTGGCCGCCACGAAGCCGGCGACCGGCAGCCCCCACCACGCGGCGTACACGCCGGCGGTCAGGTTGCCGAAGTTGCCGCTGGGCACGGAGAACAGGGGCCGCCCGTGGGAGCGGAGGCGCACGCCCGCAAACAGGTAGTAGAACGCTTGCGGCAGCAGGCGGCCCAGGCTGATGGAGTTGGCCGGGCACAGCCGCGCCGTGGCCGCCAGCTCCGGATCGGCCAGCGCTGCCTTCACCAGGCGCTGACAATCGTCGAACGAGCCCGCCACCTCCAGGGCGTGGACGTTGCCGCCCAGCGCGGTGAGCTGCTGCTCCTGCAGGCGGCTGATGCGCCCCGACGGGTAGAGCAGCACCACGTCGATGCCGCTGCGGCGCCAGAAGGCACGCGCCACGGCGCCGCCGGTGTCGCCGGAGGTCGCGACCAGCACCACGACGCGCTGTCCTCCGGGGCTGGCGCGGAGCTGGCGCGCAAGCAGCGTCGCCAGGAACGAGGCGCCGAAGTCCTTGAAGGCGCAGGTGGGGCCGTGGAAGAGCTCCAGCAGGACGACGCCGTCGTGCAGCCGGCTCAGGGCCGGGGCAAACGGGAACGCCGCTTCGGCGACATCTCGCGCCGCGGCGGCCGGCCCCGCCGGCGACGATGCCAGCTCCTCCGCGAAGAGCCGGGTGGTCATGGCGGCCGCCAACTCCCGGAACGAAGCCCGGTCCGGCAGGGCGGCAATCTCCCGCCGCAGATCCGGAACCGGATCCGGCTGATAGAGGCCGCCCCCCGGCGGCAGTCCGGACAGCAGCGAGGCGCTGAACGACAAGCGCACGCCGCGATCACGGGTGGAGCAGACCTGCACTCCCGTCCTCTCCGATCCCCGCCTCGGTCAGTCTTCTTCCAGCACGCGCGGGCCGGACGAACCGATCTCCGACACGTAGCAGACGGACCGCAGGCCGGCTGACGCAAATGCCTGCTTCATGGCCTCTCCTACCACGGCGGCCTGCGCCGCGGTCTCCGCCAGCGCGAACACCGCGGGACCGGAACCGGAGATGGAGCAGCCGATGGCGCCGCCGGCCAGCGCCGCCTGCTTGACGCGGTCGAACCCCGGGATGAGCGCCGCCCGCACCGGCTCGGCCACGACGTCATGGAGCGAACGGCCCATCAGAGCCAGGTCGCCGGAGTGCAGCGACGCCACCAGGGCCGCCAGATTGCCCCACTGCGCCACGGCGTGGGTGAGCGGGATCTGCGTGGGCAGCATGCGCCGCGCCGCCTCGGTGCGGATCTCGACATCGGGACTGAGCAGGGCCACGGCCAGGCCGGCCGGCACCGGCAGGCGTACCAGGTCCGGAGGGTCGCCGGAGCGAATCAGGACGACACCTCCCAGCAAGGCGGGCGCCGCGTTGTCGGCATGGCCGGCACCGGCCGCGGCCCGCTCCGCCGCCAGCGCGCACGGCAGCAGCTCCTCCAGGGGCACGGCATCGCCGGCCAGCCGGTTCACGGCGATCAGCGCCGCGGCGGCGCTGGCCGCCGAGCCCCCCAGTCCGGAGCCCATGGGCATGCCCTTGTGCAGGGCCAACTCGACCCCGAACGGTTCGCCTAGCCGCTCCAACAGCGCACACACGGCGATCACGGCGGTATTGCGCCCGTCGCGCGGCAGGCGCCCGCCGTCCCCGGTGACCTCCCGCAGGGTCACCCCGCCGGCATCGGTCCGGCGCGCCTCCACGGTGTCGCCGGGATGCGACACCGCGAAGCCCAGCACGTCGAACCCCGACGCCACGTTGGCGACGGTGGCCGGCGCGAATGCCTTCACCATCCGTGGCTGGCCGGTCATGACCGCGGAAACGCCGGATCGCTCACCGTACGGACATCATACCGCGAGGCGGCCGCGGTCGGTGGTGGCACCCTGCCGCCTTCTCCGGCACACTCCGCCATGGCGTACTTCAGGAAGCTGGTCGGCGAGCGGTGCTACCTGTCGCCCCTCGATCCGGACGACGCGGCCCGGTTCGCCGAATGGGCCAACGATCCGGAGGTGGCGGCCGGCGTGACGCTGGCGCGCCAGGTACTCAACATCGAGCGCATGCGGGACAAGATGGCCCGGCACGCCGCCCGCCAAGCGTACTTCGCCATCGTCGCACTGGACGGCGACGAGCCGATCGGCAACTGCGGCATCGACGACATCAGCGCCGTCGACGGCACCGGCGAGCTGGTGATCATGATCGGCGACAAGCGCTTCTGGGACCGCGGCTTCGGCACCGACGCCGTGCGCCTGCTGCTGCGCTTCGGCTTCCTGACGCTCGGCCTGAACAACATCCGGCTGCGCGTCCACGCGTTCAACGAGCGGGCGATCCGATGCTACGAGAAGTGCGGCTTCAGGCAGTACGCGTTCTGGCCCGACTCCTGGTACCACGACGGGGCGCTGCACGGCAGCGTCTTCATGCACCTGCTGCGCGCCGACTTCGCGGCCGCGGACGGGTAGCGGCGCCGGCCACGCTCCGGCATACTCCGCCATGGCGTACTTCAAGAAGCTGGTCGGCGAGCAGTGCTACCTGTCACCGATCGACCCGGACGACGCGCCGACTTATACCGCGTGGCTCAACGACCCGGAAGTCGCCGCCGGCATCACCTTCACCCGCCGCATCGTCAATGTCCCCGGCGAGCGGGAGGCGCTCGCCAGCCTGGCCGGGGAGCCCTATCACTTCGCCATCGTCGCGCTGGACGGCGACGAGCTGATCGGCAACTGCGGCATCGGCGACGTGAGCGCCGTGGACCGCACCGGCGACCTGGGCATCCTGATCGGCGACAAGCGCTTCTGGAACCGCGGCTTCGGCGCCGACGCCGTGCGGCTGCTGCTGCGCTTCGCGTTCCTGACGCTCAACCTGAACAACATCAGGCTCACCGCGCACTCGTTCAACACGCGCGCGATCCGCTGCTACGAGAAGTGCGGATTCAAGCAGTGCGGCTACTGGCCGGACTCCTGGTACCACGACGGAGCGCTGCACGGCACCGTCATGATGTACGCGCTCCGCGCCGACTTCGACGGGGCGAAGCTTGCGTCTCCGGGGGCCGTGCAGTAGCTTGGCCGCACAAGTTCGACCACGGTCCCTCCCGGGACCGATTTACTTGGAGGCAATTCATGAAGAACCGGGCATCTGTAGTAGCGGCCATCGCAGCGCTCCTGGCGCTGTGTCTGACGCCGCTGGGCTGGAGTGCCGCCGAGTCCGAGGCGGCCGCGGAAGAGACGGTGACCATCCACATGTTCATGGGGAACTCCGGCGTCCCGCACCCGGCCGAAGTCGACCCGAGCAGCAACTGGGCGATCGACGTCGTCGAACAGCTCGCCAACGTCGACCTCGTCCTGGAGGTTCCGAACTACCAGGATTTCGCCACCAAGATCAACCTGCTGCTGGCTTCCGGCAACCTGCCCGACATCGTCCACGGCTGGCAGAAGGCCGATCTGGAGAACGCCGCCGATGCGGGCGCGTTCATCGATCTCCAGCCGTACTACGACAACTCCGAGATCATGCAGTCGCGGGTCTCGCAGCTCGCGTTCGACCTGGCCGCGACGCCGAACGGGCTCCACTTTGCCATGCCGATGGTGATGAGCGCGCGTGAGCCCGGCTTTGGAAACCTCGTGCGCTACGACCTGCTCGAAGAGTACAACGGCGGCGAGTTTCCAGGCACCGTCGACGGATATGTCGATTTCCTCCGGTGGGTCAGGGACACCTATGAAGACTCCACGCCGCTCTCCTCGCGTCTGGCCTGGGGGGGACGGCTGTTCGCCACCGGCGACACCCTGTTCCTCTGGTACGGCGTTCCGCCCTACGGCACGCGCATCCAGGACGGCGAGGTACACCACAACATCACGCTTCCCGCCATGAAGGAAGCCCTCAAGCTGTGGCGTCAGGTGTTCGAGGAAGGCATCCTGGATCCCGAGTTCGCCACCAGCGATACGGCCGCGTGGGTTCAGAAGAGAGCCGAGCGCTACGTGTCCATGTTCTCCAACGCCACCGACCAGGTCATACCCGGGTACGACAACATGCTGAACGCCGGCCAAGTGTGGGTATACACGCCGCCGCTCGACGAGTACCCGGAAGCCCTGACGGATCCCAGGTACATGGCGGACCTGAGCATCAACTACGGCGTGGACATCTTCCCGATCTCATCCCATCGCACCGGCATCACCTCCGCCTCCAAGCACCCTGACCGGGCGTGGCGGGTGCTTGAGGCCTTCGCGTCCGACGAGCTTTGGGACGTCATATCGTGGGGCCGGGAGGGCAAGGAATACACCGTGCAGGACGGGACGCGCATGGCCACCGACCGCCTCTATTTCCGCGACCTCGACGATCCGGACTCCCACTACTGGACGCTGCACCTGGGCGTCATCAGCGGATTCTGGCCCACGCAGGTCAAGTACGCCGTACAGGAAGGCCGGCACCCGATGGAGTGGCAGCGCGCCTACGACAGCGCGCAGTGGCTGATCGAGAAGGACCGTGAGGTGGGCCTGAGCTACATGCCGTTCGTCCCCACGGACCCGGAGGTCAGCAAGAAGGCCGGCGAGGTCAACCCCTTCATCAGCGCGGCCATCGCCAAGGCCATCTCCGGGCAGATCACCCTGGATCAGTTCGACGAGGAGGTCGCGAAATTCAAGGAAGAATTCGGCTTCATCTATGACTACCAGACCCGGTACGTGCAGGAGAACCGGGACGATCTGCGGGCCAAGAACGTCAGGATGGTCGACTGGTAGGCCACATCTACACCGTAGCGTAGCGACGTAACACCGAACCCGGGGGGCGCATGCTCAGGTATGCGCCCCCCGCTTTCACCACAGGAGAGGCACGACCGAGATGGCAGACGTTCAGGCACCGGCAGCGGCCCGCCCGGCGTCACGGCGGAAGATCACGAAACGCGCGCTGTCGCTGTTCGCGCTGTTCCTGCCGGCGGCGGTGCTGCTGTTCCTGTTCAACTACCTGCCGATCTACGGCATCATCATCTCCTTCAAGGACTTCACGCCGTATCGCGGCATCCTGGGAAGCGCCTGGGCGGGGCTCGAGCACTTTCGCTTCTTCCTCTCCGACGCCCGCTTCTGGAACGTCGTCAAGAACACGATCTACATCAGCCTGCTCGACATCCTGATCGGCTTTCCCGCTCCGATCGTCTTCGCGCTGCTGGCCAACGAGATCGCCAGCAATCCGTTCAAGCGGGTGAGCCAGACCGTGTCGTACCTGCCTCACTTCGTGTCGTGGGTCGTGGTCTACGGGATCATGTATCAGCTCCTCTCGCCGCTGCACGGCATGCTGAACAAGCTCGTCGTCCTGTTCGGCGCCGACCCCGTCCACTTCATGGGGCGGGTGGACCTGTTTCGGCCGATGGTCGTCACCCTGGAGATCTGGAAGAACATGGGATGGGGCGCCATCCTCTATTTCGCGGCGCTGACCAGCATCGACTCCGATCTCTACGAGGCGGCCTACATCGACGGCTCCAGCCGGCTGCGCATGGTATTCTCGGTCACCCTGCCCGGGCTGCTGCCGGTGATCATGCTGTTGCTGATCTTCCGGATCTCGCGCCTGTTCCTGGTCGAGTTCGAGCGAATCTTCGTATTCGCCAACCCGTTGAACTACGAAGTCTCGGACGTGCTCGCCGTTTACATCTATCGCCTCGGGCTGCAGCAGGCGCAGTACAGTCTGACCGCGGCCATCGGCCTGGTGCAATCCGTCATCGCGTTCGGTCTGCTGTTCGCCGCGCACAAGGTCGCGCGCAGGCTCACGGGAGTCGGCCTATGGTAGCAATGCTGCGCTATCGGTCCGTCTCACGACGGGTCTTCGAGGTGTTCCTCTATCTCGGATTCATCCTGCTGGGCCTCTGCATCGTCCTGCCCTTCATGCACGTGGCGGCGGTCTCCCTGAGCAGCAAGAGCGCCATCCTGAAGAACCAGGTGACGATCGTACCCGTGGAGCTCTACACCAGGGGCTACGACATCATCCTGAGCAGCAGGCTCTTTCTCACCAGCCTGACCAACACCGTGCTGCTCACGACTGTCAATACGCTGGTGGCCATACTGATCGCGGTCAGCGCCGCGTACGCGCTGGCGAACAAGCACTTCCTGGGGATGCGCGCCGCGCTGATCTATATCCTGATCCCGCTGTACTTCTCCGGCGGGCTCATCCCGTTCTACCTGATCGTGAACTCGTACGGGCTCAACAACACCAGGCTCGCCCTCATGCTTCCGTACCTGGTGGACCCGTTTCTGATCATCGTCTTCCGCAACGCCATCGTGCGGCTGCCGCAGGAGATCATGGAGTCGGCCGAGGTGGACGGCGCCTCCGAGTTCGCGATCCTCTTTCGGATCGTCTTCGCCCTGATCGTTCCCATGGTGGCCGCCTTCACCATCATCTCGGCGGTGTTCTACTGGAACATGTGGTTCCCGGTGCTCATCTTCATCCGCGACAAGTGGAAATGGACGCTGCAGTACATGCTGCGCGACATCTACACCAATCCGCTGATCGGCGGCGGGCAGCTCGACGTCGGCAACGTCGTCGACGATCTCGACAACATCCTGCCGCAGAACCTGATCAACGCCGCGATCGTCTGCACCGTGCTGCCGGTGGTCGTGCTCTATCCGTTCCTGCAGCGCTTTTTCATCCACGGGGTGATCGTCGGCGCCGTCAAGGGCTGACTACTATGAGCCGTTCGGCCCGATCCAGAGCAGCCGCCAGCCGAAGGGATCGAGATCGCCGTCCAGGCGAGCCGGCGACCGCTCCAACCCGTCGACGATCGAGGCCGCCGCCGGATCCAGGCCGAGCAGCTCCCAGCTCACGGCGAGCGCGAACGCCGTCCGCTCGCGGCTCAGGTTCGACACGACGGCGAGCACGCCGTTCGCTGGGTGCCGGTAGAGGCTTACGTGGATGCCGGCTGAATCGGCGCGCACGTACTCCGCGTTGCTCCAGTACGGCACGAACTCGGCTTCTCCGCGGCCGAAGTCGTCCATGATCCGCCAGATGCGCGAGGCCAGATCGAGCTCCCCCAGTCCGTCCCGGTTCAATGGCCTGACCGGGACATCGTGTACCAACGTGATGGCCCATGCCTCTTCGAAGGTGAAGCCCTGGCCGTAGCAGAGGAACTCGGCCGGCACGCCCCACTGGCGGCCCATGAACTCCGCGCGGAACGCGTCGAGCGGGAGTTGGGTCGCCGCATCCTCACTTCCGCGGACGTCCTGGAACTGCTCCCCATCCCAGTACGAGGTGCCGAACCCGAGCGTCGGCATGACCATGCAGGTCGAGTTGTGCACGTTGACCTGCCCCTCCGGCTTCCGTGACGTGACCGCGGTGTGGATGCGGCGCATGGCGCTGCGCACGCCGAAGATCGGGTACGACTTGGCGATCGATCCGTCGGGCCGCGTGCTGCCGCAGCCGTGCAGGGTGTTGATGCACCCGGCCGGAAACTCGGTGCCGTCGAGATAGACGCCGTCGATCCCGAACTCGTCCATGGTCTTGGCGATGGCGTCGGCGACGAAGTCCTGCCATGCGCTGTTGAGGCAGACCACCCACGCCGACTGATCGGGCTGCGGCGGGTCACGGAACAGCGGGTAGCCGTACGCAGGCGTGGTGAGACAGCCGGGCCCGAAGTCCCGCCACTCGGGCGCCGCGCTGGAGATCAGGAACCCATAGTACAGCAGGATCTTGAGCCCCCGTTGATGGCACGCCTTGACGAGCTCGTGCAGCCGCTGACGGTCTACCGGAATCGTGTGCGCCTCGATGTCGGTCCAGAACTGATGGAGCACCACCGTTCTGACACCCGCCCGGACGCATCGGTCCAGAAACCACGGCTCGAGGGTCAGAGGCGCCGTGAATCCCGTTCCCGGCGGCTCCGGTCCGATATGAATGGACCGGTGATCCCACGCTCCCTGGTCGACCGCCTTGACCGGCGTGGCCTGCAGGCCGAACGTGTACCTCAGAAGCTGGTAGCGCTCCCCTCGCTCGCCCGTGACCGCCGCGTCCCGGATCACGGCGTTGGCAAGCTCGGGCGCCGTGTCCCACGCGAGCGGCCGCTGCGACTCCGGCGCCAGCCGCAGCGGCGCGGACACCAGGTGGAGCGTGAGCAGCACGCGGTCCCCGTCGCGGACGATCTCCGTGGCCGGCGCACCCGGGGCGACGTGCCAGTCGCGGTCGGACTCGCTGAACCAGGCCAGTCCGCGATCCTCGTCTCCCAGCCAGACGTACGGCCGGAAACCCATCCTGACGGCGGTGTCCGGGAGCGCGCCGGCGTTCCTGGCCGTCCCCCATGCCCCCGGAAAGTGATACAGGTACTCCGCGTGCTCCGCGCGGACGGGAATCTCGATCGACAGGGAGTCCAGGTCGACGGCGTCGACCGCGGAGACCTCGACGTCGAAGCGGATCATCCCGTCGAACTCGACGTGCGCCTGCACGCGCACGTCGAGGTTCCCTGCGGTCAGACGCTGTGCCAGCACGACCTCACTTGGGTCCGACGCCACCTCATCGATCGTTTCCGCGGCGAACCGCAAGCTCCGGCCGCCGACGACCGCCGTCAGCCGGACGGGCGCATGCAGGATCCGGCTGCCCAGCGCGGTCACCGATTCGAGCAGACAGCCAGGAGCGAGCCGGTACGTCCTCCCCCAGCAGTCAACCGCATACGCTCCCTCGGCCTGCGCCGCACCTGCAAGTGCGGTCCAGGCAACGGGGACTCCGGGATCGAGCCCGGCGCGCGAGCCCCACCAGTCGGGCGTGTCCGCTGGATCGGCGCTCTGGATGAGATGCGTGATGCACTCGCGACCCCATCGATCGACGAGGACGGCCTGCAGTTCCGCCGTGCCTGCCGGCACCTTCTCCAGGTCGAGCACGACCGTCCGGCTCGACGGCTGGTCGAAGTCGGCGATCCTGGTGCGTACGAACTGCTCGCGCCGCGAGCGGTGCCAGACCCAGAGCTCGACCGCCGACCCTCTCGCTATGAAGGCATCGCCGACCGGAGCGACCGTGACGTGCATCTTGTCCGCTTCGAACCGGGCGTACGCACAGAGGGTGACTTGGCGCGGTGAAGTTCCCTTCTTCTTCATGACGTTCGCATAGTGCATCGGCGCAGCCCACCTCCTCGACCGCACCGGCGAGCTGATCCCCGGCGTGTTCTGACCGTGCGCGACCGCGTGCCGTCAGCGGCTAGCCGTTCGATGGCCTGATCCAGAGCAGCCGCCAGCCGAAGGGATCGAGATTGCCGTCCAGGCGAGCCGGTGATCCCTCCAACCCGTCGACAATCGAGGCCGTCGCCCGATCCAGGCCGAGGAGCTCCCAGCTCACGGCGAGCGCGAACGCCGTCCGCTCGCGGCTCAGGTTCGACACGACGGCGAGCACGCCGTTCGCTGGGTGCCGGTAGAGGCTTACGTGGATGCCGGCTGAATCGGCGCGCACGTACTCCGCGTTGCCCCAGTACGGCACGAACTCGGCCTCTCCGCGGCCGAAGTCGTCCATGATCCGCCAGATGCGCGAGGCCAGCTCCAGGTCCTCCAGTCCGGTTCCGCTCATCGGCCTGACCGGGACGTCGTGGATCAGCGTGATGGCCCATGCCTGCTCGAAGGTGAAGCCCTGGCCGTAGCAGAGGAACTCGGCCGGCACGCCCCACTGACGGCCCATGAACTCCGCGCGGAACGCGTCCAGCGGGAGCTGCGTCGCGGCGTTGTCGATGCCGCGGACGTCCTGGAACTGCTCCCCATCCCAGTACGAGGTGCCGAACCCGAGCGTCGGCATGACCATGCAGGTCGAGTTGTGCACGTTGACCTGCCCCTCCGGCTTCCGTGACGTGACCGCGGTGTGGATGCGGCGCATGGCGCTGCGCACGCCGAAGATCGGGTACGACTTGGCGATCGATCCGTCGGGCCGCGTGCTGCCGCAGCCGTGCAGGGTGTTGATGCACCCGGCCGGAAACTCGGTGCCGTCGAGATAGACGCCGTCGATCCCGAACTCGTCCATGGTCTTGGCGATGGCGTCGGCGACGAAGTCCTGCCATGCGCTGTTGAGGCAGACCACCCACGCCGACTGATCGGGCAGGACGATCCCACGCTCGGGTCCGTTGGTCGGGGCGGAACCCTCGATC
>JAPPNY010000236.1 GCA_028818385.1 Spirochaetaceae bacterium
TGATCGAGGGTTCCGCCCCGACCAACGGACCCGAGCGTGGGATCGTCCTGCCCTGGGGATTGTGGGCCTCCCGCCCGGGGCACTTTGTCGCCTATTCTATCCCCTTGATGTGCTCACACACTTCACATCCTCGTCTCGACCAAGTGATGCGCGCCGCTCCGCGACTTCTCTCAGCGGCAGTTCGAGATCGGCCTCCAAGTCGCCGTGCTCCTCGACGAAGCTGTCCCTCAGCATCCAGATGGTCGAACCCGCGCCATCCTCCGGCACCACCGGTTGCAGCGTGTCGATTGTCCCCTCAAGCCGCGCGACCCTGTGATCGACGGCCGCGACCTGATCGGCGATTCGCTGATCCGCGTCGGCGAGCCTTCGAAAGCCGGAGACTACCGCCACGGTGCCGGCGACCCCCACTGCGAGGATGGCGACGACGACGGCGATCCACTCGGCTGTCACGACCGGCACACGGTGCGCGTCTCCGCGTAGTCGCGTCAACTCCGCGGAGTTTACTCAATCGTCCTGTTGCGGCCAGACCAGCACCGGCCGGCGGGCGGCGGTCGCCTCGTCGAGGCGGCCGATCGGCGTCGTGTGCGGGGCCGTGCGCACCAGCTCGGGGGTATCCGCCGCCTCCTCCAGGATGGCGCGCATGGCCGCCACGAACCCGTCCAGGGTCGCCTTGGACTCGGTCTCCGTGGGCTCCACCATCAGCGCCTCCGGCACGATGAGCGGAAAGTAGATGGTCGGCGGGTGGATGCCGTAGTCGATCAGGCGCTTGGCGATGTCCAGGGCCCGCACGCGGTGCTCCTGTGCCTGGCGGCGCGCGCTGAAGACCACCTCGTGCTTGCAGACGCGCGGATAGGGCACCTCCAGCGCGCCGGCGAGCGCGGTCCGCACGTAGTTGGCGGCCACCACCGCCAGCCGGCTCATGGCGGCCAGCCCGTCGCCGCCCAGCGACCGCAGGTAGGCGTAGCCGCGCACGGCGTTGTTGACGTTGCCGTAGAAGGCGCGCACGCGGCCGATCGAGTCGGGCCGGTCGTGGTCGTGGAAGTACCGGTCGCCGTCGCGGGCCACCACCGGCGCCGGCAAGAAGCGCGCCAGTTCGGCGGTGACCGCCGTCGCGCCCGCTCCCGGGCCGCCGCCACCGTGCGGGACGCTGAAGGTCTTGTGCAGGTTGAAGTGCAGGATGTCGGTGCCCAGGTCGCCGGGCTTGGCCACGCCGACCATGGCGTTCATGTTGGCGCCGTCCATGTAGACCAGGCCGCCGGCCTCGTGCACGGCGGCGGCGATGTCCGTGATGCGCTCCACGAACAGCCCCAGCGTGTTCGGGTTGGTGATCATCAGCCCGGCTACGCTGTCGTCGAGCGCGTCCCGAACGGCGTCGAAGTCGAGGTTGCCGTCCGCGCCGGTCGGCACGGTGCGCGACCGGTAGCCGGCCATGGCGGCGGTCGCCGGGTTGGTGCCGTGCGCGGAATCGGGCACCAGCATCGTCGTCCGCTGGGAGCCCTTCGCGTCATGGTAGGCGCGGATGACGAGCGCGCCGGTCAGCTCGCCGTGCGCGCCGGCCGACGGCTGCAGGGACACGCCGGGAAGTCCGGCGATCTCGCCCAGCCACTCCTGCAGCTCCCAGAGCAGGCGCAGCGCACCCTGCACCGTCGCCTCGTCCTGATAGGGATGGATCAGCGCCAGCCCCGGCAGGTCGGCGATGCGGTCGTTGATCTTGGGGTTGTACTTCATGGTGCAGGAGCCGAGCGGATAGAAGCCCTGGTCGACCGAGAAGTTGCGCCGCGAGCTGTTGGTGAAGTGGCGCACGACCTCCGGCTCGGCGAGCTCCGGAAGGGGCAGCTCGGCGCGGCGCAGCTCCGCCGGCAACGCCTCGGCGCGCGGCACGTCCAGGGGCGGGAGCTGCACGCCGGTCCGTCCCGCGACCGAGCGCTCGAACAGCAGCGGCTGCTCCGGCAGCAGGGCAGCCCCGGACAGGCCGGCGGCGCTCATGCGACTGCCTCCGCCACGGCTGCCACCAGCCGGTCGATGTCGGCGCGGCTGTTGAGCTCCGTCGCGGTGAGCAGCCAGCAGCCGTCCAGGCCCAGGTCGAAGCGGCCCAGGTCGAGCCCGCCGACGATGCCGTGGTCGGCCCAGAGCCGCCGGTTCAGCTCGGCAGGCGCCACCGGCGTGCGCACCGCCACCTCGCGGAAGAACCGCCCGGAGAAGCGCGCTTCGACCCCCGGCAGGCGTGAGAGCTCGGCGGCCAGGTAGTGGGAGCGGTGATAGCACTGGTCGGCGACCTCGCGGAGCCCGGACGGGCCCAGTGCCGCCAGGTAGATGGCCACGGCGGTGGCGATCAGCGCCTCGTTGGTGCAGATGTTGCTGGTCGCCTTCTCGCGGCGGATGTCCTGCTCGCGCGGCTTGAGGGTCAGCACGAAGCCGCGCCGGCCGCGCTCGTCGCGGGCGATACCCGCCAGGCGGCCCGGCATCTGCCGGACGTTGCGCATGGAGGTGGCCAGCAGGCCCACGTAGGGGCCGCCGTAGAACAGCGGTATGCCGAGCGGCTGCCCCTCCGCGGTGGCGATGTCGACGCCCAGCTCGCCGGGCGGGCGCAGCACCGCCTGCGCGACCGGGTCCGCCGACACCACCGCCAGCGCCCCGGCCGCGTGGGCACGCTCGCAGAGGTCCGCGACCGGCTCGATCACGCCCAGAAAGTTCGGGTAGGCAAGCAGCAGGGCGGCGATGTCGTCGCCGAGCGCCCGCTCCACCTCGCCGGGATCGGTACGTCCCGACGCGCGGTCGAACGGGATGGTCACGATACGGAGGCCCAGGCCGGACAGGTAGGTGGCAAGCACCTCGCGGTACTCGGGATGCACGGCCTCGCTGACCGCGATCGTCTCCCGGCCGCGGCGCAGCCGGGCGGCCATGAGCGCCGCCTCCGCCAGCGCGGTGGAGCCGTCGTACATCGACGCATTGGCCACTTCCATGCCGAGCAGCCGGGCGACCATCGTCTGGAACTCGAAGATGGTCTGCAGCGTCCCTTGGCTCACCTCCGGCTGGTACGGGGTATAGGCGGTGTACAGCTCGCTGCGGAACAGCAGGTGCGGGATCACGGCCGGCGTGTAGTGGTGGTAGGCGCCGGCGCCCAGAAAGCAGCTGTGCCGGTCGAGGGCGCTGTTGCGGTCGGCCAGTTCGCGGAAGACGGCGGCGACTTCCGGCTCGCTCAACCCGTCCGGCAGGTCGAGCCGGGGAAACCGTTGGGCGTGCGGGACGTCCGTGAACAGCTCCTCGACGCTGGCGACGCCGATCGCCTGCAGCATCGCGGCGACCTCGGCGTCGGTGTGCGGGGCGTATTGCACGGCGGGCTCAGGCCGACTGCACGAGTTGCGAGTAGGCCTCCGCGTCCATGAGCTGCCCCTCCTCCGCGTCCGGCCCAGTGGGGCGGATCGTGACGATCCAGCCGTCGCCGTACGGCGATTCGTTGACGAGCTGCGGCGCGGACTCCAGGGCATCGTTCACGGCCACCACTTCGCCCGACAGGGGGGCGAACAGGTCGCTGGCCGCCTTGACGCTCTCGATCACGCCGAACGGGCTGCCTTGCGTGAGCTCGGCACCGACCTCGGGAAGCTCCACGTAGACCACGTCGCCGAGCTCGTGCTGGGCGTGGTCGGTGATGCCGATCACGACCCGATCGCCGTCCGGCCGGGTCCACTCGTGCTCGGCGGTGTACCGCAGGTCCTGGGGGAATTCCATCATCGCTTCCTCTTACTCGGGCTTCCGCCTGTAAAATGGGCGCTGAACGACGGTGGCGGCCACCGGGCGGTCCCGGATGATCACGGCCAGGTCGCCGCCCACCGCCGCGTGCTCGCGCGCCACCAGCCCCATGGCCACGCTCCGCTCCAGCCACGGCGCATAGCCGCCGCTGGTCACGGTTCCGGCCGGCTCCCCGCCGGCGGTGGTGATCGTGAACCCCGCTCGGGCGATCGCGCGCCCGTCGAGCGGCAGGCAGGCCAGACGCCGCGCCACGCCCGCGGCTCGCTGGGCGGCGATGGCGGACGCGCCGACGTAGGCGTCGCCCTTCGACACGAACCGGCCAAGCCCGACCTCCAGCGGCGACACCTCGCGCGTGAGCTCGTGCCCGTACAGCGGGAACGACGCCTCCAGCCGCAACGTGTCGCGCGCCCCGAGCCCCGCCGGCTGCACGCCGGCGGAGGCGCCCGCTTCCAGCAGCGCCGTCCACAGCGCCTCCGTGCGGTCGGCGGCGACGAACACCTCGAACCCGTCCTCGCCCGTGTAGCCGGTGCGCGCCACCAGCGCCGCCGCGCCTGCCACTTCGGTATCCCGGCAGCGATAGATGCCGATGGCGGCAAGGTCGGTGGCGGCAACGCCCTGCAGGATCGCCTCCGCCCGCGGTCCCTGGATGGCGATCAGTCCCAACTCCGCGCTCCGGTCGCGCAGCTCGACGCCGCGCATGCCGGCGGCGACCCCGCGCGCGTGCTCGACCACCACGTCCTTGTTGGCGGCGTTAACCACGACGCGGTACCCGTCGTCCGTCAGCCGGTACACGATCACGTCGTCGATGACCCCGCCGGCATCATCGAGGATCAGCGAGTAGCGCGCCGCGCCGACCGCCAGCCGCCCGATGTCCAGGCAGGCCAGCCGGGCGACGCAAGCGGCGGCTCCGGGGCCGGCCACGTCGATCTCTCCCATGTGGCTGACGTCGAACAGGCCGGCCGCGGTGCGCACCGCGCGGTGCTCGGCGACGATCCCGGCGTACTGCACGGGCATGCTCCAGCCCGCGAACGGCACCATGCGGGCGCCGAGCCGCTCGTGGGCGGCGTGCAGCGGGGTGCGAAGCAGCGTCGGCATCGTCAGGAGAACGATAACAGCGTCCGGTCAGCTCCTCCAAACAGCGCCCGCGGTTACCAGGTAGCGGTGAATCGATGGTACGTTGTCGTTCGTTATGGAGGCGACAGAGCAACGCCTGTTCACGCCCGGCGACGGCGCCACGCCGCCGGCACTCACCGGGCGTGAGCGGGAAGAGGCGGTGCTGACGCAGTGTCTGGCCGACCTGCTCGGCGGCAAGGCTCCGCCGCACAACGTCGCCCTCATCGGCCCGCGCGGCACCGGCAAGACCGTGTTGCTCAACTGGTTCGAACGCGCCTGTCGCGACCGAACGGACGTGGACGTAGTGACCCTGACTCCCGACGACATCCCGACACGGGACGGCCTGATCGACGTCCTGGCGCCGCCTTCGAGGCTGGCGAAGCTGCTGCCCCGGAAGGTGGGTGTCGCGGCCGTCGGTTCGGTCGAATGGGCGCCGGCTCCCGGCAGCATTCGGAACCTGCGGGCGGAACTGACCGCCCGGTGCCACGGGAAGCCGCTTGCGGTGCTGCTCGACGAAGCGCACACACTCGACCTCGTGGTGGGCAGAACGCTGCTCAACGCCAGTCAGAAGGTGCGCACCGAGGCTCCGTTCCTGTTGGTGATGGCCGGTACGCCGGGCCTGCCGGCGCATCTGGGCGCCATGGACGCATCCTTTTGGAGCCGTCTGGGCGCGGGACGCCTGGGCATCGGCCTGCTGAGCGCCGCCGCCGCCGGCGCCGCCCTGGTCGAGCCGCTGGCGGCCCACGGCGTGAGCATCGACCCGGGCGCCCTCGACGCGGTCGTCGAGCACAGCCAGCGCTATCCGTACTTCATCCAGCTCTGGGGCGAGGCCCTGTGGCAGCAGCGCCTGGCCACCGGCGCGACCCGGCTGACGGCCGCTCATGCGGACGCTGCGCGCCCCGACGTGGCGGTCCGCATGACGGACTATTATCAGGACCGGTATTACGAGCTGGACCGGTCGGGTTGGGTGGCCGCCGCCGAGCAGGTGGCAGCACGGCTTCAATGCACGCCGAGACTGACCTATGCCGAGTTGAAGTCCGCCATCGCGGACGGCCTCGCCCCGAACGCCGGCCACGAGCACGTGCAGGCGGCCCTGGCAACGTGTGAGCGTCTGGGCTTTGTCTGGTGCCCGCCGGGCCAACCGTCGCCTGTTCGGTACGAGGCCGGCATCCCCTCGCTGATGACCCACGTGCTCGACCAGTCTCCGGCGACTCCCGAGCCGACGATTCGTTGAGCCGAGGACCGGGGGCGCGTTTCGTTCACAGCAGCGCCAGGAAGCCGCCGTCCACGTACAGCACGTGGCCGTTGACGAAGCTGGAGGCGTCCGAGGCCAGGAACACGGCCGGGCCCACCAGCTCGGTGGTGTCCCCCCAGCGGCCGGCCGGCGTGCGCTCGCGCAGCCAGGCGTTGAACGCCGGATCGTCGGCGAGCGGCTGGGTCATCTCCGTGACGAAGTAGCCGGGGCCAATGCCGTTGGCCTGCACCCCGTGCGGACCCCACTCCACCGCCATCGCCCGCGTCAGCATCTGCAGTCCACCCTTGGCGGCCCCGTACGCGGCAGTGCCGAGCCGGGCACGCTCGCTGATCAGCGAGCAGGTGTTGATGATTTTGCCGCGGCCCCGCTCGCACATGCCGCGCGCGACCCGCCGGCCAACCAGGAAGGGCGCCGTGAGATCGGTGTCGATCACCTCCTGCCAGGCGGCGGAGTCCAGCTCGACCATCGGCGCGCGCCGCGTCATGCCGGCGTTGTTGACCAGGATGTCGATAGCCCCGATGGACCGCTCGACCGCGCCGATCGCCTCGTCCCCCGCCTGCTCGTCGCGGGTGTCGAAGGGGCAGGCGTCGGCCTCGATCCCGTCCGCGCGCAGCGCTTCGATCATCTGATCGACGCGGTCGAGCCGGCGGCCGTTGACCAGCACGTGGGCGCCCGCCTCGCCCAGGCCGCGCGCCAGCGCGGCGCCGATGCCGGAGGTCGAGCCGGTGACCAAGGCGAGCCTGCCGTCGAGCCGAAAGTCGTTCGCCGTCATGGCGACGCATGGTAGCGCGGCGCGGGCGATCGATACACCGTCCCGGTCCGCGCGTACTTGTGCAGCGTGAATGTTGATGGCGATTGCCGACCGGACGTAAGCTACGGAGGAGGATTCACGGATGAGCATGAACACGTGTCCCTGTGGGGCGGCCGCGGAAACGGCACGGGTGGCTCGGTGGACGCGATGACCGGGGAGTTGATCGCCATCCTTGCGGTCGGCGCGACGTTGCTTGGAGTGATGGTGGCGCTGTTCGGGTGGATGCGTGGCGACATGGGCAGGATCGGCGACAAGCTCGATCGCTTCGGGGAGCGTCTGTCGGCAGTGGAAGGTCGCTTGTCGGTCGTCGAAACGATATTGCATGAGCGGACCGGCACGATAGCGCCTCCTCCTGGCGAAACGAACTGATCGCACGACAGGAGAGGCGCGCGCCGTACGCTTGGTCTGAGACAGTCGTCACCCGTGACATGACCACGTGCACGCGGATATCCGTGCTCCTGGCAGGATCGGTGATGCTGATCCTGGGAGCCGCAGGTGCCGGAGCCGAGGGAGCCCGCCGGCCGATCGTCTACGACGTCACGGTGGCGCGCCTGGAGCACTCCCAGGACGCGGACCTGCGGCAGATGACCCCGGCTACGGTGACGCGCCATGTGGACGGCGACACCTTCGAGGTTGCGATCGCCGACCCGCCCCACGGTATGCGCGCGACCGAGCGCGTCCGCCTGATGGGCATTGACACCCCGGAGTTGGGCGACCCGCTGGCCGCGGAGGCGCAGGAGCATACCGCGCGCCGCGCCGGCACAGGACCAGTGTACTTGGCCTTCGACTTCCAGCGGCGCGACCAGTTCGGCCGCCTGCTGGCCTTCGTCTACGTGCCGGACGGTAAGCTGCTGAACGCCGAGCTGATCGAAACCGGGCTCGCCGTCGTCTATCGCGGCGATGACCTGATGTACTTCCTGCCTGAGTTTGAGGACCTGGAGCGGGAAGCCCGGTCGCGGGAGAGCGGGGTTTGGAAGGGCAAGGCCGCCACAGGGGTGATCATCGCCGACATCCGCAACCAGAGCCGCGCCGAGCACGTGCTGTTACGCAACGACGGGTCCGACGCGGTGGACCTCTCAGGATGGCGGATCTGCGACGACGACCGCGACGTGCTGATGATTCCTTCAGGTGTAATGCTGGCCTCCGGAAAAAGCCTTGCCGTGGGCAGCGGCACGGGCTGCGTGGACACCCATCACCCCTGCCTGCCGGTCTCCGCGAAAAACATCTGGGGCAACGCCGGGGATGTGGCGTGCCTGAAGGACCGCTCCGGGAAGGTCGTTGATGCCCAAGCATACGGGAACCAAGCCGCTGATACGTGCACATGCTGAGCCGCGACAGAGCCGCGCCCCCTTACCAGGAGCGCGATGCACCGGCGGGTATGTCCGTAGAGGCCGTCTATCGTCAGTCAGACCCCGCGTGAATCCCTTTCGAGTCGCTCCCGCATCTCGAGCAGATCGCGTTCGCCCGACTCAAGCGTCCACAACGGCCGATTGAACCACGGTGCGTGCCTCCGACGATCGGGGTACCCGCACGAGCGCCAGACCACGGCGGCGAGCAGTGCCACGCCGAACCCGACGATCACGACAACCACCGCGCATCCGTTCAAAGGCCGTGAAGTATAGACGAAACGAGTCAGGCTGCGGCACGCATCGAATGCGGATGCGTGCGGATGCGGAGCGGAGTACACTGAAGATGTGGAAGTCGTCCTGCATGCCATCGTCTTCGCCGACAAGGCTATCGAGGAGGACAACGGCAAGAAGGGGCTCATCGGCATCTTTCAGAGCTTCAACTTCTCGCAGTTCCCGACGGTCGCTCCGACTTGGTACGTGTACATCGCCTTCGGCAACGTGGCGAAGGGCCGGCACGACGTGACGGTCAACGTCGTCCACGACGAAACGGGCTCCGTGATCGTCCGGTCGCATGGCGAGGTGCAGGTGCGGACGCCGGCGACCGACGTGGAGATCGTGTTTCCGATGGCGGGGGCCGCGTTCCGTGCGCCGGGGGTGCACTGGCTGACGGTGATACTGGATCAGGCGCAGATCGGCAGCCGCGTGCTGCATGTGGGGCAGCAATCCGAGGATACCAAGTAATGATCGCTGTTCGTTGACCACCGCCGCGGGCCGAACCTACCTTCGGCCGGTGAGCACCGCGGAGCCACCGCCCGAGCGCCGCGTGCTCAGCCCCGCGCAGCGGATCGCCGCGCAGCGCACCTTTCACATCTTCACCCTGTTCAACGTCTGCTCGTTCCAGTGCCTGTCGGGCAACCTGATCACCCTGTTCGGGCTCCGGGTGGGCCTGGGCAGCGTGATGATCGGCGTGTTGTTCGCCGTCATCCCGCTGTCCCAGTTCATGCCGCTCATCGGCCGGCTGTTCGTCACCCGGCTCGGCAACGTGCGCGCCATGGGCCTGTTCTGGAGCGCACGCTCCATCATGGCGGCGCCGCTGCTGGTGGTGGCGCTGTTCGCGGGCGCGGGGCAGACCACCGTGGCGGTAGCGCTGCTGTTCATCGGCGTGCTGGGCTTCAACCTGGCGCGCGGAGCCGGCATGGCCGGCATGCAGCCGGTCATCGGCCACCTGACCACGCCGCAGGACCGCGGCCTGTTCATGTCGCGGATGCAGCTCATCATCCACGCCGTGATCATCGTGACCGGCCTGCTGATGGGTCTGGTCCTGGACCGAGAGTCGCCGCTGGCGGTGTTCACGGTCATCCTGGCGGTGGGCGTGGCGGCCGGCGTCATCGCCACCTTCTCCGTGTTCCGCCTGCCGGAACCGCCGCGCGAGGAGCGTTCCGGACCGCTCCTGCGGGCCGCGGCCGAGGCGCTGCGCGGCGCCACCATGCGCCGCTTCCTGATCCTGATCCTGGCGGTGTTCGCCGGCTCCTTCATGGTCAGCCCGTTCTTCATCGTGTTCCTGCGGCAGGTCTACGGCATGGGCGACAACTCGATCATGCTGGTGACGGTGATCGGCTCCGTCGGCGCCATCGTCATGGCCCTGCTCAGCGGCCTGATGACCGACCGCATCGGCGCCCAGCCGCTGCTGGTGTTGTCGGCCGCCGCGATCGCGGTGGTGATGCTGCCGCTGGTGGTGGCGCCTCCCCTGCCCGCGACCGCGGCATGGATCTACGGCGCGGCGGCGTTCTTCGTCTTCATGCTGGGCGCCAGCGGGCTGCAGAGCGCCTCCACCGTCTACTTCCTGTCGATCGGCAAGCCATCCGAGCGGCTCAACCTGGGCATCCTGTACATGCTGGCCACCGGGCTGGGCGGCACGCTGGGCTCGCTGGCCGGCGGCGCGCTGCTGGACCTGCTGGGGGGCGCGTTGGGGGTGACCGGTTCGTTCCGCGCCTACTTCGCGCTGGTGACAGTGCTGTTCGCGGCCATCGTCGTCGGCATGGGCGGGCTGGAGCGGCTGGGTGCCTACCGCGCGCGAGACGTGTTGTCGATGATGTTCTCCATCCGCGACCTGCGCGCGCTGGGGTTGCTCAACCGGCTGCAACGGGTGCGCAGCCCGTTCGAGGAGGAGCAACTCATCCAGGAGCTCGGCTCGTCGCGCTCGCGCGTGACCGCCCGCGACCTGGTGCGCAAGCTGTCCTCACCGCGGTTCGCGGTGCGTGCGGAAGCGCTGACGGCGCTCAGCACGGCCGACACGCGCGAGGACCTGGCCCCAGCCCTGATCAACGAGCTGCGCAACCACGACTTCACCACCGCCTACCTCGCCGCGAACGTGGCCGGGCAGAAGGGCGTCACCGAGGCGATCCCGGCCCTGCGGGAGTGCCTGGACTCCCGCGATTTCTTCCTGGCCGGCAAGGCGATGGTGGCCCTGGGGCGGCTCGGCGACCGGCCGAGCGTCGGACGGATCGAGCAGCTCCTGGCCGACACCGAGAACCCGCGCCTGATCATCCACGCGGCCACCGCCCTGGAGCTGTTCGGCAGCGCGACCTCGGTCCCGGTCCTTATCGCCAAGCTGAGCCGCCGGTTCGCCCCCTACGTGCGCGACGAGCTGATCCTGGCGATCGCCGCGATCCTGGGCGCGGGCAGCTTTCTGTACCCCCACTACCGGAGCTTCCTGGACGACGCCGCGGCCGGGCTGGACAGCCTGCGCGACGAGCTGACTCAGAGTCGGCGTTCGCGGACGCCGCGCGAGCAGGTGGTTAAGATGCTCGACCTGATGGGCGAAGATCATGCGCGCTTCGCGAAGGCCGCCCGTGCGCTGCTGGCCATGCTGTCCGGCGCGGCGCTCGACGCGCCGGCGGCCGAGCAGCTCGCCGGCGGCCTGGCCGACCGCGAGATCCTGAGCCTGGACCGGTACCGGTTCCTGGTCGCGGCGGTCGTCACCTGGGCGGTCGTCCAGGATCCGCCGCCGGCAGCCAGGCGGGCATCGGGATGAGCCGCTGCCCATGAGCGAATCCGCTCCCGACTCGACGGCTCCGCCGCCCTCGCGCGCGGCGCGCATCGAGGACGGCGCGGTGATCGTCGCGCTGCTGCTGCTGGCGGTCATCCCTACCGCGCAGGTCATTGCCCGCCTGCTGTTCGATGCCGCCCTCACCGCCGCTTCCGGCTACGTCAGGCACCTGGTGGTCTGGGGCGCATGCCTGACCGGCATCGTCGCCACGCGTGAGCGGCAGCACCTGTCGCTGAGCGCCGGCCTGCCGAAGCTGCCCGCCCCGTACGATCGCTGGACGGCGGTCGCCGCCACGACCATCACCGTGGCCGTCACCACCGGCATCGCCGTCAGCGCGGCGTCGCTGACGCTGGTGGGCTTCGGTGGGTACGAACGAGTCGGGGCGTTCCCCAAGCGGGCGGTGCTGGCGATCCTGCCGGTCGGCTTCGGGCTCATGGCGCTGCGCATGGTGCTGGCCGCCGCCCGGCCGCAGGAGGAGGGCCGTTCGGGACGGGCGGGGACCGTGGCCGGCGTGCTCGGCATCGCGCTCGGCGTGACTCTGTCGACGCAGCCGCTGTCCAACCTGATCGTCACCCTCTCCTGGGAGACCGGCGCGGGGTTGCCGGCGGCAATCGAAACCGCCCTCCTGGACGGTGCAGACGCCGTCAATGGCGCGCTGCGGTCACTGCGGCTGCCCCTGCTGATCCTCATGATCGTCTCGGCGGTGGCGGGCGTGCCGATCTTCGCCGTGCTCGGCGGCATCGCCCTGTTGATGTTCGCGTCCAACGGCGTACTGGAGACCGTCCCCGGAGAGGCGTACACGATGCTCATCGGCGTGCACGTGCCGGCGCTGCCGCTGTTCGCGCTGTCCGGCTTCCTGCTCTCGGAGAGCGGCGCCGGAGCGCGCCTCGTGCGGCTGTGCACGGCCCTGTTCTCCCGCTACCGCGGCGGCCTGATCATCGCCGCGACGCTGATCTGCGCCTACTTCACCACCTTCACGGGCGCCTCCGGCGTGACCATCCTGGCGGTCGGCGGCCTGCTGGCGGCTCTGCTGGCGGAGAACGGGTTTCGCAAGGACCTGTCCACCGGCCTGCTGACCGCCTCCGGCAGCATCGGCCTGCTGTTCCCGCCCAGCCTGCCCATCATCATGTACGGCGTCGTCAGCCAGAACAACATCAAGGCGATGTTCGCCGGCGGCGTCGGACCCGGCATCCTTCTGGTGTTCGCCCTGATCGCCTTCGCGCTGGTGCGCGCCCGCATGGCCCGCCGCGCCGCCGGCGCGACGGTGCCGTCCGAAGGACCGCCCGCAGCCGGCGCCCCGGGCGCCCCGGTGCCGTTGCGGGACGTCGGCCGGGCGCTGAGGGACGCCGGCTGGGAGGTGGCGCTGCCGGTCATCATCCTGGGGCTGCTGTTCGGCGGGGTCACCAACCTGGTGGAGACGTCCGCGATCGCCGTGGTGTATCTGCTGGTCGTGCAGATGGTCATTCACCGCGACCTGTCCCTCCGCGACCTGCCGCGCCTGTTCGCCAAGGCCGCACCCATCATCGGCGGCATCCTGGTAATCCTGGGAGTGGCCAAGGCGCTGTCGTTCGCGATCGTGGACGCGCAGGTGCCGCAGGCGCTGGTGCAGTGGTTCTCCGACCACGTGCGCTCGCCCTTCGTGTTCCTGATCCTGCTCAACCTGGCGCTGCTGGTCGCCGGCTGCCTGATGGACATCTTCTCGGCGATCGTCGTGCTGGTGCCGCTGCTGACCCCGATCGCGGAGTCCTACGGGATAGACCCCGTGCACCTGGGGATCATCTTCCTGGCCAACCTGGAGCTCGGCTACCTGACCCCGCCGGTCGGCCTGAACCTGTTCCTGGCCTCCTACCGGTTCGAGATTCCACTCGCGAAGCTGTACCGCACCACCCTGCCGTTCCTGGCGATCCTGCTGGTGTCGGTGCTGGTGATCACCTACGTGCCGCCCCTCACCACCACGCTGGTCAGCCTGCTGGGTCTGTCCGGCGGCGCGGTGAATTGACGCTCCCGGTACCGCACGCGACCATGCTCACGATCATGGAACACGCAGTCTCGTCAGGACGCCGCGTTGGTCGCCGCAGCCCGCGGTTGCGCTCGGCCGCGCGCCGTGCGTGCGCGTGCGTGGTGCTGCTGGCGCTGGCGGCGGCCGGCGCCGCCGGGCAGAACCTGAAGTTCGCAAGCCTGGCGCCGAAGGACACGCTGTGGGACAAGGCGCTGCAGCAGATCGGCGCCGAGTGGCACCGGCTCTCCGGCGGCGACATCGAAGTGACCGTCTTCCCCGGCGGCGTGGCCGGCGACGAAACCGACATGCTGCGCAAGATGCGTACCGGCCAGTTGGACGCCGCCGCCATCTCCGCGATCGGCCTGGCCAGCGTCTATCCCGGCGTGCTGGCGCTCGGCATGCCGTTCCTGTTCGAGAACGAGGAGGAGGTGGCGCATGCCACCGAACGGCTCCGCCCCCTGATCGAGGAGGAGTTCGAGCGCCGCGGCTTCAAGATCCTGATGTGGACGGCGGCCGGCTGGGTATACTTCTTCAGCCGCGAGCCCACCCTCACCCCCTCCGACCTGCAGCGGCAGAAGCTGAACGTGCCGGACGCCGATCCGGGCGTGGTGGCGGCGTGGCAGGCCGCTGGCTTCCGGATCGCCGAGGTGCCGGCCACGGAGCTGATGCTGGGCCTGCAGACCGGGCTGGTCGACGCTGTGCTGAACACGCCGCTGATCGTCGCGCCCATGCAGTGGTTCGGCGTCGCCAAGCACATGAACGCACTGGAGATCGCCCCGTTCTACGGCGCGATGCTGATCTCCACGCGCACGTGGAGGCGGTTTCCGGAGGAGCTTCGGGCGCAGTTCGTTGCCGTCGTGCAGGAAATCGGCACGGAGGCGACCGCGGAGGTGCTCGAAGCCGAGCGCATTGCCGTCGAGCTCATGCGCCGCTTCGGCCTGACCATCCACGAGCCCACGGCCGAGCAGGCGGCCGAGTGGCGGGTTCTGCAGCAGGGCTTCGAGCCGATGGTGGGGCCGGTCGTGGACGAGCGCGCCTTCGAGGTCGTGATCGAGGCGCTGGCCGAGTACCGCGCCGGCCGCGCCGCTTCACCGTAGCGCCCCATCAAACTGGAGCGGGCCGCGACCGGCGGTAGGCCCGCACCGTCCGCTCGATCCCGGAGCGGTAGCCGGTCGCCGGCGCATAGCCCAGCACCGCCTGAGCGCGGGCGATGGAGAAGTGGTAGTCGTGCGCGGTCTGGGCCACCCGGTAGACGGTCAGCGGCGGCTCGCCGGCCGCGGGAACGGCGCGGTACAGGCATTCGCACATCCGCGCCGCCGGCAGCGCCACCCGCGCCGGCACTGCCCAGCGCGGCGGCCTGCGCTCCAGGAGCAGCGCCGCGTGGCAGAGCAGTTGCCGCCAGGTCACGCGTTCGCCCCCGGTCACCAGCAGTACCTCGCCGGCCGCCGCCTCGGTCTCCAGCGCCAGCTCGAACGCGCGCGCGACGTCGGCCACGTACGCCGGGCAGGTCAGGTGGCGCCCGGCGTCGACGAAAGCCGGCAACCCGCGCTCGATCGCCCGCAGGATGCGGTAGAAGCTGGTGGTGTCGTCGGGACCGTAGACGTTGCCCAGGCGCAGGACCACGGCCTCGGGCAGGAGCGTCTGCACGCTCCGCTCGGCGGCCAGCTTGCTCTCCTGGTAGGGGTTAACCGGAGGATAGAACGGACCCCGCTCCGTGGTGTCGCGGTGCGGGCCGAAGCCGTGCACGGCCGCCGAGCTGGCGTGCACGAACCGGCGGCAGCCGGCCGCCCCGGCCGCTCGGCACAGGCGGGCCGTGAGCTCGGCGTTGTAGCGCCGGAAGTGGTCGGCCGTGCCCCAGTCGCTCACCGCCCCCGCGCAGTGCACGACGGTCGCCGCCCCCTGCAGCGCCGCGCCCGCGCCGGCATCCCCGCTCAGGTCGTGGCGCTGCAGGCGGACGCCGGCCGCGGCCAGCCGGCTCATCCGCTCTTCGGGACCGCCACGGAACCAGATGCCGCGCACGCGGCGCCCGGACGCCGCCAGGTGAATGGCGAGCGCGGAGCCGACGAACCCGGACGCGCCGGTCACGACCGTGTCCACGGCGGGCTCACGACCCATGCCCGCAGCGTGGCGCGCACGCTACACGGGCGGCAAGCCGGACGGTCTTGACGCCGCGCGGGCTCGTCAGGCATCGAGTACCCCGATGAACACCGCCAGCTCGCCGTCCGGACCGCCCGTCACCGTCACCCGGGACCAGATCGACCGCTACCACGACGAGGGATACCTGATCCTGGAACGCGCCATCGACGACGACACGCTGCAGATGCTGCGCGAGGAGTGCTCGTACTTCATGGGGTACATCGACGCGGAGATGGACGCCGCCGGGACGGAGCGGAAGGGGATCCACCAGCGCGGCAACCGCTACTTCGTCAGCAACCGCTACCACCTGAGCCCCCGGCTGTGGCGCTTCGTGTATGGCGAGGTGATGGAGCGGGTGTGCCGGGCCGCGCTCGGAGCCGACGCCTATCTGTTCAACGAGCAGTGGGTGGTCAAGGCGGCGGACACCGGCGGCGCGTTCGCCTGGCACCAGGATTCCGGCTACGTCAAGAACCGCTACCGGCAGACCACCCACCGGCCCTACCTCTCCTGCTGGTGCACCCTGGACGACGTCGACGAGTCCAACGGAACGGTCTACGTCCTCCCCCACTCGCGCGGCGGCACCAGGGAGATGATCGCCGATCACGTCCGCGACGCGGTGGACGACGATCTGATCGGCTACCGCGGCGACGATCCGGGGATCGCCATGACCGTCCCGGCCGGCTCGGTGGTGGCGTTCACGAGCTACAATTTCCACCGCTCCGGACCGAACACGACCGGCCGCATGCGGCGCGTCTACCTCACGCAGTACAGCGCCGAGCCGATCCTGGGAGCCGACGGCGGCCTGTGGTCGCAGGCGGTGCCGTTCCTGCGCGGCGGGGCGGTGGTGTACGACCACGCGGCCGACCGTGCGGCGCGCGCGGCGCGCGGCTGACCGGCCCGGCGGTCAGCGCGCCAACAGGATCGACAGGTCCAGGGCGATGCCGGCGGCCGCGTGGATGAAGAGCCCCGGCAGGATCGAGCCGGTGCGCACCGCCAGCAGCCCCAGGGCCAGGCCGAACGGGAAGGCGGCCGCCAGTTCCATGGGCGGGTGGCCGATGTGCAGCAGCGTGGACGCGAGCGCCTGCGGGGTGGCGGCCAGCAGCACGCCGGACGCGCCGGCGCCACGGCGCGGCACCAGCGGGAACAGCAGCGCGCCGCGGAACGTGAACTCCCACGGCAGGTAGTAGCAGCACAGGTAGGCCAGCGCGTGCGCGGCGACGCCGAGCGGCGACCGCGCCAGCTCCAGGATCTCGGGCCGCCCGAACGGGTAGAAGGCGGCGAGCTGCGGGTTCCGGCGTGACAGGAACCCGACCAGCGCGGCGGCCGCGCAGGCCAGCAGCACCGCGGCGGGGTGGATGCGCTTCGCCCTGCGCATGCCGATCTCGTGCAGGCGTCCGCCGCCCAGGCGCAGCACCGCGGCCGGCGCCAGCCCCAGCAGCACCAGCGCGGCGGCGAAACGCACGGCGTAGTCCGCGAACGGCGCCGGTTCGCCGCCCGCCAGCAACCGGGCCAGGGTCGCGGCTCCCGGCGGAGCCGCCGCCAGCGCGAACAGGGTCACCCCCACGGCGGCCGCGAGGACGACCGCGGCCGACTCCGAGCGCCGAGCCCAGCCGATCACGGCGCGGCGTCCACGGCGGCGGCCACCGCCGCCGCGACC